>JAZDLQ010000024.1:0-2124 GCA_043801855.1 archaeon | reverse complement strand
GAGCTTCAACAATTTATTATCAACTTTCCCAGAAAGCGCGTGAGAACAAAAGAATAACAGTAATTATTTCTAACCTTCCTATCAACATTAAGAAACTTAGTATTATTTTTGCAGCTGCTGGAAGAAATGCATATGTCTCTACAGCACCCACTAAGCCTAGGCCAGGGCCTACATTGCCAAGTGTTGCTGCTGTTGCGCTCATAGAAGACACCATGTCAAGCCCAAATGAAGACATAATTATACTGCCTATTGCAAATACAGCCAAGTATAAAATAACAAAACGGACTATATTCCTTACTACTTTGTGATTTACCATTTCCCCATCAATGTAGACATTTTTGAATGCAGACGGATGCACTACCCTTAACAGCTCTACAAATACTGTCTTTAGAGTTATATAAACCCTTATTACTTTTATTGAGCTTCCTGTTGAGCCTGCGCATCCTCCAATAAACATTGCAGCAAATAAAAGCATCTTTGCAAGGCTTGACCAATTGTCAAAATCAGCTGTTATATATCCTGTTGTAGTAATGATTGATGTAACTTGGAATAAGGAAGCCCTGAATGCCTGCTCTAAAGTATGATAGGCCTTGCCCCATAAATCAAAAGTTATTATTCCTGTAAAAATGAGTATGATTAATGTGTAAAATCTTGCTTCTGTGTTTTTGAATAAAGCTGTTCTATCGCCTAAAATGAATCTGCAGTACAGTATAAAGTTAAGTCCTGAAAGAAACATGAAAATAATAATTACATATTGGACATAAGGGCTGTCATAAAAACCTACACTGGCATTTTTTGATGAAAATCCTCCAGTAGCAACTGTTCCAAATGAGTGTATAGTTGCATCATATAAACTTAGGCCTCCAAACATTAACAGGGCAATTTCAACAAGAGTAATGGTTATATAGGTTGCCCATAAGAGTACAGCTGTTTTCTTGATTCGTGGAGAGATTTTCTTGTTTATAGAGCCGCCAGAAACTTCTGCCTGGAAGAGCTGCGCTCCCTGCACGCCAAACGATGGCAGTATAGTAATGATCAAAAGAATTATCCCCATGCCTCCAATCCAATGCGTTAATGATCTCCAGAATAAAACAGAATATGGCACTGATTCTATATCTGTTAAAATTGTGGCTCCAGTAGTTGTGAACCCTGACATCGATTCAAAAAAAGCATCTGCCGGATTTTGAACAACTCCTGACATTAAGTAGGGCAAAGAGCCTATAGTGGTTATTAAAATCCATCCAAAAACAACTGTTAGGATTATAGTCTTAAAGCTGGCATTATCAGATTTTTTGAAAAGATGCTTTAGAACCAGCCCAACTATACTTACAGTGATTCCTAATGATATAAAAAGATTAGTATAAGGCTCTTTGAAATAAAAGCTTACAATTGATGGGATAAAAAGGCTGATTCCAATCAGCGTAAGGACATAGCCGAGAAAGTAAAGCAAAGTATTTCTCATTTTACCCTTTGAAGTATCTTTCCACAGCGGAAGCAGCTTTCTTGCGGGCAAATACCAAAACTTTATCGTTTGGCTCTATTTTAAATTTGTTCCTTGGGAAAAATGTTTCTTCATTGCGAATTACTGCTCCTATTATTGCCCCTTTGATGAACTGAGCATCTTTAACAGGCTTTTTAACAATCCTTGAATTAGGGCTCACAATAAATTCCATTATTGCCAGTTCTTTATCCAGAATTGAGAGGGCCAAAAGCTCTTCTCTTCTGACAAATTTAAGTATCCTGTTTGCAGTTATCTTGCTTAGGTTAACAGCAGCATCCAGCCCTATTTTTGATATTATGTCTTCCTCATAGTCTTTGCTTATTTTTGTAATCACTTTTTTTGCTCCATGCTGCTTTGCAAGCAGCGATATCATCACATTTTCCTCATCATCTCCTGTTATTGCAATAAAACAATCGATTCTTTCTATTTTTTCTGAACGAAGAAGGTTTAAGTCAGTTGCATCCCCATATAAGATAAGGCTGTTCCTAAATCTTTTGCTTAGTTCTGCGCATTTTTTCTTGTCCTTCTCAATAAGCTTAATTTTTGTTCCGCTGTTTTCAATTAGACTCAATAGCTCTGAACCTGTCACACCACCTCCTGTAATCATAATATTATTTATTTTC
>JAZDLQ010000022.1:0-2232 GCA_043801855.1 archaeon | reverse complement strand
GGCTTTATTCTATAACATCCTGGGAATTCCAATCGCAGCTTTAGGGCTATTGAATCCTATGATTGCTGGAGGGGCTATGGCTTTAAGCTCAGTTTCAGTGGTATCAAATTCATTGCTGTTAAAGATGAAAAAATTATGAGGCGTAAAATGGAAGAACATGAGACTCATCAGGGTGAAGATCACCATAAAGAAAGTAAAAAATCAGATTCTATAGCAATAGACAAATTAACTATATGGCAGGTTATATCCGGCATATTAGTGATTTTATTAGTCATATCAATATATACTGGAGGTTTTGGAGGTTCTAAATCAAAAGTACAGGGTATAACTCAAGAAGCACAGCCTACTCAGCCGACTGCGCCATCATTGGATATGAAATCATTAGTAGATGATGATGCTGTGAAAGGAGATAAAAATGCACCAGTAACGATTGTCGAATGGAGTGATTTTGAATGTCCTTACTGTGCAAGATTTTATCAACAAACCTTTGGGCAAATAGAAAAAGAATATATAGAAACAGGAAAAGTAAAATTTATTTATAGAGACTTTCCATTAGGATTCCATGTTAATGCTCAAAAAGCAGCAGAAGCAGCAGAATGTGCAGGAGAACAAGGAAAATTCTGGGAAATGCATGACAAGCTGTTTGAACAAGGTGTTAGCGGAGGTATTGACTCATTCAAGCAATTTGCTAAAGATATAGGCTTGGATGCAAGTAAATTTAATGAATGCATTGATTCTGGAAAAATGGCATCAGAGATTGCTAAGGATACGCAGGATGGTCAAGCTGCAGGAATTACTGGAACACCTGGATTTGTTATAAATGGAAAACTAGTTGTAGGAGCACAGCCATTTGAGAACTTTAAACAAATAATTGATGAGGGACTTGCAAAATGAACTCGAAAATTACTTTTTGTTTTTTATTGATTTTAGTTGTTTCATTAGTATCAACTGGGTGCTCTAAGAACTCTGGCCCTGGCAAATATGATTCATTTGCTAAATGCTTGACAGAAAATGGGGCAAAAATGTATGGAACAGACTGGTGCTCCCATTGCAAAGCCCAGAAGGAAATGTTTGGCAATTCATTTCAATATGTTAATTACATTGACTGCGACTGGAATAAAGATGAATGTTTAAAAGCAGGGATAGAAGGTTATCCAACATGGATTATTGATAACAAGATTTATACTGGTGAGCAAAGCATTGAAAGATTGGGTTCGTTAACAGGCTGCGAATTAGTTGAGGATAAAATAGCATAAAATGAAAAAAATATTTTTATTTTTTTTCTTGTTATTCCTCATATCTCCATTAATATTGACTGAATACAAAAGAGAATTTACTTCTGGAGATAGAAGGGAAAAAGTACTTTCTGAATTAAGCCTCTTAATTAAAGAAGCGGAAAGTGAGGGAAAATATAAATGCTGCATTGAACCTCCATGTACTATGTGTTACCTAGGCAATTGGCTTTGGGAAGATGGAAGCTGTTATTGTGATGATATGATTGCAAAAGGGGAATATGACAAAGTTTGTCCTGAATGCAAAAAGGGATTAGAAGATGGAGTCTGTAAATCGTCAGTTGAAAAGCCCTGCAACCTAGAAAGTGGTGAGATTTTTAGGCCTATTGGTTCCTAAAGATACGAACAACTTTTAAATATAGGCTTATAGGGTAAAAGCATAGAGGTGAATGAAATGAAAAGATTAGAAGGAAAAGTTGCAATCGTAACAGGATCCAATAGAGGCATTGGAAAAGGTATTGCAATTGCTTTTGCAAAAGAAGGATGCAAAGTTGTTGTCAGCAATTATAAAGAAGATAGTGATGGAAAGGAAGTTGTTGGTGAAATAAAAAGGCTGGGGAGCGATGCAATATTTGTAAAAGCAGATGTCTCAAAAAATAGGCATATGAAAGATCTTGTTAATAAATCAGTTAAAAAATTTGGGAAACTAGATATACTAGTAAACAACGCAGGAATTCTTATTTCCGGAGGTGTAAAAGACCTAACAGAGAAGGACTGGGATAAAGAAATGGCAGTTAACCTTAAAGGAGTTTTTTTCGGAATAAAATATGCACTTGAACAGATGAGAAAACAAGGTAAGGGTGGAAGAATAATAAATATTTCCTCAATTGCCGGTCTTGTTGGTTTTCCAGGAATAAGCGCTTATTGTGCGTCAAAAGGAGCCATTACTGAGCTTACAAGAGAAGTTGCTTTGGATTGCGCTAAAGACGGAATCACAGTA
>JAZDLQ010000106.1:0-2813 GCA_043801855.1 archaeon | reverse complement strand
TATGTTCTTTTTTGAAAAATACAGGTTTTTGATGTCAAAATATTTACAGATTTCCTAATTGTATGTTAACATTACATCAAAAAGCAATCATTTTATGCAATCTTACCAATGATGCGCTGTTACTTCGGGGAAATCTGAGTTTGAAAAAATATGCGTGAAAAATTATTGCAACAATTCAATTTATAAATTTATTCAGATTAATAGCATTAACAAATTCAAAACAGGGTGATATAATGGAATCAGGCGTACCAAGTGAAGTAAAAATTGATATTGTAAATGGTGATTCTTTTTATGCAGATGAATTAGCTGTAATATATAATCCACTAAGGTTCATTCTTGACTTTAAGAATGTGACACCAAGGGCAGATATCAGGGCAAAAGATTTCCAGCCATTAGTGCTTAAGCATAATGTAGTTGTGCTTGACGTTTACACTGCAAAAAGCCTTCTTGAGATGCTTGATAAAAACGTCAAGAGTTATGAGGAAAGGTTTGGAAAAATAACTAAGCCTGCTGTTCTTGAAAAACTTGAAAAAGAAAAAAAGAAAAGAGATAAGAAGAATAAAGCTTCTGAAAAAACAGAGAATCCAAATTACTTTGGATGAACTTTTTCGCATTATAGAGGAATTTAGTTTTAATAAGTTATTAGTATTAGTTACAGTTAATTATTTTTATACTTTTATTTCTGTTTATAAATAAAATACTTCCAGCAATAATTCCTGCAATAATCAAGGGATATATTATCATCATCGTAAACACGGAAATCGGATCCAACCTCCCACAGCAAGGTGAAGCAAAATTTCTTTCAAGATTGAACAAGATTAATGAAAATGCGAACATATATAGTCCTGAGTCGTACTTAATCACTGAAAAATCTTTTTTATCAAACTGCAAGCGCAGCATTTTCATACCTAATGTCGATTTAAGGTAAAATAAGCATAAGAGACGAAATAACAATACGACAAGTAGCCCGGCAAAAAATGGCGTAATAAAATTGTATTTTAATATATCTCCGGATAAACCTTTCTCAAGGTGAAAAGGAAGTATATCGCTGAAAGCCATGTATGAAACAAGAAATAGATTAGAATAAACTATTATATCAACAAATGCTGAAATTATCTTTTTAATTTTTAGCTTATCCATCTTTTAAAAATAAGGGTCAATTGATTTAAATAATTTTTCATCCATGATACATGGTTCTTAAATATACTTCTTTTAGGATATATTTTTAAAGCAATCAATTTTTTATTTTTTAAGAGTAAGGAGGAAGTTATGATGGATAAAATCTATATCGATATAAAATATTCTATGAAAGAACATGTCAGTTGCGGCGTAACTACCGATGAATTAAAAGAGCTTGCAAATTCAAAAGTTATTGCAAGCGTTCAGAAAGAAATCGAGTTTACACTTAGCAAAAAAGAGGAGAAAGGAAGAGGATTCACTACAGCCCTTGGCGTTCTTAATTCTGCTTTTGACAAGGAACTTAGGCAGGCAATTAAAGATACTCTTTCTGATATCAAAAAATGCGGAATTGAAGTAAAGCACGTTATTCACGCAGGAATCGGCGGAAGCGAGCTTGGCGCAACTGCTTTATACAATGCATGCGGAAATAAAAAAATCAAGTATTACCCAATAACAAGCTTAAATACTGATTATATTAATTCAATAATGAAATCAATTAATCCTAAAAAAACAATATTAATTCAGGTGAGTAGAAGCGGCACCACAAAAGAAACACTCACTTCATATAGCGTTGTAAAAAATTATCTTGAGAAAAAACTGGGCGAAGCTCACTTCAAGCACTGCGTTTCGATTCTTGGAACAGACAAGGATGATATTGCAAAAAAGCAGGCAGCACATACCAAAGTTAAGATAATTGGCTCAATGTCAGGAAGGTTTACCGGGCTTCACGCTGCAAATCTCTTTACAATGGCAATACTTGGTGTTGATATTGAAGAGTTTCATGCAGGCGCAAGGGAAATGCTTGAAAAATGTGCAGAGACAACAGCCATTAAAGAAAATCAGGCTCTGCATACAGCCGCATTAAAGTATCACATGAATAAGCACAAGGGAAAGTTAGTTTTTATGACAAATGCTTTCACGCCTTACCTTGTCAAATACGGAGACTGGCTTGACCAGTTGACTGAAGAGAGCCTTGGGCATAATGAAAACATCACCCATTGCACTAAGACTACTGAGCTTTCAAATAAGCTTCATTCTGATTTCCAGAACTGGCTAGGCGGCGCAAATATCTTCTATCACCAGTTTATTTTCCAGCTAAAACCTAGGAGCAGGACAATCAAAAATCCGCTTGTGGAGAGAGAGACACTTGGTGATATTGAGCTTGCTGCTTATTTAGGGACAGTAAAATCTCTTGCAATGCATAATCGGCCAAGCTTCACAACTTTTATGACTAGTGTCAATGAATACACTTTAGGGCAATTATTCATGAGAGATATGCTTTCAACAATATATCTATGTGAACTCTATGGACTTGGCACTGAGCCAGGAATAAGCGGAAAAGGATATTTTAACCAGCCGGGTGTACAAGCATATAAGAAGATAATGGGTGAATTGCTAAAGGATAAAGCGCTGATGAAAAAAGAGCTTGGATTTTAAATCCTTAATAAATTTTTTCTTAATTATTTAACACGTATTATTCCTTCTTGAATAAATTTATCGATGATGGGTACTTACGCTGGTAAAATAAACTGAGTCTTATAAATCAGTGCTGAGATAAGAAGTTCTGTGGCATCCTGTATATCTTTAGATATGTTTAGACTCTCTTTCCAGAGTGCATCTGTTTTTTTGACAGC
>JAZDLQ010000089.1:0-3962 GCA_043801855.1 archaeon | reverse complement strand
AGATGTCGGATTATTACAATTACACAAAAGAACTGGATCAAAAAAGACGCAGGATACACGTGACAACTTCAGTTCAAGACAAAAATAAAGCCAATCAAGAAGCAAGGACTCATAATACTGAGTATGAAGACGCTCTACATTTTATACTGGCAAAAAAAGGAAATGCTAATTATTTAGTAACTCAAAATGAACCGCATTATGCGTGTTTCAGGGATAGGATAAAGGTTACCCAGCCCAGATTTTTAGGAATGAATTTCCTAAAATAATGTTATTTAACTAATGTAGTTATATATAAAAAAACGTATATATATTATATATTTGAGGTATACTTTATGGATCCTATGGAAGATGTAAAAAAAAAACAGAAAAATAATTCTTACTTTAATCCGAGATTTGGTAATGAAATCTCCAAGAACAATGTATGTGTTAGCAAAAGAGATTGGTTCTAATTGGGATACAGTTAGAAAAAATGTATTGCTCTTGCAGGATTTGGGTATAGTTGCTATTGAAAACCAAAAAGTGCAGTATATACACTACCGCAACCGAGTAATGGGAGAAGATACAATTGCTGGACTTCCTATAGAAAAACACATGAAAAATAAAGTATATGCCTTAGCAAAAAAATTTTTGGATGTTTGGCAGAAAGAAAATAAAGAACGTCCATTAAAAAACACAATTTTACAAAAAGCGTTAGTAGAAATAGCAGATGCATTTCCTACTTTAAACATTCCAAGAGGGTGGTATTTATATGGAAAAATTGTGTTGGTGAAAGTAACTGAAGATTCTTTGAAGAACAACAAATATAGTTACAATTTTTCTAAAGAACTGAAAAGTGTAAATGCTTTAGAAAAAAAGATTCAAGAAATTGTAAAAAAATATACTGATCTTTCAGTACAAGATATAATTTTAGATCAATATAATCGTTATCGTAATCAAATGTATTTAGTTAAAACAGAAATTGAGAAAATACTTTGCACTGAAGACTTAAACAAAAATAAAGATAAATTATCAAAATTACTTTATGAACTAGTATTCAATTTTGATTTAGATAAACATAGTGAGTTTAGCCAAGAAATGTTTGGAATACTAAAAGATGCAATCACAATACTTATTACAAGGATACAAGAAGAAAAAAAGCTAGATGATTTTAATAGAAATATCTTTTTAGACTTGTTTAAATCTATATGGAGAACAATTTCTGTATATAATCTTTATCACACTAGACAAGGGGATTTTGGATACGATGCATTTACACTTAATTTATTCTTTCAAGACAAAGCAAATTTTTACAAACAAGAATTTATAGATCAGTGTGATTCCCTTGGTTTTTCTTTTACTTAATTTGTTATTAGTCAATATTTTAAAAATTTAAATAAAAAAAAAAAAAAAAAGAGAATACCTCACATTTAACCTATTACTTTTTCTTATGTTCCCCACCCCTTTATGAATTCATGAAATTATTAATGGTGGGATTTATGTTTTAAAGAATGCTCGTAAAAGTCCTTTATATCCTCAGAGAACATCATAAAGAGAAATGCAACATAGCCTAGCATGAATATTATCAGGCCAATTGTCAGAGGAGTTACTCTTGAAGGAGATAAAGCAAATCTGCTTGGCTTTGCTGGCATGGTTAAGAATACAAGCCATGCGGCGCTTAATACCATAGGCAGCATAGCTGAAAAAACAATCCCAATCTTCTTTGCATTGCTCTTTCCCTTTAGCACTGCTCTATGTTTTCCATGACTATGGTCTTTCTTGCCCATACCTTATCACCTGCTGCAGGGGTTATTCTTACCTGAAGCACTTTTCCTATATCTTCATAATCAACATTTAACTTAGCTATATCTCCCACTTCCATTACATTATCTATTTTCTTCTGATAAACATTGTCTCCTATAAAGCTAATTATAAGATTATCAATTTCAATCTCCCCATTATTCTCTAATGTAAAATACAATACATTGTCCTTAAGGCAAATATCCTGCTTGCCATTCAGGCTTATCAATGAAATTGTTGGAACAAAATTGACATTTTCAGTCTGGGTGTTATAAGCTGAACTTTGGCTCCAGCTCATTACAATAATCCCTAGAGCTGCTGCAAATATTATCAATATAAATGTTGATATCAACGGAGCAATAGCTTTTTTGCTCATTTTTTTAAATCCTCAATCATCTTGTTTATCTTCTTGTCTTCGTTCATCGCAACCAACACATAAGGCAGGGTTCCAACAACAAGCACAAAAATACCCATTATTATTATCATATTAAGAGTAGCAGAAGTAATATAGTGATTAACAAAACCGAAAACACCAACAATCAAGAAAGCAACGTACAGGAATAGGCTCTTGTTGAGCACGATTTTAGCTCTTTCCCTTTTAATCCTGCTCTTCTCAACCTCTAAGTAAACAATAGCGTCCTCTTTTTTCATAAATTACTTTCTAAATATTGATTATATTTAAAGGTTTTTATTTTATTGTTGTATTTTTTTTTTAAATTTCATTATTATATTTTTTATTGATTATTAATCATTGATTATTCTCATTGAATTCAATAACATTAAAAATAATTAAATAGGGGGAATACCTATTACATTTTCTTAAGTCATCTATCTATGTTCCCCACCCCCTTCTGCTTTCCTGATATTTCTTATTTTAGTAAACTTTATATAACTATAAACTTTTTATCAAATTATGGAACTTAACATAACGCCAGAACAGGCGCAGGAATTAAAAAAAAAGATAGAATCAATGTCTCCTGAAGAGCTTAAGGAGTTCCAGAAAAAGCAGTGCATTTTCTGCCATATAATATCAGGCAGGACATCATCAAGAAAAATATATGAAGATGAGCATGCATTGGCAATCCTTGATATAAATCCTGCAAACATAGGCCATATTTTACTGCTGCCAAAAGAGCATTACTCAATTCTTCCCCAGATTCCCGAGGATATTGTTGACCATCTGTTTATGGTTGCAAAAGCGCTTTCTCATACAGCATTAAGAGCATTGCAGTGCCAGGGCACAAATATTTTTGTTGCAAACGGAGTAGCAGCAGGACAAAAAGCGCAGCATTTCATGATGCACATAATCCCAAGGTCTGATAATGATAATATTGGACTTGAACTAGCTGAAAACGAATTCAATAAAACAGACATAGAAACAGTTAGAAAAAGGCTTATTTTGAGCATCAGCAAAACTCTTGGAGAGGTCAAGGAAAAAGAAAGTAAAAAGAAAGAAGAAAAAATTACCCCTAATGTTATGGAAGCTGAATTCAAGGAAATTCCTAAGGCAGAAACCATTGAAAAAGAAACAATCAGCAAAAAACCAATAAAAAAAATAAAAAAAAAAAAAAAGAGAACAAAAAGAAGAGAAGATAAAGGAAGAGAAAGCTGATTTAGATGCTATTGCAAGGGTGCTTGGAATACAAAATGATTGACTGCAAAATATGCGAGTTTATCAACAACAAGGAGAATATAATTTACGAAGATGAACTAGTCTATGCTATGATTCCTGAAAAGCCATTAACATTAGGCCACATATGGGTTGTTCCAAAAAAACACTATCCGATAATTGAGCAGGTTCCTGATTTTGAGATAGCTCCTTTGTTTAGGATAGCAAACAAGCTTTCCTCAATACTTTTTGAAACTTTGAAAATACAGGGAACAAACATAATTGTGCAGAACGGAATTGCAGCAGGACAGCAATATGCTCATTTCATTGTTAACATAATCCCGAGGAGGGAAAACGATGGATTAAAGCTTGAGTGGACTCCAAAGCAGATTTCAGAGGAAGAGATGTCAACAGCAGAATTAAAGCTAAAAGAGCAGTCAAGAAATGTTGGAGATTTCATTAAAGAGACTCCAAAGGAAACAATAGCATTAGGCCACAAGAAAGAAATTCTTGATTATTCTGATGAAGAGAATTATCTTATAAGGCAGCTGCACAGAATTCCTTAGGGTATTATAAT
>JAZDLQ010000085.1:0-9047 GCA_043801855.1 archaeon | reverse complement strand
AAGAATTAAGCCCAGACTTCTAACGTATTAGTAACTTCCCTGTCCAGGAAAGCGCTTCCAATGCCTTTACCCATGTAAAATGAAGGCAGAATTAATGCCTGGCTGAGCATCTCAAGGAATGTTGGCTTGTCTTCATATCTAACATAATTGACAGAAATATTGTATTTTTTTTCCAGATATTGTTTTACTTCATCTTCTCCCCCAAGCTCATCAACCAAGCCAAGCTCTTTTGCCTGAACTCCTGTATAAAACAATCCAGTTGCAATCTCCTCAATCTTGTCGCGCGGAATATTCCTGTTCTGGCTAACTTCATCAATAAAATAATCATGTATTATATCAATCTCTTTCTGGAAAAGTTCCCTTTCTTTATCCTCAAGGCTTTTGAAAGGAGTTCCAATGTCTTTATATTTTCCTCCAACAAGCCGTTCATAAGTAACATTATACCTTGACATTAATCCTGAAAACTGCAGATAGCTTCCAATAACTCCAATGCTGCCTGTAATCGACATCCTGTTAACGATAATGTAATCTGTTGAAGAAGCAATCCAGTAAGCTCCAGATGCTCCTACTTCCCTTATCCATGAAACAGTTGGCTTTTCTATTTTTTTTATTTTAGATGCAATTTCATCAGATGCAACAGCGCTTCCACCGCCTGAGTTTATCTCAAAAACAATTGCCTTGATGTTTACATTTTTATCAGCCCTTTCAATTAACCCAACTACTTTGCTTGAGCTTGTTAAATCTTGGGAAAAAATACCAGGGCTGCCTTCTGTTACAATAGTTCCCTTGATCGGAATAACAGCAACATTGCCAGAAATAGCGCTTACATCTCCGCCAAATAAAACAGAAATAATTCCTGCAATCAACATTGAAAAGAAAAATAAAATTATTATTACAATAAGGACAAAGACCCAGGCTTTAGCTTTTTTGTTCATTTGTATAAAGATTTCCAAGAGTCATCTTCTTTAAATATTTTTCTCTTTTGTGTTTTGCTGCCTTCAAAATAGGATTTGAATATGAAAATATGCTCCCAGATGGAGATTATAAAGTTAAAGAAAAAAACCAAAACACTTACTGCAACAACAATAAATAAATTCTGGGCAGTGCTTGCTACCCTTCCTAAGGGAGTTCTAAGAACTACATAAAGAAACCATACGACAGCAAATAATATCCATGTCATCATTGTATGGCCAACGTGAGTTTTAACATAGTGGAAGTCCTTTTCTATTGTTTTCAATGCTCCTGCTTCCTCAAAAGTCATTATTGGATAAATGTAAATAAGCCTTATCAGCATATATATTATATAAACAAAAACCAAAAGCAGGATTATCGCTATTATTATCCATGGAGTCATTAATGGAAATGAATTTGTCTTTTGGGCTAATATATAAAAAACAACGCCAGTTATAATAAGTGGTGTATAAATCATCAGGAAAGACGCTATATGCACATAAGCAGATCTCATGTAATAATGCCTTGCAAAAATATAGCCTTCGTGCAAGGAAGTTTTCCTTTTTGTAATGATATCCTTTATCATGCCGTACTTCATTGTCACAAAAAAAAGATCAGTTAATATTACAATCACAAAATATCCCAAAAGGCAGATTACCCCTTTAACAGGATAAGTGCCTGCAAGAAACCTTATCTGCTCGTGCAGTATCCTTTGGTCATAAATCATTGCAGGGTTTTTTATCAATAAAGAAAGTATCCCGCTTACTGCCAGGTAGACTATAAAAAGCAAAAAAGAAAATAAAAACAAAAATACATTTGGAACAAAAAGTATCTTATGCTTAATCAGCATCCTCCAGCTTTCTGCAAATAACTTATCATATTTAACTGCCATATAACCTAAATTTTATCTCTTCTTTTAAATACTTTTTTATTCATATTAGAATAGAAACAAAAACAAAAGGCTTATAAACGAATGTTTATTCATAGTCAGTTTAATGAGTCGAAAAAAAGAAGAGCAAGCAATGCAGGAAGAGATACAGCAGCAGCTTTCTAGAATAAAAATACCTCGTGGAAACCAGATTTTTGGAATTCTTGAGCAAAGGCTTGGCGCTAGCAGGAACAGAGTTAGATGCCTGGATGGAAAAACAAGAATATGCAGAATTCCAGGAAGATTAAAGAGAAGGCTTTGGGTAAGGGAAGGAGACATTATAATTGTTGAGCCTTGGGAATTCGGGGGAGATGATAAGGGAGACGTTATTTTCAAATACACAAAAGCACAGGTAGAGTTCTTAAAGAGAAAGGGCTATTTGGACAAGATGCAGGAGTTTGAAGAGTTTTAATTTTGCTACTACTCCAGAATAGAAATGTTTAAATATTAGCAGATTCTTGATAAGGATATAAATAAAAAGGGGGTAATTAAAATGGGTTGGGGCAAATATCTAACTCTGTTGGTTATTTTATTTTTGAATACGCTTGCAATGATATTATTGGTCTTTAAGCTGAAGCAAAGCTTCTATATCGAGTTTTTTATGATGCTTGTTTTCTTAATAACTGCTATAATAATCTTGGCAGGAGCTTATCATGATAAAAATTGGTCTTGGAAATTAGCAACAATTTACTTCTTGGTTTATTTGATAAACGCATGTTATCTTTATTTATTTGTGATAAGGATAAGCAGCAAATTCAGTTTGACAACATTGCTAAGTGCGATAGGATTTTTGATGTCAACAATGAATTTAACAAACGAAGATACTTTGAAAAAAAAAATACAGACTAAAAAAGATGAGAAAATAGAAACTTATGGAGCAAAAACAGAATTCACTCCTGGAAAATATTTGGCAAGCAGCTCAGGCAATGTTTACCACATTCCAAAATGCGACTGGGCAAAAAGAATTAACAGGAATAATAGGATGTGGCTATTGGACAAAGCAGAAGCTAAAAATAAAGGCTATAAAAAACACAGCTGCGTTAAGTAATATCTTTTTTTTTTTAATTCTTTAAACAAAATACAACTGTAATATATTCTGGGACATTGCTTGCAGATGCTGTAGTTCCTGTTACAGGTGATGCACCAGCTAATGATGTTGTTCCAGATGCTAAGTTATCAGACAGTGAATGAGAATGACTTCCTGCCGAATTTGTTCCTGGTGAAGCGCTGGATGTTGTTCCCTCATAATAATGCCCGCATCCTCCTCCTGCAAAATACCATGACCCTGACCCTGCCTGCGCTTGAGCCATTTCATGATTGCAGTTACCTGTCCAGCCAGAATAAGTGTGAGAATGGCTATTAACTGTATGAAGGTGGCCTCCATCAGTGCTTGTGCTACTGCTGACTGTATCAGAGAATGTGTGGGTGTGGCTTGGGCCAGTAAGTAGTCCAGCAGTATGATTATGAGTATTGCTGCCACCAGCAACACCATAAGTTGTTCCGCCCATAACAAATTTATTATCTAAAGCAGCTAATCTCGTATATCCTGCTGGACAAGCATTGCTGAACATTAATATTGCGCCAGAAGGTATTCCACCAACACCTGTCAGTTGAGAACCATCTCCTATGAAAGATGTTGCTTTTACATTTCCAACAACATCTAATTTTGAGCTTGGTGCAGAAGTTCCAACACCAACATTTCCAGCGTTGTCAACATAAACAACATCTGTTGGGCTGCCATCAGCTGCGTCAAGTGAATAGCCGTCTCCAGATCCACCAACATCATCAGCTTCACATGTTACAGTACCATCTTGATTAATCACCCTTACTGAATTTCCAGCAGCACAAGTTCCAGAAACCCTTCTTTGGATTACAGACTCGTCTATTTCATTGACTCCAAGGCCATCTCCAATGTCAGCAGCGCTCAAGCAATCTGCACATGTAAAGTCAGTTGCTTTTACATTTCCAGAAACTTCTAATTTTTGAGAGGGGGTTGTTGTACCAATCCCAACATTACCATTACTGCCTAAGATTGTCATTCTAGGAGTTTCACTTGGTGTTTCAAAATATATAGAATTTGTTGCTCCAGGAGCTTTGAAATAAGTGTTGTCATTTGCGTCATAATCTATGAAATCGCCTGCAGCATGGATTCCAGCCATAAATCCATTTGTAACAATAAACCTTCCCTGGTTGATTTCAACATCTACTGCAAACACTGTTGCTGCAATTAATAAGAATATAGCTATCGCTATGCTCAACTTTATTAATGAGGCAGAAAAAAATTTTAAAATTGAGCTATTATTCGCAACACCATTTTCTTTTTTATTCCTAATGTGCTGTATATCTATTTTTTTCATTTTTATGCCTCCTTAAAATAAAAGTATTATAATCAAGGATTGCCATTCTCTGTTAAACTTCCTATCAAACACAAAGCTCCTGCTTCATTTATGTAAATAACATTTAAATTATTGCTGTCTTTGATTAAAAAATTGCCATTTCCAGGATTGCTGCAATCTGCATCATTATCATTGCAATTATCATCTTCAACACATAAATTGCCGCTAGCATCAACATATGCTATGGTGCTGACTGTTGAATCCTTTATGACAAAAGAATCAGCTGGCGCTATACATTCCGGAGCTGCTGTGCAACTTCCTTTCAAAACAATATTGCCTCTATCGCTGAAAGTAGCAACAATGTCAGCATCGCTATTTTTTATAGTAAAAGGCGGAGTTATAAAATCCTCTTTAAAATAAGCTTTAACATCTTCATCATCACCCATGATTATATTTGTGGTTGCTGAATTTGGATCATCAACATCTCCTTCCCAATGGTCAAAGACATAACCATCTTCAGGCGATGCTGTTAATATTACTTGCTGGCCGGGCGTATAAAATCCTGAACCTTCAGGTGTTGTAGTGCCAAACAAAGAAGTGAAGACATTTAATGAGAAAAACGTACTTGTGCCACATTTACAAATACCGCTTATATTAACATTCATCAATGCAAAAGTGAAGTTAAAGCTTTTACCAGATTGCTGTGTTCTATTATCCTCTATAATAATAATTCCTGCGTGGTCTGGAGGAATTCCTTCGCTAACTATATCTTCAAATATGATTCTTGAAATAGTCTGGGTGTTGCCTGTGCAGCCGCCAGGAACTATCTGCTCGCAATACTGCAGCATGTTGTAATAGGTATCATCTTCAGGCGTAGCTTCTGTTGGAGTGTAAAATTCAAAATTACTAAGATTTTTGATAAGATTCATAGTTATGTTACTGTATGCCAAGCCCAACCTGACAGGAATATTGCTGATAAAACTCAATATTGTTGCCTCAGAATCTTTTTTTCTCAGGGTTATTGTATAATTGAACTCAACATCAACATCCTCAAAGTTAATATTTACTTTTACATTTGTGTAATCAAATGCAGAGCCTGTAATATTGTATACATTCTCAAAAAGAGATAAGTCAATGCATTTTTGCATTTCAACAGCTATATAGTTTGCAGTCTTGTTTTTTATCTGGTCTATAGAAAGATTGTAAAATTCCTTCTGCCCATCTTTGTAATCATATACTATTGGATGATATTCTCCATCATAATAAATCCTGTTTGGGGTGCCATACTCCTGATACTCAAGCTCTTCCAGAACATTTATATATCCTCCATTTGGGCCTATTCTGCCGAATAATGCCTCTTCGCCGACTTTCTTAAGGCACTCCTCAATATAATTCCTTATTTCAGCTAGATCAGTGGCAGACATTGTTGTTTTTAAAGCTCCTTTCTCTGTTTTTTTTTGTTGAACCTTTTCGCTTGTTGTAAACAACAATACAAAAAAAGCTATCATAACTATTCCAATGATTATAAACAAGGTAATTTGTGCTTTTCTCATTTTTTGATAATATACAATGCAAGGCCAAGACAGCCGATTGTGACAGCAGCATCAGCTAAATTAAAGGCAGGCCATATCTTAAAATCAATGAAGTCAATAACATAGCCTAATCTTAGCCTGTCTATCAGGTTGCTTATAGTGCCTCCTAAAATTAATGCTGCAAATATTTGCACTATCTTTTTATTGGGAATATCATCCATCAAATAAAGAACAACTCCGATGACAACAACAGAAAACCATATCAGCAGCACTGTCTGGTTCTTAAATATTCCGAAAGCAGCTCCTGTATTTTTTACAAGAGAAAAATAAAAAATATTTTTTATGATGGTTACTGGCTGTGCGATATTTTTTACAGCAATAAATTTCGTTAATTGGTCCAGAATGATTGGAATAAATGTTATTAAAAAAATAAATGATATTTTTTTTTTATATTCAGAAGACATCTTACCATCTATATCTTGGACGCTCTTGCTCTCCTTTTGCTATATTCTCCAAGTTAATTAATCTTTGGTTAATACTCTCTATAGCTGCGCGCAATGCATCCAGTTTTGATGAAATCACTTCCATGTTCTTGCTTAGCACATAAGCAGGATCTTGCTGCTGATAGCTCTGCTGCGATGGAAATTGCTGAAACTGTGTTTGAGGTGTTGGCTCAAAAGTTGGCAATTGCCTTTGGCTTCTTGTATCCTGGTATTGCCCCCTACCCGGAGGAGCGTTTAAATCATTAGCTCCAAAATCAGGCTCTGCGCCAAAATCAGGGGTAGGATTTTTATTAAAGTCCAGCCCTAACTCAGAATCCTTTGGAGGCTTAAAATCAAATTCATCTTTCTTCCCAAACAGTTTTCCAAAGAAACCCATCTTTCCACCTCTTTTTAAGGGAAAGTTAGATACTAAAATATTTAAATCTATCGAAAATATTAATTTTCGGAGATTTAAACTCGAAAATCACGAGAAAAACTGTGTTTTTCTGTGACACAGAAAATCGAAGATTTTCTTGTGTCTCTGGATTTTCTTTGGTTTGAAAACCGAGTTTTCAAATCCACGGAAACTTTTAGTTTCCTTTGTTTAAATCTATTGTTTTTGAAAATAACTGCACATATCTTTAATAGGACACTTCTCACATAATGGCTCTGTTTTGCAAATATTTTTTCCAAGTTCAACAATTAAGGCATGATATTCACCGAATAAATTAACATCTTTATCTAAGTTCTTCATGAATAAATCCTGCAATTGCTCATATGTTTCTTCTTTGTAACCAATTCTGTTGAAAATTCGTTTTGTGTAAGCATCAATGACAAAAGCGGGCTTTTGAGCTGCATACAGTATTATAGAGTCTGCTGTTTCAGGGCCAATTCCTTTTATTTTCAATAATTCATTTCTTAATTTTTCTGTATCTTTTTTAAAGAATTCTTTTAGGTTTCCCTTATATTCTTCAGCAATGTATCTTGCGAATTCTTTCAGCTTGATTGTTTTTTGGTTATAGTAGCCGGATGACTTAATTAACAATGCTAATTTTTTGCTGTCACTTTTTTTTATTTTTCTTATGTCAATCAGGTTTTCCCTGTTTAGGTTTTCAATTGCTGACTCTACATTCTTCCAATTAGTGTTTTGTGTTAGAATTGCTCCGATGCAAATCTCAAACTTCTGCCTTTCAGTCAATCTTTCCCTTTTTTCATAGGTTGGCTTAACAGAATTTTCATTTGTTACAGGCCACCAGTTTTGACTGCTGAAATGAGATAATAGGTTTTCATAGATTTTTTTTATCATAGTTTAGTTGTATTTTCTTTGTTGTTTTTATTTTTATTGATATTATCGTACTTACTACAGTATAGTAACTTTTAAATAGTTCACTTCATTCTTGTATTTTTATGGCAATCAATGATATTATTGAAAAAGCATCTCCAAAAGTTTTTGATGGTAGTGACTTACGTAGATACAGAAGTAGATATGAAAGAGCCAAACAAAATGTTGAGACACTTACAGATATAATATTATTTTTAGAAAATGTATTCTATGATAAAACAAGTTATCATAAATTTAATCTCCCACCAGAAGAAGGAGCAATAAAATATATTCCAGAAAACGAAGAGGGGAGTGTTAGAGTTAAGGTAAACTCAGAGGCAAGGATAAAAAAACCAGCCTATAAACAAATGTGCGAAGAAATGAAAATTTATTTAAATGAAATTCTTCGTTTGTTGAACCAGAAAAAAACAATAACCTATGTTCGGAAAGAAAACGGCGTTCCTTATATACGTGTTAAAAAAGTTAAGGAAGCATACGATTCTATTATAAAATCAAAGTTAGATTATACAGTTGAACATAATATTGAAACTATTGTAAAAGGCGAGTTAGAAAATGAAGGTACGCTATCCCGATTACTTATCCCACAAATTGATACAGGCGAGATCACACAAAACGACCTTATTTTTTATTTGAGAGCAAAAAGATTATTAGATGATGAATTTAAATTTATCAAACAATATGACAACGTATTGAAAAGCAGACATGCAAAAGGTAAAAAGAAAGCAACAATACAAGTTTCAAGCAAGCATTCTTATGGATCAACCAGAAAAACTAGTACCTTACCCGATTATCCTAATGTTGTAAGGAATATAATTTCAGTTCCTGTAAAAACTAAAACTGATAAAAAAGGAGAACCAATACCTGTTGGTGAATTAAATCAAATAGATGATGATAATATATCTTTTGAAGAAAAGCTAAATATGTTTAATACCAAATATGAGTTAATGCAGAAGCATTTGAAAAGAGATGGTACTGTTCTTTATGTTTCAATCCCAAGTCTTTATAGAAGAATTGAATCTTTACTTGGAGAAGAGCCTACTGTTTATGATTCATTTATCATCAAGCCAAAAGAAATAATAAGATAATATTTCAAAAATCAAAATAAATAAATAATTTTTTATTACGCTTTCTATTTTATTTTTGAACATCAAACTTTCCAATAATATCCTCTATATGCCAACATTTATTCCAATATCTAAATCCCTTACAGCTGCATCTATATAATGATTCAATTGGAGGTTCAGTTAATATCATAATTTGGGTTTCATGTCTTGTTCCTGGTTCTGATTTACTTGGATAATAAAATGTGTGAATTTCCCATGGCGGTTCTTTTTCTGTAACTTTAGAACTTGATGGTATTTTTTTATGAGCTTTATAGTCCCCTATGTCAAAAATAATATTCAATTCTTTAGCATAATCTTTGATGAGGGTATCCATAGCTTCTGATAGTGAGTTCAATCCCGGACTTAACTTTTG
>JAZDLQ010000044.1:0-14381 GCA_043801855.1 archaeon | reverse complement strand
CGGAAAACGAGAGTATGATACCATGGCTAATGAGCTGAATAAGGAATTCCATCTTGATGTCAGACATGGCTATTGTGTTTTTCATTTCAAGAAAAATCTGTTTGAAGTCTCAAACAAACATTTTTTTGGTGTCAGGGTTACCAAAAAAGAACTGCCGCACCATGTGAAAAATCAGATAAGCTTATTCGACAATGTTATTGATGCTAATTCAAAAGATGCATTCAAAAATGAACTTTCTAAGCTTGAGCATCAAATTCAAACATTCATTCCTCCACTAAGGGATCAGATTAAAAGGCTAAGGACTTATGAGAAGAATTACATGCTTCACATAGAATTCCCATATCTTGCTACCACTAATTTATGCGAGCAGTGGTTTGGTCAGACCAAACCAGAAAAAATAAAACATGGATATAAAACTAAGAATGGCGTTCTGAATGTTATAAATGGGCTAGCTGTCAAAAAAACAGATGCACTCTGGAAAGAGAGTCTAAACATATCTAAAGATATACAGGATGCCACAGAACTTCTTATCTCAGCACTGATTTATAAGACTCAGTTTATTTTACCAGCGTAAGTACCCATCATCGTTTTCATGGCATTACTAACAACGGTTATATCTCCTATTGTGTTTAAGCTACTAGTAAAGAGACTGAAGCATTGATCTGGAACATCAATTACTTCTTCAATTTTTTTATCCTTTTTATTTTTATTAATTAAGAAAAAGAGAAAGGCAATAATAGCCAAAACAGCAATTGATATTGCAATGTAGATTTGTGAAAGGTTCATAGTATATGCTTTACTTCTTTATAGCTTATCATGGTCTTGTTTTCCTTTGTTTCATCTCTTCTTCCAATCTTTTAGGGAATCCTGGCCTGCAAGAGCAATTTCTATTATGTTCTGTATGAGGCAACCCTACAAAATTTCATTTGGGAGAGAACCGTAAAATTCCTGTTCTATTCTCCCGAATAATTGGAGGGATTGATTTTAGTGCAACGTTCCGTAGCGAAGCGGAGGAAAAAATCAAAGTAAGAAAAAACACGTTAATTTAAGTATAAGATGAAATTAATCAACCAAAATGCAATTAGAATTTGGGACTCTTGAGACAGCAATAAAAGAATCATGGGATCAATCAACTTGTTATTTATCGGAATTATGGAATCCAAGTAGACCATCAACGGGTCATTGTAAAGTTACATCTTTGTTAGTTCAAGATTACTTTAGTGGGGATATTTTATTTGCCAATGTTAATGGTCAAGATGTTTGGACGCATTATTGGAATCAACTTCCTGATAAAACATCAAGGGACATAACATTTGATCAATATGCCCTTCCTATATCCTTATTAAATATTCAGATCAGATCAAGAGAACAACTTATGGAAGATCCAAATATTCAAAGAACATATCCAATATTAAAACAAAGAGTTCAAGAATATTTAAATTCACATACTTAATAGTGTTTTTTCTTATTGAGCATAACATCGGGCCCTGTTAATTGCCCCGAGCCGAAGGCGAGAGCGCAGCGTGGTCGAGGAATTTTTGAAAAAAATTCCGAAGAAGTTGAGTTTTGAAAACCTACTTTCTTTTAGATTGGTGTTCCAGTAATGCGCCAACAGCTACCCCTATAGCAATCCCACATCCAACTCCAACAGCTAACCATACTGCAAAATCTTTGGTTAGCACACCAACAATAACTCCAATGATTGCTCCTCCAGCGCAGCCTGAGGAAACACCAAGCGCTAATTTATTATTTTTTTGTTCCATACTTTTTAATTATAATCCTAAATATTTAAAAGTTTTCAAAACTCAATTGCAATTAACATCGCAATTGCTGTTAAGTTCTTTTCCCATACGCAAGTGTGGGAAAATTTCGTCCGAAAAGTTTTTTTGCACTAGCAGCTAAAGATGAAGTTTACTTCAGAGTTAGTCTTTTTTATAACAAAACTGCACTTGCAAAAAAATTGAACTTAACATCAGGCCTTGTTCTGTTCTTTTCCCATACGCAGTGTGGGAAAATTTCGTCCGAAAAGTTTTTTTGCAATGCAGTTAAAGATGAAGTTTACTTCAGAGTTAGTGTTTTTTAATTAAATTGCGCTTGCAAAAAAATTGAACAGAACATCTATTAGACGAACTTCTCCCTCTTTTTGTCCAGTGATCTTATGCTTATTATGCTTATTGTTGCTTATCATCATTTAATCCCATAGGACACTGGACAAGTGCAGATAAAGTATATAAATAAAATTCATTCATAATGGTTTGTGAATGCACATGAATGAAGAGCTGATTAAAACAGAACTGCTTCTTAGAGGTAGCAGCAATAGGACAATAGAATGCTATTTATTCCACAACAGAAAATTTGAAGATTACATTAAAAAAAGCCCAAAATTAGTAAGGGAATCAGACATTAAGTCATATTTGATTTATTTGCGGTCCAATGGATATGAAAAAAACACGATAAATTTAGCAAACAGCGCAATTCATTTTTATTATTGTGAAATATTAAAAAGAAAATTCCATATAAAAAGAATGAAAAAAGACAAAATACTTTATCCAGTTTTATCTAAAGAAGAAGTTAAAAAAATAATTGAAAATGCAAAAAGAGAAAACCACAGGCTTTTTTTGAGATACTCTATTCAACTGGATTAAGGGTTTCAGAAATAGTTAGGCTAAAAAAAGAGGATTTTGATTTTGAGCTAAAAATAGGATATGTTCGCAGAGGAAAAGGCGCAAAAGATAGAATATTTATCATATCTGAAAAACTTCTTGAAGGATAAAAAATCTAAAAAATGGTTTTTTATTTCAGCACAGAAACAAAAGAATAAAAACAAGAACAGTGCAAGTTCTATGCAAAGTTTATTCCAAAAGATTAGGAATAAATAAAAATATCACTCATTAATAAAAACATAGAATAAATATCCAAAAAAATAAAAGATATATTATATTTACCTGCTTGAATCAGCTTGCCTTTCAAGCTCATATTTTTTAGCAACAGCAATTGACTGAGTGTTTAGCATAAATGCGTTTGTGATTTCATCAACAATTGCATTAACGCTTGTTTTTTTCGCGTCATATGCTGACTGGTATGAGCCCTGAGCCATATATCTAAGAGCTATATCAATTCTCCTCTGAGGAGCAACTTCAACTGCTTTTGGGTATCTGGCGCCGCCGTATTCGATTGTGATAATTTCTTCTCTTGGAGCTGCATTTTCAAGAGCCCTTATAAAAACCTCAATAGGGTTTTTTTGGGTTTTTTTCTCAATTATTTCAAATGCCTGCTCAACAAGATTATAAGAGGTTATTGCTTTGCCTGTGTTTCGTTCACTTGTCACTTTATGTTTTTTACCTTTGTGGCCAGCTGCCATTAATTTATTGATAAACCGCTCTACAATGAATATTTTTGACTTGTAGAACTTTTGGCCGCCATATTTTGCGCCTGTTTTAGGGACAATTCTTGGCTGGAGTGTGATATAATTCTTAAGGCCTGGGTCTTTTACTTCAATGCCGTCAGTTGACCATCTATTGAAAACTTTTAGTTCTGCTGTCATTTTTACTTCCTTGCCTTTTCTATTTTTCCTGATCTAAGAGCCTGAAGTGATTGGTCATTAACTTTAATGACTTCCCACCTTACTCCTGGAATATCGCCTTTTGCGCGTCCTTTAGCTCCGCCAATGCATTCGATCATAACTTCATCGTGCTCATCGACAAACTTGCTTGCGCCGTCTCCTGGTAGAAATGCAGTTACCTGTCGCCCGTTTTTGATTAGCTGGACTTTTGCGCATTTCCTAAGGCCTGAGTGTGGCTGCTTAGCTTCAACCTGAGTTTTTTCAAGGACAATTCCTGAAGCCTGCGATGCGCCCTCAAGTGGATCTGACTTTTTTTTTAAGTCAAGAGTTTTTCTTTTGTAAACAATATCTTTCCATCTGAATGTATGCCTTCGTTCTGAAAGCTTTTTGCCTGCATTTAAGCCTCTAGCTTTTTTAGTCATTTTAAATTACCTTTATATTTTTTATAGGAAAATACTTTTGTGTTATCGACTCAATATTCTTTAGGTTTTGGGAATCTCTGCCTATTAATAAGCCTTTTGTTCTTGTGTCACTTGCCTTAATCATAACAGTTTCTCCATCAAGAGAAACATCCTCAACCATTAATGGCTGCGTTAGATTTCGGACAAACTGCCTGGCTTCGTTACTGAATTCAACTATTCTTATTTTTTTATTAAGGAGCGACTCAATTTTTCGGACATTTACTGCTTTTTTTCCAATTGCTTTTCCTATTTCGTTTTCTTTAACAATAAATGTTAATAGGTTATTTCCGTCTACAAAGCAATCCTTAAGATTACACCTTGTAATATTCTCAAACAGGCTCATAATCTTTAAAAGGTCTGCATTATAGCTTATCTTACTCATTGTTTACTCTTTAGCGATGCCCATAACAGAAATTGAAAAGGGCTTTTTGCAAAATACTCCTAACTCATCATTAGGAATATCCAAATTCATAACTTTTACGTCACTGAATTTTGTGTAGTGTTCGATATCTTTTTTAACTTTATCTGAAATATTACTGGCAAGATATACAAAAGAAAGTTTACCTGCTTTCAATTCTTTAAAAGTTTTTTCAGTACCGATAATTAGGCTTTTACTTTTCAGAACTTTTTTAACTTCTAAAAGTTCCTTTGAGATTGTTTCTTGTGTCATTTTTCTCCTCACAGAAATTTGTCCAGTTTATAAACTTATTGCTTGCCTTTCATGACAAGTTCAGGAAGTCCAGTTCCGACCGGAATCGGTTGGTTAAGCATAACATTTTCAACAACGCTGTTTAGGTTATCTATTTCGCCGACCAGGCTTGCATTGACAAGGTGCTTGATTGGTGTTTCAAATGATGCCCTTGCAAGAACGCTTGCTTTTTCACTAATTACGCCGTATCTTGTTATTCCTGAGACTTTGCCAGCAAAGCACATTGTATCTGCAACAAGCATTATGTGCCTGATGTCTACATTAAGGCCCTGATTTTCAATAACTTTGAATACCTCATTAATAATTGCTTGTCTTGCAGCCTCCATTCCAAATACTTCAAATACCTCGAACACGTCATTTGAATAAATTCTTGTATGGTCAATATCTTCCCTTTTTAGGACTTCCTTAAGATTTGAGCCTGCAGTGATAATGACATATTCATCTCCTCTTTTTACTGGAAGAACCTGTGTTATTTTTTTAACACCAGAGACATATTGGCTTTTAATCTTGTCTTTAAGCCTGTAGATTTCTCCAATGTTTTCTCCTTTTGCTTTAGGTTTTACGCAGATTACTCCTTCTTCAAGCTTTACTGCCATGCCCTTTAGGTTCTTTTCTATTATTGCAACAAGCTTTTTGTCTGTTACATCTTCTGTTTGTGATATTTTGTCATTGTCTAATACAATTTTAATTGTTCCATCAGATATGTCTACTGTTATTTCAGAAATAAAATCCTTAAAAGTAGTTTGCTTGATTGATTCAGCAATCTTTCTAACATCCTTGCCGTCAATCTTATCCTTTTTTAGGTATATTTCCATCATGGGAGTTTTAATTGTGCTTCTTCCATCAAGAATCTCAATAATTCTTGGAAGGCCAACTGTTACGTTCATCTCTGCTACTCCTGCAAAATGGAAAGTATTAAGTGTCATCTGTGTACCTGGTTCACCTATTGATTCTGCGGAAATAACACCGATTGACTCTCCCGGTTCAACCATTGAATTCAAATACTCTTCATACACTTTTTGCATTATCTCTTTTAGCTGAGATTTTGTGACTTTATCTGGAAGCTGCTCTTTTACTTCATCAATTATTTTAGATGGAAGCAATCCCGCATATTCATTATAAATTTCATCTGACATTTTTAAGCACCTTCTGATATAACGCTATCGATAATCTTCTTGACATTGATTTTGCCGCCTTCTGTCTTTGATACATCAAGGCTGTCTTCTCCATAAGAGAATTGCACAATCTTTTTTGAAGCGTTCCTTACAGTATAATCATATTCTACTTTCAAATCCTGCATAGCATTTGCAAGCCTTCTGTAAAGATAACCTGATTTTGGTGTTCTAAGTGCGGTATCCATAAGTGAATCTCTTCCAGTCATTGCCATGAAAAAGAATTCATGAGGTTTAAGCCCTTGCTTAAATCCCCTTTCAATAAATCCGTGGGCGTGTTCCCCCAAATCTTTCTTTTCAAAGCATGAAAGGGTTCTTTCAGCATATCCTTTGTTTATTCTTTCTCCTCTAAGCGCCTGCTGGCCTACGCATGAAGCCATCTGAGCAAGATTGATAATATTTCCTCTTGCACCTGAAGTAGCCATGACAATTGTATGTTTTTTCTTGTCAATTCCAAGAGCAACAATTCGGCCTGCTTCGTTTCTTGATTTGTTAAGAGTTTCAAGAATTCTAAGTTCAAGTGTCTCTTTAACGCTTCTGCCTGGTAGTGCTTCAAGTTCATTTGCATAAAAAGATTTGATTAATGTATCAACTTTTGTCTCTGCATTATGCAATACTTCCTTGATTTTGTTTTTGCTATCTTCAGATAAGTCAGTATCAGATAATCCTGTTGTGAATCCGTTTCTTAATAGGATCTTGATTCCAAGCCGAAACATCTTTCCAAGTATATCAAGTGTTTGAGCTGGGCCATAGGCCTTATGCAGGTTTCTGATTAGAAGGCCTGAGCCTGAGCCCAAGTTAGCACTGTCCATATAACCCTTTTTTAGTTTCCCGTTCTCAATAACTACTTCTTCACCTGTTTTTGTTTTTCCCCGGAAATTAAATTCCTTTGGAATTAGTGCGCTGAATATTTCTTTACCGTTTATTATCTCTTTATTTGGGATGTTTGAAAAATCTTCAACACCGATTGACGCAAGAAGCTGCACTGCATCATGCCTTTTTAATTCCATATCTTTAGTCAAAAGATAATTTCCGGAAATTGCATCCTGATTGCATGCAATTATTCCAAGGCCGTATCTTGGCGAGATTAATTGGGTTTGTACTTCCATCAGTACTTCAGCTTCTGCTCTTGCTTCTTCTGTCTGAGGGATATGAAGATTCATCTCATCTCCGTCAAAATCAGCGTTGTAGGGTGCACAAACAGCAGGGTTTAACCTGAATGTTAAATATGGAAGAACCTTAATATGGTGGCACATCATGCTCATCCTGTGAAGGGATGGCTGCCTGTTAAAAAGTGCGATATCTCCATCCATCAGATGCCTTTCTACATAGTATCCTGGCTGAACTTCTTCAAGAAGCTGCTCTTTAGTCTCATCAGTTATTTTTTTCTTCTTGCCGTCCGGCCTGATAAGATAATTTGCGCCTGGATAATTTTTTGGGCCTTTCTCAACAAATGTTTTTAAATAGTCTTTGTTCCATTCTGTAACTTTTTCAGGAACTGTAAGTTTCATTGCAACTTCTTTTGGAACGCCAACTTCATCAAGATTAAGCATTGAATCAGGGCTGATAACTGTTCTGCTTGAAAAGTTTGTTCTTTTACCTGCAAGGTTATGCCTGATTCTTCCTTCTTTGCTTTTAATCCTTTCAGTTATTGTCTTAAGTGGCTGTCCGCTCCTGTGCCTTGCTGGTGGAAGTTGAGCAATTTGGTTATCAAAAAATGTTGTTATATGGTATTGCAAAAGATCCCACAAGTCTTCGATAATGATTTCAGGAGCTCCTGCGTTGATGTTTTCAAAAAGCCTCTGGTTGATTCTTACAACATCGCCTAGTTTGTGAGTTAAATCATCCTCGCTTCTTTCGCCTGATTCAAGTGTGATGCTTGGCCTCATTGTAACTGGTGGAATTGCCATTAATGTTAAAATAAACCATTCTGGCCTAGCAACATCAGGGTTTATTCCAAAAAGTTTGCAGTCGTCATCTGAGATTTTTTCAAGCCTTGTTCTGATCTCTATAGGATTAAGCCTTCTGTCTAGTTCAAAAAAGGTGTATGGTTTTTCAATTCTTATTTTTTCAAGTTTAGCTTTGCAGTGAGGGCATTTATTCAATGTCCTTAATTTGACAATAAGCTCTTTTACTTTGATCCTTTTTCCCTTTTCACTCTTGGATTTCTGTATAGTATCAATGTTTTTCTTTAGGTGTTCCTCTGGTATAAGGATTTTGCCGCAGTCCTTGCAGGTACACCTGAGAAGGTCAAGAATCATCTTAATAAATTTAATATGCACAACAGGCCTTGCAAGTTCAATATATCCAAAATGGCCAAGGCACTCTTTTAACTTTGAGCCGCATGTTTTGCATTTCAAGCCAGGGTCAATTACTCCAAGCCTTGTGTCCATAAGCCCGCCGTCTACAGGATAGCCTTCTTTATCGTAAAGTTCTGGCGTCACAATCTTTACTGATGCCATCTTTTTTACAAGTTTTGGTGAGATGATTCCAAATTTGATTTTGTCTACTTTTTTAAAAACATAGTCTGCTTCCATTTTGACACAACCTAAAATTTCTCCTTCAATATAAGTTTTGGATATATTCCAAGGGCTTTGAATTCATCAAGCATAAGCTTGAATGCATAGCTGATTTCAATATTTGATACAGTTACATTGTCACCACAAATTGGACAAAATGATTTATTCTTGAATTCATTATATACAGCAATTAGTCCGCATTCATCGCAAACAGGTACAATTGTCCTGTCTGAATCAAATCTCTCTTTCAATAGTAGTGATGCTCCATGCGCAACAAAAGTATCTTTCTCCATCTCTCCAAGCCTTAAGCCGCCTTCTTTGGCTCTACCTTCAGTAGGCTGCCTTGTTAGAAGCTGGATTGGGCCTCTTGCCCTTGCGTGAACCTTATTTGCGACCATATGCTTTAATTTAAGATAATACATATTTCCGACAAAAATCTTAGCATTAAACTTTTCGCCTGTCCTGCCATTATAGAATGTCTCTGCTCCATCTTCTTTGAAACCAAGAGATAAAAGCTCTTTTCGCAGTGACTCTTCTGTTTCAGATTCAAAGGTTGTGCCGTCAATAAATCTTCCGCTTAATGCGCCGACTTTTCCGCCAACCATTTCAACAAGATGAGCCATAGTCATTCTTGAAGGAATACCATGCGGATTAAACAATAAATCAGGGACTATTCCGTTTGCGCTAAATGGCATGTCTTCCTGTGGTACAATCATACCAATAACGCCTTTTTGGCCGTGCCTGGAAGTAAATTTATCTCCAATCTCTGGGATTCTCTGGTCTCTTACTCTAACCTGTACCAGCTTATTTCCTTCTTCATTTTCAGTGATTATAACAAAATCAACAATTCCTCGTTCGCCATGTTTAAGGGTCATTGATGACTCTCTTCTTGAGCTCTGTGCAAGGTTGTATTCATCAAGGCTGCTAAGGAATCTTGGTGGGCTTGTCTTACCTATAATTACGTCTCCTTCAGCAACAACAGATTCAGGATAAATTATTCCATCTTCTTCTAAAAACCTGTAATCTCTTTCAGATTTATAGCCTTTTACATCCTTATCAGGAATAGACACTTCATCAATTAAGCCGCCTGAATATCGCAGCTCTTCGCTAATTACTGGCCTATAATAAGTAGATCTTCCAAGGCCCCTTTCAATGGATCCCTTGTTGATAATAATTGAATCTTCCATGTTGTAGCCATCGAAGCTAAGCACAGCAACAACAACGTTTTGTCCGGATGGGTGCTTTTCATAATGTGAAAAATCATGCATTATTGTTTTGACTAGTGGAACTTGCGGTGTATGTAGCAGATTTACATCCATATCCATTCTTAACAGGTAATTACTTACATAAAATCCAAGTGCCTGCTTTTGGTTTTTAGCTCCTGCATTGAGCCTTGTTGACTGGTTGAAATTACCATATGGAACTAAGCTTGCGCATAGACCAAGAATTCCCAGAGGAACAATCTCAAGGTGAGTGTGTTTATCAGTTACTTCATCTTCATAAAATGCAACAAGGGCGTTTTCCTCTTCCATTGCGTCAAGGAATTCAATGACTCCCTGCTTTACAAGATCAGAAAAACCAATCTCTTTTTTTTCAATCTGCTCAATATGCTTATCGGTTAACGCAGGTAATCCGTTTTTTACAACAATTAGCGGCCTAAGAACCCTTCCGTTTGAGCTTTCTATCTGTACAACATCCATTTTCTCGTCATAAAATATATTGACAGAAGGAGGTACTTTATTTTTCCTTCTCTCTTCAACAAAGTTTGTAACAAGAAGCTTTGGATTGTCTGTTTCTGCAATGAATTTGCCATTAAGGAATATATCTGTCATTATTATCACCTGATTGTTTTAGCGCCTATGCTTTTTAGGCTTTTTACAATACTCTCTTCAGAAACATCTGGCGAGATATTAGCAAAAAGAGCAAGATTTTTTCGAAGGCCGATATTTGTACCTTCAGGAGTCTCAATTGGGCAGAGTCTTCCGAGATGAGTTGAGTGAAGCGCTCTAGCCTCGAAATTTTCCTGGCTTGCTGAAAGAGGAGATACTACTCTTTGCAGATGAGAAAGTGTCTCAAGGTTGTTTAGTCTTTGTATTCTTTGGGAAATACCTTTCCTGCCGCCAACCCAGTTTCCTGTTGCCATGCTGCTATATATTCTCTGGGTAAGAAGCTTGTCTCTGATTATCACTTTGATGGACGGAAATTTTCCTCTTTTTACAATTCTCTGGAAATTATAAAGCAAGTCTCCAATAAGGACTTTTAAGTTGACTCTGAAAAGATCTGCTAGTAAAACACCGGATAATTTCAGCCTTTTATTCATATAATGATCTTTATCATCTTCACTCGCTACACCATGAGTTACTGCAATATATCTTTTTGTGAGTTTGCAAAGGTTATATGCTTTAAAGAGCCTGTCATTTTTTGTGATTCCAAGATGAGGCAGCAGATACTTATCTAGGATTTCTCTCATCCTTTCTATCCTTATCTCTCTTGATTGTGTTATACCTATTTTTTTAGCGACAAGATCAAGAGCATCTTCTTCGGTTTTAATATCGACAAACTCAAAAAGATTGATGAAAACTTCATCTTTAAACTCAGTATTAATAAAACTCATTATCTCTTCATCTTTTATTAAGCCAAGAGCTTTAACTATAATTATTACAGGTATTCTTTTTACTCTCGTGAATGTTAGATAGAAAATGTCATCTTTCATCTTCTCAATTGTGTGAGGGATTTTGTATGAGCCGAATTCGCTGAACAATTTGCCTGTCCATTCAGTTACGCCCAACTGATTTTTCTCTACAAGCATCTTGTTTGGAGCCAAATCCTCGACGCTGATTAGGACTTTTTCAGTTCCGTTGATAATGAAATAGCCGCCGGGGTCATAGGGATCTTCTCCTTTTGCAATAAGCTCTTCTTTTGTCATATTGCTCAGATGGCAATATTTTGATTTAAGCATTATTGGAAGAGTACCTACCATTGTCTTGAATGACTCTCTTTGTATGCCGTCGACGTGGGCACTTGCTTCAATCCAAATAGGCGCAGAATATGAGATTTTCCTTAGCCTTGCTTCAACAGGGTAGATTGGCCTTTTGCTTCCGTCAGCCTCAGTAATTTCCGGCCTTCCTACAGTTACTTTTTCAAACTTTATCTTGAATTCATCAATTGTATGAGGGATAATTGTTGGCAGGATTGTTCCGTTCTCGTCAACTATTTTCTGAAGCTCAGTTTCTATAAAACTGTTAAATGATTCAATATCTGAATAAACAAGTGAGTTTTCCTCGAAATATTTTTGCGCGATAATATGTCTTGATTTCATTTTACAACCCTTCTATAGAATACAGTTTCCCCGGAAGTTGGGCTTTTTCTTGTGATTTTAATAACATCATTAAGTTCAGCTTTCAATGCTTTAATGGCTGGGTCTGTTATAGATATTCTTGGCAACTCATTGACAGTAATTTTGTATTTGTCAAGAAGGTCTGCTGTGTCTTTTTTACTCAATAAAACGTGCTTTGGGACGAGAATGTGTTTTGTTATATCAAATTCATCTTTCATAAGTGTATTCACCTTGAAATATATATGGGCCGGACGAGACTTTCGATTATTATATTCGAACTCGCGACCACCTCATTAAAAGTGAGGTGCTCTACCAAGCTGAGCTACCGGCCCATTGAAAGCGCCCTAGCCGGGATTCGAACCCGGGTCAGAGCCGTGACAGGGCTCTATGATAGGCCGCTACACTACCAGGGCATCCCTCTATTTCTGCTCCTTATAGAAAACTCATATGCTGAAAAAGATTTTTCTATAAGAAAAGTAACGGCATTTGGTTACGGAAAATTTGACTGTTTATAAAGATTGCTGTTTTGTATTTGTTTTGTATTCTTTAATTATGTGAATTAAGAGTAATCATTTTCAATGAAGGTTATGAGACGGATCATGACCTAAATATTGTTCCATTGCCATACATCCCATCACAAGGGGGCTTTTAGGAAATTCGCACTTTGAGCATCCCTTCCTGGCAATATTATATGCTCTGAGTCTAGCAATTGTGGGATCGTTTTGCCAAACATGAAGGAGGTATTGGTTATCTGAAAAGAGTTCATCAGATAAAACTGACGCCGCTGGAAGATAATCTGGAGGCAAAAACATGCAGGTATCAATACTACCATCAGCATTAATGCCCATATTAGCCCAGCCAGCGCTGCAGTGCACATTAAATATTTCTTCTATGGGAAGTACATATACTTCTTTACCTGGCAAAACATTTCTGTTTACATGGGTAACCAATCCATATTGATTTATATAAGGATGATGTCTTACTCTACCTACCACCATCGCAACAGTTCCATCCTGATACTGCCCATCAGGAATCCATAGATCATTGCATAGTCCTCCACCGGATGGCCTCAGGATTGACAGCTCTATGCCTCTTGCCCCATTTTCTCTTGCAATATCAAACATCCTATCGATAATAGGAACAGAATTGTTGTATTTTGTATGCACCATATTTATTATTACAGGATAATTTATCCTCTTAAATAATGAAATAGCCTGAATTGCAGCTTCATATGTACCTGGTCTTTGGATATCGCTAATTTTCTTTGGCCCATCCAGACTTACAGTTACCTTGATACCCAATTTCTTTGCTTCTTCTGCCCATTCCTCCGTCACATTTACTCCACTTGTTGTTGTTGAAACTTTTATACCTTGACCTACAGCTTGCGCTGCATATTTAAAGAAATTATTCATGATAGTCGGCTCTCCCCCTGCAATTTTGACTGCAAAAATTGGCATTTCTATTATTTGCCTAAATACCTCGTCAGCAACATTGGGGGGAAGGTTACTGTATCCCATACCGCTGTTCATGCAAGTAATGCATGAATAAGGGCACCTATTATTCGGATTGAAAAATACTTTTATTGGCGCAGAGTAAGCATTAATAACTGGTGGCAATGTCCATGCTCTTACTTGAGGATATTTTCCTGTTGCTAATCCCCCTAAATTACTTTCCAAAGCTGAAATATCATCTGAAGAAACAATTTCATCAAGGCATTGGATCCTTTTTGGCTCGACAACCTTTGTAATGGTATCATTATACGGATCGCTCAAAAGCCAAAAATTATGTTCCGTCCCATTGAGTCCAATTATGCTTTCTCTTCGTATGCGTTTCAAATAATTTCATAGAAAAACAAATTTAATTTATATATAAATATTTTGTATAAAATTTTTACATGTGATAACTTGTCAGTAAAATTGTTAGTAAAATAAAGTCCCTCCCCCCAGACTTGAACCGGGGACTTTTCGGTATCAGCTGACTGCTATTTCATCCTTGTGCCATATGGCAATGTCAATGCAGCGCATGTATTTTCTACAGCCGAACGCTCTACCGCTGAGCTAGGGAGGGAAAATTATCTCCTCAGAAAGAAAATTTGTCCTGCTTTTAAATATTTCGGAGAGAGTTTTTGAATTATCAAAAATAGCTCTTTTCAATCCTTGGCTTTGAAAAATACTTAAGCCTTGGTATTCCAAGTGCAGCTTCAGCAGCAAGAACTTCTCTAGCAGTTCCCCATTCTTCAGGAAATTGAGGTGGAGCGATTGCCTGCAATGGTATAATTAGTTGATTAATCATGATCAGAGTTTCTTCAAGCTGCGAAGGCATTATTTTAGATTTTACATCCCCTTTTACAATAGCGTCGATTATCGCATTGATCTCTTCCTGAGTGATTGCATGATAAAGCATATTTACTGCTAATTAAGCCTTTTATTTAATAATTATCATTTAAATAATACAAGAAACTAGGTTTATCTTAATTCTCCTTTTTAGGGGAAGCATAGCATAGAAACCTGCGGGCTTTAGCCCGTCAGATGAATATGCGAAAGATGCGACCAAGAAAATAAAAATAAGTTCTTCTTTTATATTTCTAAGCTAATAAAGATAAGAGAAGCAGACCAAAATCA
>JAZDLQ010000033.1:0-10068 GCA_043801855.1 archaeon | reverse complement strand
ATATATAAAGTTAGCTTTAATTACAACTGTTTAGTGATAATTAAATAAGAAGGTGAAAAAAATGACAAATGAACAAAGCTTACTTGAAAAAACATTCAAACAATTAATTGAAACAGGCGCGTCTGTAAGAGGAGTATCAGATTATAACTCAATTATGGATGAATTAATTTCAGGTGCAAATAGTGGTGGAGGGAAGGGAAGCCTGATTTATTACATGCTAAATGATATTGCTTCAATGGATTTGGAAACAGCCTGTAAAGTGCGCCCGAACAGTGTGAGATTTCAGACACCATATTCCTTTGGTCTTAAAGTAGTTGCAAACTTGATTAGATTTCCAAATAGTTACAAGCAGGAAAACGGATTAAATCCTATGGAAGTTATGCTGGAATCAGATGATGCAAGCGCTCAAAAATGGATGCTTTACACATCTGGCTGCCTCGAAATAGTGATGACTCACTCTTTTGTCCAATATGAGACAATTAGAAATTATATGAATCTGGTCGAAAAACAAATCGGCAAAAGCGTGATTGATAAAAATACAGGAGAATTAGGAGAATTTGCAGAATATTCTCCACAGATTGGAGTTTACCTCATAGGAATGGGAGATGCTCTAGTAGAATATGCTGATTGCGATAAGTTACCTGAATATATAGAAGGAAGCGTCGCCCTTAAGTCATATATGAGATCACAACCTGAAAAAAGACCTTTAGAATACTTGAGGCTCGCAAAGCGCGCATATCAGATGTCTGGATATACTAATACAGTATATGTCGGAGATCAAATTACAAAAATAGAACAAAGGCTTGAGGCATGCAACCAACGCCAAAAGTAGAGGTTATCGATGTTACCCCATTAGAACAAAAAGCGGAAAGCTTGACTTAAAAGGAAATTATTAATAAGAAAAATGACTGACGTAACAAACACTTCGAAGGATTTGCATACAAGGGTTAATGAAACAGTATCTAAGTTATGGAAGTATATTCCGCACAGTAATAAAGAAGATTTAGAGACAAAACTGTATCTCACAAGCACATGTCTAACAGGTGCTGCGGCACTGATTGCGGCAACTGAAAATGTTTATGCCGGATTACTGTTGGCAGGAAGTGCAGCCATGACTCTAGGAGAAGCATTATTTAGAAAACCCGGCGTAGGCGATAAAAAAACACACTCAAGTACACCTAGTTTATTGGATAAGGCAATAGCAGCAGAATTCATTGGCTTTGGTTTCATCTCATTAGTTTCTCTGGCTCAATCGATTTATTCTGCAGCTGCTGACATACCATTACCGGAAATTTTGAGCAACTATGGAGTGGGGTTATCTATGGGTTTACTAAGTTTAGGTATATATATTTATACAAATGCAAATTACCTTTCACGTCTAAACATAGATGAATCTTCTGAAAAATTAAAATGCTACTGGGATGATAAATTTACAGTAATTAAGAAATTTGTTGATAGTCATCACGATTTGTTAAATAAAGCAGGGAATACTGCAAAAATAGCTCTTGCAGGAGCCGGTGTTGTTGCACTAGTAGCTGGAACTGCTGGTTATTTTAATATTCCAGCTGTTCAATTTTTCGTAAATGACGTTGCTTCTAATATCTATCTTCATTTTTTTGAGCCAAAGTATATTAGAGACACTGTTGACTTTATACGAACACATCCACATCCAGAAGCATTTGACAGGTTTATTGAAGATAATTTAATTATGGCACAGCAACTAGATTGGAAAAAAGTATTTGATTATGTGCTAAAAACTCCGGTAAACCCTCTTGATTATTTAAAATGTGCTTCAGAAAGAATATGCAATGGTCCATTTGATACACCGGATAATATTTATAATGCGGCAAAGTACCAGAAATATTTTTGGGGATATAAGATTTTATATGGGATAAGTTTAAGAAAAATTTTAGGGTATAAAATATTATAAAATCTAAATTTAAAAATCGTTTCATTCAAGTTTTTCTTTGTAAATCTATATTTACACTCTTTGAGATGCATAAAATATAAAAAGAATAAATGCATATAAATATATAAATTCTATAATGTAAAGAGGTTAATAAAAATGCCTTCATATGATATGGTGTGCGCTTCGTGCGGTCAGGATGTAAAGATAAGCGATTCTAGATGCCCTAAGTGCAAGGAAAAGCTTGATTTTTTGATTTAAACAAATTTTTAAAAACTATAATAGAATCAAAAACTCTTTTAAATAAGAGTTATTTCTTTTTTTGATATGGCGATTACGCAGCTTCCTTTTGAAAAAATATCAAGGCAGGTCCTTACCCGCGTTGAGACAAAGACTAGTGAAAAATACGGCAAAAAACCAGAGGACAGATCTGTTAGCGAACTTCTTGACTTTGGTATAATCAATGTCGATAAGCCTGCAGGCCCAACATCCCATCAGGTATCTGCATACTTACAGAATATACTTGGAATTGATAAGTCAGGCCATTCTGGAACTCTCGATCCTCAGGTTACAGGATGCCTACCTATAGGTCTAGGCAAATCCACAAAAATAGTTCACACACTTCTAAAAGCAGGAAAAGAGTACATTGCCCTAATGCATCTTCATAGTGAGGTTTCAAGAAATGATTTAAATGATGCAATTGAGGCTTTTACAGGAAAAATCAGGCAGCTTCCTCCAATAAAAAGTGCGGTTAAGCGAGAATGGAGAGAGAGAAGTGTTTATTATTTTGAAATCATTGAGTTTGTTGACGGCCAGGATGTTTTATTCAGGGTTGGAACTGAAGCAGGAACTTATATAAGAAAATTGATTCATGATATAGGCCAGCATATTGGTTGTGGAGCGCACATGGCACAGCTTCGAAGATCAAAAGTCGGGCCATTTAATGAAAGCACACTGTTTATTTTACAGGATGTGTCTGATGCTTTTTATTATTATAAAAAAGACGGAAATGAAAAATTCATAAGAAAAATAATCCAGCCAATAGAAACAGCTGTTGCCCACCTGCCTAAAATATGGGTCATGGACACTACTGTTGATTCACTATGCCACGGCGCTAGTCTTGGAGTTCCAGGAATTGCAAAGCTTGAGGAAAAAATCGAGCCTGACCAGCTTGTTGCAGTAATGTCTTTAAAAGATGAGCTTGTTTGCTATGGCAGGGCAAAACTTGCAACTAAGCAGATGATGGGTGAAAAAGGCCTTGCATTTATTCCTGATAAAGTTTTAATGGAACCAGGAACATATCCAAAGATACCGCTGAGGGCTTAGTATATTCTTTTTTTTCCAAACTTTTATATATTTATGAATTATTATTGCTATTCAAGGGTGATACTATGTACAATAAATGCGACAAGTGCAATAAAATGATGTCTGACAAAGACCAAAGGAAGCTTGTTTTAGACAATCAGGGAAAGATAAGCACCCGGTGCATGCAGTGCTATGAGACTTACATGAAGGTAAAATCACAAAGCAGACAAAACATTAAGTTTTAAAGTTTTTTTAGTTTTTTCGCGTGCTTATCCTTGTTTTCTTTGTGCTTCTTATGTTCTGATGCATCTATTTTTTTATGCTTTACCGGCTTTTCTTCTGTTTTTTGTTTTTTAATATAGACCCAACTGCTTGCGAAGTGCCAGAACACAATAAAAAAGACTAAGAATAGTATCCATCCAGCATTTGTATGAAATATGTCTATTGCAAATTCTGGAGAATAAAGTATTCCAACAAGCATTAATAGATACACTCTTAAAATGTTGTATGCAATAGTGCCTATTATTCCGGGCATTAGCAGCAAAAACATTCTTTTTCTATTCATTATATTCCAATCTAAGACAAATAGGACAGTATAGATTGAAAGAAACAAAAGCAGCGAGTCAATGCCTGAGCATTCTGCGCTTATCCCTACGACAAACGATTTATAGCCAAGTGAGATGCCATTAACTGTGCTTAGGTATGCGCTTCCAAATGTAAGTTTTAGTAAGTGATATTCTACAGTCGCTACAAACGTTCCAAGGATAACCCATATTCTTTGGAAAAATTGTATCAGGAAAAAATAACCTGCTAAGATAGCAAAAAAAGCAGGTATCTGCCGCTTTAACTTAGCAAACATTTCTTTCACAAAGCTTAAATTATAAGCAGAGATTGCGAGTAATATTACAAATATGATATTGACAGCGTATTTTGTAAGGGCTAAAACGAGTGCGTTATTGACTGCAAAATCAATGTTTATTCGCATGAAATATTTTAATATATAATGAAAAATCTGAGTTAAGATTGCGAGCGTGAAAAAGATTGCACTCTCTCTATAATTCTGTGCATACGGCTTTAGGTTAAGAAATAGCTTTCTGTTCCAGATAAAAAATATGACTGCAGTAAATAACGCAGAATTGATAAAATCAGCTTTTCGTAAACCAGTTAGGAAAGGAAGATAGAAGTCATCACCGACTTTTAGGTATTTTAAGAAAAACAGGGTATGGCGAAAATACAAGAACACAAAAAAGTACAGCCCGAATAATACTGATGCAAAAATTATTGTCCTTATCGCAATCTGAACTAATCCTTTGTTTTTTGCTAGAATTTCAGGTTGTTTCATTTTTTATATGCTCTTTTGTTTTTTTTATTATATATTTTACTAAAAATATAATTGCAAATATAAAAAGAAGAAAGCACTCTGCTTTAACTATGTTTGGAAATGTTAAGCCACCTGTTTTCAATGCCCATGCTTCATCATACCCAAAATAGATTGCAATTACAATTGATATCATTATGGAAAATGCTATTGAAAAAGCAATTTTTTCAAGTATCTTAAATTCAGGAAAAAATAATTTTGCCGTTAAGAAACCTGGGATAAAAAGCGCAAAAAGAGATCCTGCAATAATCCTTAAGATTTCAATCATTTATTGTCATCTCTCATTATCCAAAAATGAATCTCAAGTGATTCATTGGATAAAATACCGCCTGAGCCGAATAGTTCGACAGATACCTTTCCATAATCAAAGTCCCTTGTGATATTAAAGCTTTTTGATAATGTTGCGCTTTGGCCTGGCATTAGCTGCATTGTGTTATTATCTACAGCGCTATGCACAAGCTTAAATTCACAGGGATTATTATCAAAATTAAGTGTTCTTGTTGAATTTCCTCTGCTGTAATGGATGTTGCCAAGCTCAAGATATGTATTTCTTGAAGCAAGATAAAGCATGCCTGATGTGATATTATTATGCTTAATTACCTTTACTCTTTTATTATCAAAAAGAAATGTAATATTTTGCTCCGTAACTGAAAAGCCAGGTGTGTGAGAAACCGTCTTATTTATGTATTGATATATGCTTTCAGTTACATATTGTTTGCCATTAAAATATGTTGTTAAAATAGTGTTTTGGTTTTCAATAATCAACATTGAAGCAATCTCATTTTCCGCTAAATCAAGAAGCCCTATTTCAGCAATCCTTGCGCCATCTAAAGAGCTATAGGTATAATCAAGCCCAAATGAGGTTGAATTGATTATCCTTGTGCCTGGTGTGTTTAAAACAAGGCGCCGATCAGGTATAAAATTGTTATATACTGGTGTATTGATATTGCTTCTTCTGATGAATGTTATGTTCTTATTTTGTGTTTCATTTATGCTACTATTTATTTTTTCAATTTCTTCGCTTTGTTCAACACTAGGATCATCAAAATCAATCCTAAATTCATTTTGCTGAACTGTTGACTGCCTTCTTCTAAGGCCTGTATCAAATATTATTTCGCAAAGCATGAAGTTTGTCTGGTCGCTGCATAAAGGGTCTAGGTTTCCAACAGTTAACGGTTCAACATTAAAAAATGAGTTCTTCATAAAAACTGCTGGTGTTCCAAAAGTATAATCACTTGGTGCGTTTCTTGAAAAGATAAACTGCTTATTTATGTATAATGTAATATTTCCTCCTGTTACATTGATTAATGGAGAATCCATATACGCATCTATTTGGTATTTTGTGTAATTATTTGGGTTTCTTATCTCATCAATTACTGTTTTTCCTTCACTTGGCCTGATATAATATGAGTTATTGCTAGTTATCATAACTGCCCATTTGTCTTCAAATTTAAGGATTATTGCGCCGTAGCTTCCAATAGGGATTGTAGAATGGCTAAAACTAATTGAAAACTCAGTCCAGTTGATTGCTGAATTATTTATATCAAGTGCATCAAGCTTATAATTTATCTCTTCATCTGTAACAGGAATCCTTTCAACAACTCTTGTAAGGTTTGTATCATCAAGGTAAAAAGAGATGTCATTTGGAAGGTCAAAATATTCGCAGTAGAATGGCTCCTTAACGCAATCTATAGTCTCATTCCATGGAACATGTTTTCTTTGCAGGCTGATTGATCGTGAGCGGAGATTTCTAATTTCATAGATCCTATTGAACAATTGGTTTGATTCAATCGAATAATCCCAGATTGTATCCCTATCTGGAATCACAACTGGCGTATCTTTATATACTCTAAATCCCTGTATCACAATATAATTATCTTTTGTTTCAAGCCCAAACTGGCCATCATGCAGATCTTTTGAATTCTGTGTGAAGACTGCTTTTGAGTTTACATATAATCCTATTGTCTGGTTTCTTACTTCAATTTTAATCTTATTGTTGCCTGAAAAAAGGTCTGCGCCTAAAAATGGCTTATTGTTAAATATTGTCTTATTATTATATAGGTCAAATACTATTGAGTATCTAAGCTCTGTTTCGTTTTTAAAATAAATTGCAAGGCTTCCAATTTTGCTTACAGGTGACAAGCTTGTTTCAAATGTGTAATTTATCCAGGATATCTTCTTTTCAAAATTAGGGTGCACAATCATTGGAGAAATTTCTGGAATCCTTTGTTCAGCGTTAATTACTGAAAAATTATCTGTCTCATTTGTCCAGTCCAGATAGATCTTGCTTCTGTATTTTGCAAGGCAGCCGTATTTAGCTTCAACATCTTCATATAGGTTAAATAATTCAATTTTTGTTAGGTATGTGTAGTTTGTGGATTGGTTCTCATCTGATTTTATCGTAAATGAGAAATTATATTCATCTCCCAATTTGACCCAGTTTGGCAAATCATCTGGCTTTGGGAAATATAGTTCAGAAAATGAGTCAATTTTTCCGTATAAGTAAAACCTGAAATAATAAACAGCAACTGATGCAATTATTATTCCTATAATCATTGCGATAATCAGTATATTATACAATGAGTCATCCTTTGGCTTTGGAGGCTCATGATGGCTCGAGCTGATTTTTTTTTCAACAGGCTTTATTTCTATAGGTAAATCAAGGTTTTCATCTTTTGCTTTTTTAACTGATGCTTTTCTTTGCATTAAAAATTCTCCCCTCTTTATTATAAATTGTAATTTGGATATAGTATATAAAAATTGTTATGGGATTAATCAAAAAGATTTTATACTAATAGTGCTTTTTTTTTAAATAAGATAATTTTATATAAGAATTAGATAAAACCTGATTGATATGATAGATATACAGCACCTCTATAAGCTTATTGTTATTTTTTTGTATAGCTATTTTATTACTGCTTGGAGCATTCCTTATGTAGCTGATAAGCTTTTCAAATACAAATATACTGTTGAAGATAAGTATAAAAAAGGAAAAGCAAAAGTTGCAACAATGGGTGGGATTGCAATACTTGTAGGAATTTTAGTGTCACTAGCGCTATCACAGATCCTTTTGGCAGCAGATGATCTTGGGAACCTGTTCATCTTTTATTTTATCATTATTGTCTATGCGCTTTATGGGGTAGTTGATGACTTGTTTTCATTTAAGCAGCGATATGACAAGATTGTAGCACTGCTTGTTTTGACGTTTCCTATGGCGTCATTGATCAAGGATACAGAAATCAGCCTTATATTCACAAGAGTTGATATAGGTGTTTTTTATTCACTTCTAATCGTTCCAATATATATCATGGTTGTTGCAAACATGATAAACCTTCATGCAGGGTATAATGGGCTTACACAAGGATTATCACTTATCATTCTAATTACTCTTGGCATCAGAAGCTATATGTTATATGAGCAGACGTACTTAATCTATCTATTGCCTATATTAGGGGCAGTCCTTGCTTTTTTGCCAAGCACTATAGTGCCAGCAAAGATGCTTCCGGGAAATGTTGGGGATTTGATGGTTGGCGCTGCAATTGGCGCATATATTGTAATACTTAACCAGCTTTGGTTTGGCATATTTATCTTGATTCCTCATATAATCAATTTTTTGATGGACACATATACTATCTTAATAAGAAGGGCGCCAGATGTTAAGTTTGGAAAACTAAGAGATGATGGAACAATTGAAGCGCCGCCTACAATGAAGTATAAGTCGCTTAAATTTCTTATATCTTCATGGTTCAGATTGAGCGAAGCTAAAGCAGTGCTTGTGATGTGGGGAATAACTGGTGTGTTTTGCGCTGCAGGGTTATTGATTTTTTAAATCAAACTATAGGCATATATATTATTTTCTTGGTCTGCTCTATTGCTTTTTTGCATAACTCTTTAAGCATAGACATCTCATTGTCATCGATATTAGTTTTTTGTAATTCTCTTTTGGCTTTATTCAAACACCACTCAACCTTGTTATCTATTTGTGACATTTTTAATGGTTTCCACGAAATTATCTATTCCATGCAGTACAATTCCATCACGTAGTGCACTAAGTATTATTTTATCCTTTTTGATGATATTATCTTTAAATTCATTTTCTGTCTGCTTTACAGGATGGATATTTTTAGTTAGGATCTGGTTTTTTTCATTTATTATCTTATTAATAATTGAATTATTTTTTTCATCAAATACAAGGAGCAAGTCGATATCATCAGCCTTTTTTTCATTATTGGTTATCGATCCAAATAAAATGATTATATATGTATATTCAAATAATTTTCTGAACTCTTCAATCCACCTTTTGTAAGCTCTGGATTTTTCCAATAGTATAAGTTCTATAGTTTTCTTTGTATAATCCTCATTTAAGTCAATGGAATAAAACTTAGATTTACCCATCTGCTTTCCTTTTACAAGCCCGTCTTTTTCCATTTCTTTTAGGGCCTTGAATGCGCCTACCCTTGTGATGCCTAATTGCTTTGCCATGGCGCTTGAATTATATTCTTTAAAAACATCTGTAGCAATAAGATGCATAATTTGTTTTTTGGTCGTTAGGTTCATTTTTATGTTAATTATTTGTTAACATATGTTAACATATAGTTACTATTTAAATATTTCGTTTGTAGAATAAAGTGTATTAATACAATGCAATTCTACCCAAGAAGTCCTTTGTAGCCTTTAAGGTTTTTTATACCGTATGCCTTAATTATTTTTTCTTTTCCGCCAGGCGTTTTTTTCAGGCGGTCGATGAATGCGTATGCTTTTTCATATTGCGCATTGATGAACCTGGTGTGCACAGCCTTCCAAGTATCAGGGTGCTCTTTCATGTATTTTATCCAGCGATCTATCTCTTCGCTCATTTTGGAATCCTGTACTTATCTATCATTTTGGATACTCTCTTGATTTCTGATTCATTTACCGATTCAGGATATACCTTTCGAAGATGCTCGGCATCTTTTAGGTCCTTATCTGATTTTAACAGATGCTCTTTGAATGCGATGTTTATGTTAATATCTGAAAAGAAGACATCAAGTCCTGTCAATGGTATTTTCATCCGGGTATTTAGTTGATATTCATCGATTGGATCTTTAGCAAATTTAACCTCCATTTCCGGAAGAGGCGAATCTGTTTTTGTATAACAGACACTTAAATTATCAATAAGGTATTCGAATATTTCCTTTGAATCATCCGACTGCATACATATAAAACCGTTTTTCACTAAATCCTGATGCAAATTAGCGAATTTGCGGCTATCCAGGCGTTCAATTATCATATCAATATCTTCAGTTGATCTTGACCTACCGCTGGATATTGCAAGGAATCCTGAAACTACGATGTATTTTGCGTGTTTTTCAGTAACACGCACAAATTCTTCACAGAATTCATCAAGGATGTTTTTTTCAGGCAGGATACGCATCCTTAAAAAAAGAATAAGCAAGAATATAAAGATTGCTTTTCACCCAAGAAACAGTTTGCAGATTTA
>JAZDLQ010000018.1:0-6668 GCA_043801855.1 archaeon | reverse complement strand
GGCGAGAGCGCTCATTTAGAAAAGGAGACAAAGCTTCATATTTTTGCTTGATTTTTTCAATTTGCATTTACATTTTATTTAGTAAATGCTACTATTTATATTTTTCTATTTTGCTATAATTATTTTTTGACAAAGCCTAATGTCATAACAATCACCATTATGAAGGTGAAATTACTTATATTTAAACTTTTCTCTACTTTTTAGTAATAAAATTATCCTATATATTATCAACTACTTAAAAATGATTATTTATCAATCATCAACTGTAAAAAGCCTGCTGTTCCTGACTTTAAATAGGCCACTTCTTGCGCCTGCATCAAGCCAGCCATGTGCATAATTTAGCGCAGCAAATGCATTTACATAGTCTCCTTTTGACTTAAAGTGCTGCGCATCAGAATAATATCTAGTAGCCATATCAAAAAAATCAAGAGCTTCTTTTTTTCTTTTCTCATCAAAACCGCTTTTTTTAACCATTTCAATAGCTTCGCTGCTGATAGAAAAGTACTTATTTAGTTTATCTTCGGCAATTATGTTGTTCATTTATGCATAGGTCAGATAATTGTATTAATAAATATTGCGAGTAGGTTAAACATGAAAACTAGTAGGAAAAATACGTATATTTAGTAATCATTTATAAACCAGTATACATTTTACAATACTAATATATAAAAAACCAATAAATATTTAAATCCCAAGCGATTACATATAGTAATTCGGGTTAGCAAATTACATAATGTTATAGATAACTTTGCGAAAAATCTGCAAACTTCCCTATACATGAAAATGTAATTTGCTTTATAGCAAAGGGCAATAAATGCAAATTTTTGCCATTTACTATGGTGATGTAGTCTTGAAAAATATAGAGTTTGACTTCAAGAGGACAGGAAATAGCCTAAAAAATATGGCTTATTTCGGCGGAATTATCGCTATTATACTTGTAGCTTCATTTTTTTTACTGACAATATTACTTGATATTTCAGATTACGGAATTTCGCTTGCTACAATAGGCGCATCTATTTATATTATTTTTTCAGATAACAAAAATTCAAGTTACAAACAGCTTTATGGAGCGTATGCAATTGCTGTTGCCTGTGGGTTTGCTGCACTGATTACAAAGCTTCCTAAAAACATAGAATGTGTCCTTGCATTTCTTTTGACCATATTTGCACTCTTCATGCTAAATATCAAGCATACACCTGCTGTTGGATTTGCAGTAACTGCTGTATTAAACCAATTCAAACTTCCTATAATGCTTCTTGCATTGGCTTGCATTTTTATTCTGTTTTTTATTGCAAAGTCTGCAAAAAACATTATAACAAACCCAAAAAAGTATTTTATTGAGATAGAAAACCAAAATATTCATTTTAAAATAAGAGAAAAAGAACTTCCAAAGTACGTATGCTTAAAGGTAAGGAAAAGAAATTATGCGTAATTAGAAGCACTATAACATATGAATATACGCTTAATTTAAATTTAAATAAACAATTCTATTTAATAAATGATGAAAAAACAAACAGGAATTCGCAAAAAATGCTTAAACATTGGCGGCCAGGCTGTAATTGAAGGAGTTATGATTCGCTCAGATAATGTTTATTCAGTTTGTGTAAGAAAGGAAAACGGCAAAATTTCTGTTAAGAAAGATTTTATACCTATGCCAAAAAAAATATTCACGCTTCCATTTATACGAGGAATATACAAGCTATCAGAAATGCTTAAAATTGCAATAGATGCATTGACTTGGTCCGGAAATGAGGCGTATAATGAAAAAGAGGAACTAAGTAAAAAAGACATTGCAGTTATTATTGCATCTTCAGTATTTATATCAATAATATTTTTTGCGCTTTTGCCTTATGTAATTACAAGCATTGGAATTTCTGAAATAAAAAACCCTTTGCTTTTCAATCTGATAGATGGCATAATAAAAATAGTGATACTTATAGCATACATTCTAATTATATCCAGAATGGAAGATATAAAAAGGATTTTCCAATATCATGGAGCAGAGCACAAAGCTGTTAATTGTTATGAAAACGGACAGAAATTAACACTTGCAAATATAAAAAAATACTCAACAATTCACACCAGATGCGGCACTAATTTTCTTATGCTTACTTTTATTATCAGTGTTTTTGCTTTTTCTCTCATTCCTTTAGCTATGACAGGAAACCCTGAGTTTTCTAAACAAAGTTTAATACTGCAAAAAATCCTGCTTTTTATTATCAGGCTTGTTTTAATACCTGTTATTGCAGGAATATCATACGAATTTCTAAAAATATCATCAAAATATATTCATATTCCGATTTTCAAAGCAATTAGTTTCCCGGGGCTTCTTTTGCAAAGGCTTACAACAAGTGAGCCTAGTGATTCGCAGATAGAAGTTGCTAAATCTGCTGTAAATGCTGTTCTTAAAACAAATCAAAACAAGTATAGCGTGCGCATATAAAAATCGAAATTATTTATGCGCACGATATATTGGAGCGCATATATATATTTTTACGATTATTCGTGCGCTCCCTATAAAATTACAAATTAAGTAAAGAGAAGTTTGCAAAAAACCTGCAAACTCCTAATAGATAACTTTGCAATGTGTTTTTAACGTCGAGAGAGCATACGCTCTTTATCTAAAACTTGATTTTTGCAAAGTTCTCTAAATTATCAATTAAAACTACATTTGAGTGATATTATTTATAATCAACCGCCTGAATTCTTCAACAGTAATTGATTCTTCAAAGCCTGCCTCATCTAACTTTCTTGATACTTTTTGAATTTGCTCTTTTGTTGAAGCCCGCTTGAATGTGTCTGCCATAGACAGAAAAGAATCAGCACTCTCCTTAAATGATATTTTAAGATCTTCAAGCTGGCTTTTTATTACTAAGAGCTCCTCTTTGAAATTATCCCTTTGGTTTTTCCAATTATAATCGGAATTTTCCATATCTTTTTCAAACAAAGAAGATTTTGCTTCAAGATTGATAAGGCGCATATTTGAGTCATTATATAATTCAGAAAGCTCAAGATGCTCATTTTGTTTCATACAATCTAATGAATCATTTTTGTCTTTATAATTTTTTTTATCATTTGATATATTTTTTTACTATTAGTCAAATACAACAAAACTTAATAAATACTTCTTCATCTTTAGGTATAATTATGGCACAAAACAATCCAACCGTAAATGACCTCTTACCAGAACCACCAAAATTTAATCTTGATGATTTACCAGAACCGCCAAAAATAACGCAGGCTCCGCAAAAAAAAGGAATTTTTGGTAAATTTTCTTTGAAAAAAGAAGAAAATGTTAAGGTATCGCCTCAACTGATAGGTCCTGAAAAAAAAAGTTTTGATCTTGAAATGCCACTGCCTCCGCAACTTGACGAAGCACCAAGAATTGTTGATGTAAAGCAGGACCTTCCCTCTTTGAATTTGAATACAATGCAAGAAGATAATCCATTGCCTCCTGGCGTAAATGATTTTCCTAGAAGCGAATCTTTATTATCTTCTAATATAGAGCAATCGCTTCCAAAACTTGATGACCTTCCTTCTCCGCCTTTGCCAAATAAAGAGCAAAAGCAAAAAGCAGGCATTTTTTCAAAGCTGTTTAGCGGCGGTAAAAAAACACCGAAAACAGATATTATTATGCCGGAAATAAAAGCAGAGCCTCTTCCAACTCCGCTTGCAATGCCTGAGTTGGATTTAAGTTCTGTCAATTTTGATATGCCTAAGCAGCCGGATTTGCCGCAGACAACTGCTAGTTTGCCTGAAGTACAGACTCAAACAAATGTACAGTCGCCGATGTTTGAAGTACCACCATCATTGGATGCTTCGCCTGACAAACTTTCAGCTGCTGCTGTTGCTACGTCTTCACTATCATCGCCTCCTGAACAAAAGCAGGAAGAGATTAAGCAAGATGCAATATTGCAGACTGCTCAGCAGTCAACTCCACTGACAGATATTAATGGTGTAGGAGATAAAACTGCTTCTTTAATAAAGAAAAAACTTAAAGTTAATTCAGCAGAGGAGTTAATTAAGCATCCTCATGAACATATTACAAAAAAGACAAAATTACCTACAGCAAAAGTAAAAGCAATTTTAAAACATGCAAAAATTCTTGCAAAAAAGAAAGCAAAGTTCTCAAAAAACGACTCTAAAACTATTGAGACGATAAAAAAAGAAGGAAAAAATATTTCTGACTTAATTCAGGAACTTGATGTTGAAAAAAAAGAGCTTGCAAAACTAAAGCAGGAAGGAATCAAAGGAATTCCGGAGATAAAAGGCCATGATGATATATTAACTCTTATTGAAAAACTTGAAAAGAAAAAACTTGAGCTAATAGATTATGAAACAAAATTAAAAGCAAAAGAGTCTAATCTTGATTCAGTTAATAATACCTACAAAAGGGATGCGGATTATTTGGAGAATCTGCGCAGGCGCCTTGACCATGATATAAGGGAAAGGACGCAGTATTTGATTCAGCTTGAAAAAGATTTTTTCAACAAAGGCCAGGATATTGCAAAAAGGCAGTCAAAAGTTGAATTAAAAGAGCAGGAATTAATTGAAAAAGAAAAATCAATTAAAGAGGCCAATGGAGATTTTAAGAAGAAGCAACATGAGCTTGAAGACAAGGAAATTACGCTTTCTGCCAGAGAAACCCAGCTGAAAAAGCTGATGAGAGAAATTGACAAGCAGGAAGAATTGCTAAAGAAAAAAGAAGCGGATTTAGCACAAGCAGATAAAAAATATCTAAAAAGAATTGAGGTTCTTGAAAAGCATGAAAAAGAAACAGCAAAGCTTCTTGAAAATAGGAAAAAAGAGCTTGACTTAAAAGCAAAAGAACTCTCAAAAAAGGATACTAATGTTTCAAAGAGAGAAAGGACAATCGATATTGAAGACAGAGCCCTTGATTACGCTGAGACTGAAGTGGAAACGCAAAGGCAAAAGCTTGAAGACGATCAATTTAAGCAATATCTTCATGAAAAGCTTGGGCTTATGAAAGAAACAGGAATTGGTGTTAAGGATATAGAGCAGACACATGAAATCAAGGTACCAGACCTACAGGAAAAGCCTCAAAACATCTATGACCTGGTTGCCAAGTGTAAGCACTTAATCAAGATGGAAAGGACTAAAGAGGCAAAACTTTTCTACAACCAGATTAGAGACACTTTTTATAAGGTAAATTTCATGTCTAGCCAGGAAAAAGAAAACCTTCACAATCAAGTAAGAGCACTTTATGATGAAATTAACCTTGCTGAACTGAATAAGCCCAAAGACAATTAAATTTTTATTTATTTTAATTTTTCAGTAACGCTTAATTTCTTTGTTTTAACAGCGAGAAGTTCGCTACCCATACAATTTAATCTTTAATAGTCGTCTAAATCACTATTTCTAAATAAACAATAGAATTATACCTAATCCAAGACAATATATCGAGAAATAATGGAAATTTCCTTTCTTGATAATTCCAAGTAATACTTTTAGTGTAATTAGCCCTGTTATTATTGCTGCAATTCCTCCAACAAGTGCAGGTGCAAAATCAACTGCTAATATGTTTTTTGCTTCAAGAACGCTAGCTCCAAGTATTGCTGGAATAAATAATAAAAAAGAAAACCGTGCTGCTTCTTCTTTTTTTACTCCTTGCATAAGCCCAGCAGAAATTGTTGTTCCTGACCTTGAGACTCCAGGAAGTATCGCAAGGCCCTGCATTATCCCAATTACAAGAGAATTTTTTAGAGTGATTGTTTTTGTTTTCTTATTTGGATACCTTGATAAAAACAGGATTACTGCAGTAACCAGATAAAAAGCTCCAATAAGCTTTAAGTTTGAGAAGCTTTCTTTAACTAAATCATTGAATAATACTCCAATTAATCCTATAGGTATTGTTGCATTGCAAAGATATGCAAAAAATTTGATTCTTTCCTTATCTTTTTTCAGTAGTCCTTCAATCATCCATAAAATCTCTTTTCTAAAAACAATCATAACAACAATTAAGCTTGCAATGTGTAACACAATATCAAAACTGACATTTTCTTCTAATTTTAAAAGATGAGAAAATATTGCCAGATGACCTGATGAGCTAATTGGAAGCCATTCAGTTATTCCCTGGACAATCCCAAGAAAGATCGCCTGAAGTATATTTACCATATGGATTAATGCAAGTGCTTCCTGCTATTTATTTTTTTTGCAGGCACAAGCGGTATTTTTGGCTTACTTAATCTAAAAATAATAAATGAGATTGCAATATAAGCACTTGCACCAATTATTCCCCACAAAAGGTCTCTTTTTGAAAAAACGCGATAATCTGTCAATGCACGTTGCAATACTTCAATTGTTCCGCTTAATGCAACAGCATAGATAAAGCAGATTAATAGTGAATAATTTTTTTTAATAGAAAAACTTGCTAAAGTCATATCAAGGAAAAAAGCTGTAATAAATAATGATATGAAATGAGCTGGATATCCGTGGTTAAAGCTTGTGAGTTGCGTTACAGTATTTTTTCCTGAAAGAACACCCCACAAAAGAACTATCTGACTGACTAAAAATAAGGCTACCCAAAAATAAAGCTTTTTTTTGTCCATCTTATAATCGTTTTTTTTGTTTATATATAAAATTAATCGGTTTTGATTAATGTGTTAATTTGTAGTTTAGTATTCTTTTTTATATTTTAATATATATAA
>JAZDLQ010000017.1:0-165099 GCA_043801855.1 archaeon | reverse complement strand
TATTATTATATTGTTAAAGGCGTATATGATAAGAACGGAAAATTAAATCAAAAAGTAATCAGATATTTAGGAAATGTAGAAAACATTACTGCTAAGTTCGACTTCTGGGATGAACAACACTAATTTCTGCGCAAAGTCTATTTGATATGCTTGACAATTATTTTAAAGTACTCATCCTTGTCAAGGACCTTGTTTAGCTTATCTGCAAGTGCCGCATCGCAAAATACTTCCCTTATCCATGCAGCAAAATCGTTTTTCGGAAAATCAGAGTTGACATGATACCTAAAAGTCCAGTCATCCATGTTTTTCATGCACTCAACAAGTTCACTTAGGTTTTTCAATGTCTCTCCTTTTGCAGTAATAAAAACTCTTTCAACAGGACAGTCGAAAATCTCATAGTTAATTTTTTGAACTTTCTTAGCAAGTTTTCTTGCCTTGTTTTTTTTTTGTAAAGATGATTTTTTTGCCATATTAAATTTACAAGTAATTCTTCACTTATTAATTTTGTTTATCTCTAAAGAGTAGAAATAGAAAAAAATAAGAAAAATAAATTAATTTTATTTTCTGCCTCTAGCCATTTTGGCTCTTGCTGCATTTCCGTTTTTATCAATAAAATATAGATATCCGTCAGCTCTTTTAATGCCGCATTTGTGCATTACTTCCTGTTTTTTATCGACTTTCTGGCCTTTTCTAGCCATTTTTACTCTTGCTGCATTGCCGTCTTTATTCACAAAATATAGATATCCTTTCTCTCTTTTAATTCCACACTTGCATAGTACTTCTGCCATTTTATCACCTTTTTTAAAAATATTGGAAATCAATATATTGATTCCCCGACTTAATATTAACTCTTAATTGAGCTCTGTTTTTAAAAGTTTTTATTTTAACGAGTAAAAAAATTGCAAAAAATACCTAAAGCAAGAATAAAAAGCGTCAAATTTATAAAAAGAACATGAATGCTTTTTTAAGCCTAAAATAAAGAATGAGAAAGAATTATCAAAAGTAAAAATTAATTTTTCTTAACTGCAAATTTTTTATTTTTCTTAGCTGGGATAATTTTATATTCTCCCTCTTTTAAGCCAAGCTTCTCGGCGTGCCCAATAGCCAGAACTTCTGTATTGTATGTTTTATCTCTTTTTTTTCTCTTTAGGCCTTTTAGTATTTCCATATGTGGCTTATGTGTTCTTAGCCCGGCAGTCTTTTTAGTTTTTGAATGGATTTTTCTCATTTTTGAAAACCTCGACTATGATATTTAGATAAGAACTAGGTTTTTTAGCGGATATATAAAGCTAATTATTTTTATAGAGGCATTACAATATGCCAAACAATATTCCTGATTCTCCGCAGAAAAAAAACATGTTTCGCACATTAGGCATATGCTTTTTAACTTTATGCAACTGGCGTCTTGCCTTTACAATACGATGAGAACATTTTACTTCATAGACATCGCAGTAATTATTTTTTATGCCCATTATATCTACTTCTGCAATTTTTCGGTTCTTTTTTGTCTCTGAATAAAGAGTTACATTCCTGTAGATACGGTCATAGTTTGGTTTAATTTTGTCACAAAGAATTTCAAGGTAGCGATCGTGCTTAAGCTGCGATACCACGTAGTATAAACAATAATATGTAGGTATATAAATATTCTTAGTAATCAACTAGTGAATAATAATAAACAAAAGAGAAATTTGTTGTTTTTTTTGCAAACTTCTCTTAATCAATTGTCTATCTGATATTGGTTTTATAAATCTTTGATATTCACAACTTTTTTTAACAAGAGAATTTTTAAAAAAAATATGGTGCTTAAATTTCTTGGCGCGCTAGACGGAGCTTGTGCTTTTGCATTTATTGCATCACAATATATTAATTTGCCTAATTTACCTTTTTATGTCATAGGAATTTATCTGATCTTTAAGGGAGTTCTTTTTACGGTTTTGTCTTCAGACCCTGCAAGCATTATTGATATTTGCTGCGGATTATATGCCTTTTTAATAACCCTTGGACTGCAGCATCCTTTTCCAACAACAATAGCAACATTCTATCTGCTGCAAAAAGCGGTATTTTCTTTTGTAAGAATTAGATGATGGCTAATCCTCAATATACTTTTTCAGAATACTTGCTGCCTCTTCTTTTGTTTTTGCGGATTGTAAAATTGTTGATAATGTTTCATCATGGAACACGCCTTTTACCCAGTTCGCAAAATCATTTCTCTCTTCGTTTGCATGATAGCTGTAAATTGCATGATCAATAATCCCAAGCTCTTCATACAGCTCTTTTAGGTCTTTTAAAATAACGCCGTTATGAAGGATAAAATATTCATTTGGAACAAGTGTTTTTTTAATATTTATAGAGCTTTCAAACTTAAATATCTCATCTTTTGCTTTTTTTAATATATCGTCATCGATGTTTATTTGATTATCTGTATTATTTTGATTGTTTTTTAGATTATTCTTTTCATCGCTCATTTCAATTATATTAACCACTGCATGCTCAATTGGTGCAGTTGCTTTTAGAGATTGCTCTTCTTTATATTTTTCTTCTAACTGCTGCTCTAGTGTTTTTTCTTTTTCCAGCTCTTCTAATACTATAGCAGAAACAGAATCGCTTTTAGGTTTTGCTTCTTTAGGGATAGTTTCAATAGTTGTAGTTTCTTCAGTATTTTTATCTTCAATTTTAATTTCTTCAGTCTTTGCGTCAGAAGCATTGGATTTTGGCTCTTCTTTTTTTACTTCTTTTATTGCCTCTTCTTTTATTTCATTTACCTCTTTTTTTTCTTCTGCTACAATTTTCTTGTCTTCAATGCCCAGGTCTTTTTCAAGTTTTTCATCTTTTTTTATCTCTTTATAAAGGTCAAGTATATCACGGTGGATTTTCTGGATGAAAATAAGAGAGTCAAACAGGGTTTTTGTTGCGTCTTTTTTTTCAAAAATTTCCTTTGACTCTTTTAGCTCCTCAATTAGGTCGCACATCTTTTTATTGTCATCAAGGCTTCTTTCTTTTTTAATCATCACAACACTTATTTTATCAAGCTTTGCAAATATTGCGTCAGTTAGTGTTTCTTTTTCACTTTTTACATCAAGCATCATTCGCTTTACTTTTTCTTCCTCGCAAAGTATTTGCTCTGTTTCTATTTCAATAATCAAGCGTAATTGGCCTTCATGCTCCATTAACACTTTTTTGTAGAGCTTTTGCTTTTCGTTTTCATCATACATCAAGAATTTTATAATTACAAATGCAATAAGAGGTATTATCTGCATTATGATAATATAGAGCCAGAACCATATCTTGCAAAAATAGTAATAATATAGCGCGATTGCAAATATTATCAATATCCCATTGATTAGGAAAAGCAGAAGGTTTCTTTTCGAATTATATCTATATTGAAGCTGCTCTAATTTTTTGAGCCTGGAAAACTTCTTTGTCTTGGTATATAAATGTATAATTATTCTTCCAATTATGTATGCGCCAAGTATAATTAGCAATGAATATAAGACAAATTCAAAAGGAAATGGCCCGCAGCCTGAAGTTATTTCTCTAACAATTATTGCAGGCTCTTCTAATATTGGTGGAATTTTCCTGCCATCACAAGATTCGCAGGGGCCTCCGCAGTCAATATCAGTTTCACCCTGGTTTTGAAATCCATCATTACAGGTAGGAGTTTTGCATATTTGCTCAATAGGATGACAAAAATCACTCATGCAATCATTATCAACTCTACATTTCTGGTCTTCAAAACATTTTGGGCATTTGAAGCCGCCACAATCTACATCGGTTTCATCCTGATTAACAATTAAGTCAACGCATGTTTCCCTATAGATGCAGGATTGGTTTTCAACAGGCTTAGTATAGTTTGTGCCGCACTCGTACATATCAATGCACACCCTTGTTTGCACTTGCCAAGGAGGGCAAATTTCAGGATTCCAAGGGCTGCATATCCAGTTTTCTATGCAGACATTTAATGACATATTATTAAAAATTCCGCCAGTGTAATTTATGTATTGCCAAGAGTCGCCGCCGCCGCCACCGCCGCCACCGCCGCCACCGCCGCCACCGCCACCGCCGCCACCGCCACCTCCACCGCCTCCACCGCCGCCGCCGCCACCTGTTCCGCCAGTTCCACCTGTATCGTTTCCAGGCGTAACATTTGTTGGGCAGATTCCACAATCTTCAGCACATATGTTGCAGTTTTCATTAATTTCACAATAAGTGTTGCCGCAGCTTGGCACAAGGACAAGATCAACCTGATGGAATTCTCCTGAATACCATACATAATCACCTGTTGCAGCAGCGCTTTGGTTGTTTATCGTAAACCATATTGTCTGCCCTTCAATTGCGCCTTCAGTTGTTTCGTTTGTATAAGGCTCATCGGCAATGCATGTCAAAAGGCCATAATAACCTTTATTTTGTATGTAAAATGTTCCGCATGTTTGGTTATTTGCATAAGCATCAATTTTTGTCCCTATTGGAAGGCCAGTATTATTCAAATCATTTACAAGAACAGAGCCATAATATTCATTTGGAAGTGTAGGAATTGATTCATAATACGGAGGAATGGCAATAGTTACAGCTATTGCTAACAAAAATAATACACTAAATAAACAGGGTGTTTTTGTATCCATCGTAGTAATTTTAGTCAAGCATAAGTGTTCTGCTGCCATAGGAATATATCCAATACCCATAATATGGAGTCATATTGTATAAGTCCTGGCCTGATGGCCTTGATTCATTCCAGGTGTATTCTTTCCAATAATCTGCCGAATCAGTTGCATTGTATAAGACAATTATATCATAGCTTCCATTTATCGGAAGCATCGCATCAGATATATTTTTTAAACTGATCAGTGGATATCCAACAAGGTTCCACCCGTTTGCAAGGGATAATATATTTGGGGTCGCTGTACTTGAATTATAATAATAATGTGTATTTGCTGCCATATTCATCCAATATCCTTTTTTACGATCTAATTTTGTAAGGTCCTGAACAACCCATCCAGGCAGGCTTGGGTTATACGCTTTCCATGGATCAGCGCCAATACCATAATATTCATGCACAGATATAATATCAGGAAGAATATTTAGTAAAACCTCGCTTATATTTGTCGGTGTAGGAACACATGGGATTGAAATTAAATTCCATCCGCTGACAAAATCTGCTTCACAAGCAGCTTCACTAAGCTGAAGGATAATTGCTGAAGTTGAAAGCTCTGCAAGCCCAGTTATTCTATTTTTTAGAAACTTCAAATTAGTTATAAGCAAAAAGCCTGATAAGGCAATTACAAGTATCACAAAGACTATTGTAATCTTTTTCATTTTAGCATTTTTTTGAAAAACATTGCTTTTTCGCTTTTTGAAAGACAGTATATTGCAAATTTTCCGACAATTATTTTTTCCAGGAAATTTGTTTTTGAAAGGTTATTAATTATCCTAAAAGATGTTGCAACAGGAACTTTTGAACAAGATGAAACTTTATTTATATGAAAAAAAGTATCTGGATTTTCAATAAAAACCTTCATGACGCTAAGAGTCTTTTTATCTATTAAGCCTTCAAAATAGCTGGTTTTGGTCATTTAGAATAGTTTAAAAAAATGCAGTTTATATATTTTTCTTTTTTGAAATATAAAATCCTATTTTGAAATAAATATTTCATTTTTGAAAAATAATGAAAGAACAGATAAATACATTAAAATGATCTTATCTCGCTAATCTTGACCATAGCCGGTTACACTACGGCATATTTCCCAAAAAGGAGCACTATCAATAGAAGTTCTTGCTGTTCTTAGGCTTACAATCATTTCTTCAAGCGACCCGCCGCGGATATATCCTGCTTTAAAACCATAATCCGTGTTTCCTAAAAAACCATATGCCTCAACACTGCAAAGTGTAAAAAACTCAGAACATATTGTTGCAGTGCCTAGCAAAGCTGCGCTTTCTATATCTGCAATATCTTTTTGTGTATCATAAATAGTAAGCTTATCAGAGGCGCAAACACTGCAAATACCTGGCGGATTAAATGCATCATAATACGCTTTACTTCGTACACGTAAAGCATCACATTTTCCTCTATGAAGCATGTAATCATATCCAACAAAAGCATTTGCTGGAGTAGCAGCTACAGCGTGTAATATCAAAATCCTGCCATGCCAATCAACAGCCCTTGGAATATTATTTCCTATGTAATATGCAGGTCCATTGTGATTTGTCATAATGTGTAGTCTAAATAGTTTATATTAAAACCTTCCTTTCGTATTATTCTTAAATAATAAGTAAATAATAATATAATTCAAGTAACAAATACTTATTAAATAATAAAATATATAAACAAGCTCTTGCATAATAAGTATCAGATGGCCATTAGGAGAGGAGAAGTTTTAGCTGATATTGCAGGCTCTGATGAGGTAATCAGTGCATTAAAAGCAATAGACATCTACTTCAAGGACAAGTACTCTCTCTCTGCAAAACAGGTTCTTGAGGCGCTTGGGGAAGACTCTCCAACTATACCTTTAAGCGCGTTTGACAACGACAAACTCTCTTCTCTTGAAATAATTTCAAAATACCTAAAGGAAAACAAAAATAAAACCTATCATGAAATTGCCTCTCTTCTAAACAGGGATGACCGCACTATATGGTGTACAATAAACAATGCGAATAAAAAGCAGAAAGAAAAAATCATTCCGAAAAAATCAAAGATAATAATCCCACTCTCCATCTTTAAGGAGAGGAAAACAAGTGTTCTTGAGTCTATCGTGAGCTATCTTAGAGAAACTAATGGCCTTGGATTTAATGAGATAGCAAATGCGCTAAAAAAAGACTACCAGACCATCTGGACAACATACCGCAACGCAAGAGCGAAAAATGGCAGATAAAACAATCTATCAAAAAGTTGTATTAATGCTGCTATTAATAGCACTTGCTCTGCCAATATTTGTCAATGCTGCATATCCTTCAGGCGCAAGCATTGTCTATAACATGACTGAAACAAAACAATCAGAGCCTGCCGGGTATGTAAATACAACAGGAGGATCATTTACTACAATGATTCTCTATGGCGAAACACAAAACCCAAGATGGAAAGCTTATGTTGGTAATGTCACAGGAATATTAACTCTTGATGACGCTTCAAACTATACGATATATAACTGGGACCTATCAACTATCACTGGAGAGGTTTTTGCTTCGACTAACAACACTATCAACTGGCCATTAATAAGATGCGCCTCCCAGACAAATATAAATACTGAAGAAGAGCGCATGAACCATACGACAACAAAAGCAGACAGCATAAATTCAACATTTAAAAACAGAGTACATCGGGAATTTTATGTTGGAGAAACATATTTTGCAGGAAGCGTATGCAGAAGCACTGCTACATGGGTTAATAATACTGCTCAGGCACTGACAGAAAATACCCTCTTCCAGGAGATGCTTTTATCAGACACATCAAGCATGGTATATGCAACAATTTTACAGAATAAAGAGCAGGGCTTTAATTTCAAGGATTATGACTTCCAGATGATTGTCCCTGAAAAAGACCTTCCAGGAAACCAGGCATCCAGATATTATTTCTGGGTAGAATTAACATAATAAGGCTAAAAATACTATTGTAAAAGCAAAAATAATAAAAACTAACAAAATGAAAATAAAGAGGTAGAAAAAATGATATACGACAAAAACCAGTTTGCATTTAATGTAATATTATCATTGCTCCTTTTCGCAATGATTGGAACAGTTGTTTTTTTTGGGCTAAGTTTTAACAGCATGAAAGATGAAATAAAAGGAATAAACAGCAATATTTCCATGATTGAAAAAAAAATAGATCTTCCCAATTTTATACAAGGGCACCATGCAAGCATAACATATCATCTCTCACCTACGGGGTTTATTGTAGGAGGGGCAGACGATTACGGAAAGCTTTCAGGGTCATCCATGCAGCCAAGCATATTTGACGGCAATACTCTTATTGAAGTAAAATATGTCAACCAGACACTATTGCCAGGGCAGATTATACGCTTTACCGACCAAAAAGGCGTTGCTGTGATACATAGAATAAGGGCAGTATACGAAGATACAGCCTATGTGCAGGGAGATAACCTGGCCGAGGGGGAAATTGTCTCAAAAAGCGCAATTACGCATATTGTGCAGGGAGTAATTTTTACATAAAAATGGATTTAACCGACTTAGAGAACTGGTATGATGAAAAAAAACAGGAGCTTCTTGATAAGTATCTGGAAAAATTTCGGAAAAGCAAGCAAAGGGAAATTGAGACAGAGCGCTATAAGCGCCAATGTGAGAACCTAAGGAAAGAATATGAGGCAAAATCTAAAGCAATAATAAAAGAAAACCTAAAAAAGCATAACAATGATTTTTTCTGGAAAAGGAAGCTTATGGGAATTAAGCTTAAAATACAAATGGCTAAAGAATGGTATAATGTTAAATTCCCTAAAAATAAAGAATAGCCATGCTTTTCGCAATGTTTTTATAGTATGTTTTCTTCCATGAAAACAATGAGGAGCCTGAAGAATTATAAGAATAATATTAAAAATAGAATATTTATTCAGAATCTTCTGATTTTTATATGCATTGCAGCTATTGCAGCGCTATTGTTTTTTCAATTAAGGCCTAAAGTTGTTGTTGTATCAAACAGGGATGAATGCGGACCCATAGGAAATACTATATCGCATACGATTAATTCAGAAGATACCTGCATTAACAGCTGCAGGTCAGCCTGCAAGTCATATAAATATGAATATTTCAAAAGCAAATTTATTTATAATAAGGAAATGGTGTGCAACAACTGTACATGTTATTGCACTGAATGATAAAATAAAAAAATTTATATTACAATAACTAAATTAATTAATAGATAGGTAGGGGGAAATTATGGCTAAAAAGGGCGCATTTATCAGATTTTTTCTAGTAACAGTCTTATTTGTATCTTCAATTGCTGTTGTAGCCGCCCTTACACCTGACTATGTTATTTCAAACTCTGCTGACTGGCAGGATGTGTATTCTACGATGCTTTATGGCAACTTAATGAAAAAAACGCCCTATTTTCTTGTAAGTTCAAAGCATTCTACGCTTCTAATTAACCAGATACCTAAAACAGAAAATGGAGTCTGGGTTTTTAGCTCTAAGAAAAACCCATATGTTGTAGGATACAAGGGAATTCTTGAGTCGTACAACTATCCGACAGAAGAATTTAACTATGAAAATATTAACATTGAGCTTGCAAAAAAACTGACAGGCATAAAAAAATACATTATAATCGACGATTCATATGGCTATAACGCAGTGTCAGTTGCACCGTATGCTGTTCTTAACGATGCATATGTCCTTTTTACAAGCAGGAAAAACATAAACCAGATTTATAGCTATCTTAAATCAGGAACTGTATCTGAGATATTAATATACGGAACTGTTGACAGGGAAGTAAAAGACCGTCTGGCTGAGTTCTCTCCTATTATTATTAACAAGGCAGATAGGTTTGAAAACAACCAGGAAATCGTTAATCTCTACCAAAAAAAGCATAAAGAGAAGTTTGGAGAGCCAAAAAAGCAGGTGATTTTAACAAACGGAGAATTTATCGAGCAGGAAATGATGTCAGGCTCGCAGCCTGTTGTTTTTATAGGAAGGGCAAATGTTCCAGAGCAGGTCAGTGAATATATAAAGAACAGCGATATTGAGATTGGAATTTTAATTGGCAACGAGCTTATTGGCTCAGCAACTACTATTCGAAGGCAGCTAGGAATCAGTGTCTTTGTAAAATTTGCGCAAAGCGCAAGAGCACCAACAGGCCCAATATCATCAGTCGAGGACCTTGACAGGTTCTACCTTCCAAGATACATCTTAAGCCTTGATATTTTCAGGATAAGGTACAACAGGGTTTCAAACCAGCTCCAGGTAACTTACCAGAATAAAGTTGCATTATCTTCATACTTAAAAGGCACTGTCACATTAAGATATGGCGGAGAAACCCAGACTGTCGGCGATGTTGATTCAATTTTTATTGATAAAAACGAATATAAAACAATAATTTATGATGTCGACCCAATTAATGAGGCCAATATATCAGCGGACATATTTACAATTTATGGGGAAGCAAAAAAATCCCTTGAATATAATTTAAGAAAAACAATTAATGTTGAAACTGTCAGTATAAGTGACAATGCAAAAATAGAGATTGTTGGTGTATATTACGATAAGAAAAAAGGCCAGATAATAGTTGTTGTAAAAAATACAGGCGAAGTAGATGCTTTTGTCGATGTTGAAATATATGATATATTAATTAATGACGAATTGCAGACAATAGGCACTGAAAATGTCGCATTCTTAAAAGTCGGAGAGACTAAAAGGCTGATAATTCCAGCTGTACTTGATGAAACAGATATTGAAAACAATAAAAAAGTAAAGCTGCACGCATATTACGGTGAAAGAGAGCAAAGCCTAATCAGCGTATTAAGCGGTGAATATGATTTGCAGGAAGCAGGATTTGACTTAGGCAGCGCATTATCTGATGCTGGTAGCCTTGCATTGACTTATGCACCTGTTTTAATTATATTAATACTATTGCTGCTTATACTTGGTATGAAAAAGAAGTGCCCTGACTGCAAGGAAATCAATAATCTACGGGCAAAGCGATGCAAGAAGTGCGGGAAGGAGATTTGAGTAGAAATACTATTAATTTATTTTAATTCATTGAATTCATCAACAGTTAGACCTGAATCCTTAATAATTCTGATAAGTGTTCCTTTTTTTAGCTCGTGATGTAATGGGACAGTAATTTTAATAGAATTGTTTTTATTCGACTTTTCGAGCCGAACATGTGATCCCTTTTGCCTGGTAGCAACAAATCCAGCTTTCTTAAGACGCTTAATAACTTCGATTCCTGATACTATTGGAAGACTGCTCATAAAGAAACAACTGCTTTTTCTCCAGTATATATAATTAAATCATTAGTATCTGCTTCAAGATACAATTCAATTGCTTCTTTAATATTTTCCAAAGCATTTTCTCTTGTATCTCCTTGCGAGATGCATCCTGGCAGTGAAGGAACATATATTGTATATCCTCCTTCTTCTTGAGGTTCAAGTACAACAGTCAATTTCATACTTATTGAATTATTAATAGAAATATAAATGTAGTGTTTTATACTGTGAAGGATTGTTTTTCTTAATAATTCTAATCACTGTTTTTTATTTTTTATCCATTAATTACACTATATTATTTTTCACTTTCTCATTCAAATACAAAAAAAACTCTTCTTTATTTTTTCTTGCCATTTTTTCAATAATCAATTCTGGTGTTGAATTAGCAAGCCTTCCAAGAACAGGTGAATGGTCAATTATCAGGTTATCATTATCATCAAGGCCCTTTGCTTCAATGCCATCAACTCTTGCATGTTCTGGCAGATACTTCACTATCTCATGACCAAGATGCGTTGCAATAATTAAAAAACATCCTTTTTTTATAAAATAGTCTGCAGTTGATGCAATTATCATGGAGGCAACTCCAGGTTCAGTGACTGCTTCTATTTCGTCAGCCAGTATTAAGGTATTGTTGCCTGGCTTAACTTTTGACATCTGGGTTAGCAGTGTTTCAAATGCTCCCTTGCTTGCACCACCCTTTGTCTTTGCAAAATAATATATATCGCTAAATAGTCCAACAGAAACTTTTCCGCTAACAGGAAAGCCCATCTGGCCAAGTATAATAACTTGCAGTGCATGCTCAAGAAGAGTTGTTTTTCCGCCGCTGTTTGCTCCGGTCAATATAGAGCATTTGATGCTATTATCAAGAAAAAATGAAACAGGCTTAGGGTCATTTATAAGCAGGCTTTTGGAATTAATTAGCTTAATTCCCTTATCTATATGCGGCAAAACCAGATTGTTTTCTGTAGAAAAATTACTTACTGATGATATAAAATCAAAATATAATAGGCTTGATGAAAGAACAGAAAGCATCTGCGGAATGCTTCTAATTACAGTTGAGTTTTTTTTTATCTTATTTGCAAATGAAGAAAAGCTATCTGAATCCTGGCTTTTTAATAAGGCATTTAGGGCAAGCTCATCAACTGCAACAGGAATTCCAATTGTAAATATGTTTCTTGGAATGCCGGAATTCACAATTTCTGCCATTATTATTTCACGGATTTCACCAGGCATTGATTTTGCTGAAAGCATCGCATAAAGAAATTCTCCTTTTATTGTCATTGGCCTAATTTTTTCTGCAACTTTTCTATTTATTTCATCTCTTGCAATACAAACATCTTCCTTACTTAGTTTTTTAGCCATGCCTGCTTCCAGTAATGCAAGAATTGGACTTAAGGATTCTAATACTTCAGATAATTTAATTTTTGAATCTGGATCAAAAGAATTAATGTTTTCCTTAAGTATAGCAATATTTTTTTTCCAGCCAGAAAGCGCAACTAAGTATTTTTCAAGGTATGCTTCTTCTTTTGACACAAATACAGCCTGCGGAAGCGATTCTATTGCTGAATAGAACTTATCAATTTCAACTGCTTGTATAAGGTCATAATTATCAAGCCCATCAAGGTCAAACTCGCTTTGCAGCAAGATTACTGGGACTGATTCTTTTTTTAATTCCATAAATGATTTTTCATCTTCTGTAACAATTACAACAGAATACATCGGGCGCCATTCTTGCTTTGGGAAGGTTAGCTTTTTTAAGAAGGATTTTGAGAATTTTTGTTTTATCGCATTATTAAAAAAATCATGCCTCTCTATTATTTTAGAAGAATCATTTGTCAGGCTAAACAAGGAAAAAATCCTAAAAGTATCTTCAAATGCAAAATAAAATCCTATTTTCCTTAATGTTTTGTCATATATCTCTCTTGCTTCTTTTGTTTTAAGAATAGACTTGTCAAGCTCAATCTTGGCTTCATTTTTTCCAAAACAAGCAAGCTTTTTATCAAGTATATGCTTTAAAATCGTATCTTTCATTTATATAATTTAAGAAAAAGAAAAAGCTTATAATCTTTTTTATAGGTTTACATGGTTTTTTGCAAACATCTCTATAAGATATGCAACAAGATTAGCCTTATGAGCCGCTGTCTGAAGCAGTAAATAGGATTTTACCAGTGCATATTCCGCCTGCGAGAGCAGGGATTTTAAGCTTCCAGTAGGTTGTATTTGTTGATGTTGCAATTTCAGTATCAGCAAACCTATGGAAAACCCGCAGGCCGTTTATGGATAAAGACTGGTTTGTCAACTGGACCATCTGAGTATCCCATAATCTTCCTGTTGTTAAGTTATATCTTTCATATCCTACTGCAATACTTCCATATGAACAGTTCATAGCAAGGCCGTCGCCTTTTACTGCACCCCAGCCTTCAGCTGCAATGCTTATGTTTCTGTTTCCGGCGTTTGTAATATTTGCAAGCTTATCTTCTGAAATATCATTTACAGCTAGTTCTCCAAAATTTAATACGCCAGGAACATATATTGCAACAAGTGCGTTAATATTGCCAGCGTTTGATATATTGCTGTTATATGCCCTTTCATCATCTTCAGCAGTTACATTGCATCTCCAGTTTGTTGAGTTATCAGCATAATACTGGACAGGGAATGCACAGGTGTAGTTCATTGTCCTATCCTGCTCTGTCATTCTTGTGCATGATGTATTTTTATATAATGTATTATTATCAAGGGTGCCATCAGGCATGGCTCTTCCATTAAGATATAGGGATGCATTAACTGTTAAAGTATCATTATCCCAGTCAAAGACAACTGCGGTACAATTTACTGCTACTTCACCATATGCTTCAAGGAAAATGCTTGAATCCAATACTGCACTCCTAACTTCAGGAGCTGCGTTTGTTATATTTACAGTTGTATTTAATGACTGGTTTACAGCAGCTCCGAGATATCCCTGGCTAAGCGTTGGCGCCTCAAGCACCAATATCCATAGCGCAAGCGAAAATATGGCTATGGCAAGACCTGCCGAAAGCAAGTTCTTTTTTTGCAATCTAATATTCTGGTTCATTTTGCTTGCCTTATGCTGATATCTCGATGTAAAAATAATATGTTGATTGGCCTGTAACGCCTGGCAATGCGCTGTCTGCAACTAGTGCCTGGAAATCATAAGTAGAGTTGTCATTCCTATAGCTGAATGAATTCTGCTCAACTACTGCTGCATAGACTAAATTACTGTCATCCTGCAGCAGTATTTCCTGGAAATTTGAATCTTCATTAACAGATTGAAGTGAGTTATTTATCCATGTGGCAACACTTTTGCAAGTGCTATTATCAATGTGTACGTCTCCTACATAAAAAGACTGATGGGCTGTATATGAAAAAGTGTGATTAATATTGTCTGATGCAGTTACAGAATGGTTTAAATTTTCTTGTTCGAGTGCTATTGTTGTCTGATTGGCACATTTTACCTGAGGCCAGGTTATCGAATTGTCCCTAGTAATGTAAATCATACCAGATGGATTAGAAAGCGCTGTCCATTCATAAATGCTATATGACGATGAATCCTGCAAAACAAGAGTACCTGTTACATTTCCGACATAGGCTTTCCATTTGTAATTTTGCTGGATTGCAGACAAAGTTAGAGTAGTTATTGTTCCTTTGCTGTCATTTCTTGAGCTTGGTGCTGTAGCGTTTTTTGTTGAATTTGAAATATAGGTAATGGATGCACCTTCAGGCTCAACTGCCATAACTGCGCTAATTATTGCAGCGAAGCAGACAACCATTGCAAGAATGGCATACATGTTTATTTTTGTTGGTGCAAGTTTCATTTGTTTTTTCTCAAATGTTTTGTTTGAATTGTTTTTGGATTATGTTATTGTTTGTAACGCTAATTGTGATTATCAGGATTATTTGTTTTTAGGATTATGATTGTCTTTGGTTTTTTTGTTATTTTTTTATACTGTTTTTTCCTTTTTTAGGAAAATAAAAGAGGTGAAAACCGAAGATATTTCTTCGGCAATGAATAAAGCTTGTTTATTCCAGATCCACATAAAAATAATATACAGTAGGATTCTGGTTGACTTCACCTTCATCATAGCTTGAGCCGTCTTCAGCAACAATCAGCTGGAAATCATGCGCAGCGTTATCAAATCCATTTGGATCTGTATCGTTGTTCCAGTCATTCTGCTCGATTATTGTCATATAGATAAGCTCGTTTCCATCTGCCTGAAGCAAAACTTCCCTGAATTCCTGCTCCTGCCATGAATCATTCACATAAGTAAATGTTGATTGGCATGCATCTTCAGCAATAGTATATCTTCCGACACCAAAGCTTGGGTGGTCAGTCATATTAAAAGTGTTATTTATATTATCTCTACCATCTGTTGTCATATTGTAAAATATTTCCCATTGGCGAAGGTTTGTTTCAAAATCAAAGCATTCAACTGTTGCCCAGTCAGGAGTTATTCCAGATGTGTTGCAAGTTGCATATATCTCGCCTTTTGGTTCCTGGTTGTTCCAATCATACATTGTCCAGTTCTGAGCATCATCAAGTGTGATTGTACCTGTTATCTCGCCATAATAGCCCTGCCAGTGCTTGGTCTGTGATCGCGAATAAAGCGATAGGCGTGTCACGTTTCCAGCTTCTGCAGTTTCAGTTGCCGCAGTAAATTGCGTCATGTTCATTCTTTCATTTTCTGTTACTATCAGTGATTCCAATGGTGTTGGAATATCATCGTCTGCTGCATAAACAACATTTAATGCAGCAATAGCACAAATAAGTGCTAAAAATAGTGTTTTGTACATCTTATTCATTTTTTTCACCTCTTATAGTATCATTATTTGCTTTTTTTTTAGTAATGCTAATGACAGTCATTTTGCGAACAAGTGTTTCAGAAGAATCTCCGACAACACGATAGAAATCACCCTCATCAAAGAGGAATCCCTGCTTTACAATTGCTTTTGCTGGTGTTTCATTGAAAACCAGCTTTACCCAGTCAGCAGAGCTTGACATTCTTTCATCTACCTCGCGCACTTGCGTAATTTGCTTATTTATTTGGAAATTAATTCACTTTTCCCTAACTTACTTGCTTGTTTCGTATGTTAATATACAAAATATCTTTTTTTGTATTTTAATATACAATATTTTATATATTGTATCTTGGTATACATATATGTATACTAAGTTATATATAAATGTATCGATTAGATTGAAAAAATAAAGATATTATTTAAACCTAAAATAAGAAAATAAGAATAAAAAAGATGTATTAAATTAAAATAAGAATAATTTAGATTAATTTTAAAAAAATAACATAAAAATAACCGAATTATAATACAAAAAAAATATATTTATAAATAAAATTGTAAAGATTTCATGTATGTTAAAAATAAGAGTCAATAATTTTTATAAAGGTTTCTTTTTCACGTGCATATCGAAGCTCAGACGCAAGCTCATCAAGGCCAATCACATCGTTAATCCAAGACGAGAAGTCGTTTTTTTTGTTATTGACATGATATCTAAATATATCATCAGGCAGATGATGAAGCATATTTTTTAACTCGAGAAGATTTCTAATTTTACTGCCATTGCTTAAAATAAAGAAGAACTGCGGAGCCACATTCGTCTCACTGTGATACTTGAAAAAAAGGCATTTAAGCTGGGCGATTTTTGCATTTATTGCAATTTCCTTTTTATGAACATCATCCTTAAGCCGCTCGTGCATAAGCTGGCTTTTTTGCCAATCAAGCTCAAGATCGTGCAGCTCTCTTATCCTTGAAGAAAGCTCATCTTCTGCAATTTTGGCTGCAATTTCCTGCTTGTATGAATAATGCTTATTGCCCCAAAATGCCTTTACTTCAGAAAAAACATCTTTCATCAAAATATCTTTCGACCCGCTGCTGTAAAGTATTGCTTTTTCTTTTTCCATCGATGATAAAAGCGAGTTAAAAAATGTTGAGTCGCTGTGCATATCCGCAGAAAAACTGTCAGTTGCGACGGACGGCTGTATGTTAAATTTTTTTTCAGGCTGTTTTTCAATTATGCCCTGCGTTTCCTGTGTTATTGAGCTTTGCTTGCTTGTTTCGCTAATAGAAAAATTTGCATCCGCAATAGGAGCGCCAGGTATCTCTGTAGAGCTTATTGAAGATAAAGAATCAGGCTTAGCAATATTTTTTTCAATAATTATGCTTTTTTTAGTATTGCCGTAAGAAAGCTTAGGAAGCTCTCTTGGAATCTTTGCAGGAGGAGAAATTGACTCACTTTTCTCAACAAGCTTTTTTGGAATATTTGGCAAATTGTATCCTATGCTGCCCGAGCCGCCTATTGCCTCTCCTGAAGCTTCAGAAATTGAGTTATTAAGATAACTATTGCCAGGAGAAATGCTGCTTGAATACAAGCCTACTGGTACAACATTCTCATTTTCAACAGTACTCTTCTTCTTTTTTTTTACAAGATTAAGAGGATTTAAAAAGCCAAAATCCAGGTATACATTTTTTAACAGTCCCATTGTCCCCTCAATATGAACTATAAAAAGGAAGTATTTAAATATTTTTGTAATTGCCTTTTGCTGTGTAATAGAGAGTAAATTATATAAAGAGAAGCCCTATAAAATTAATGATGGAGAGCCAAAAAGTCCTTTGGAAAGATTGCGGCCTTTCTTTTATTAATACGTTTATAATAACTTCAACTATGTTTCTCTTGGTTTTAACGCCCCTCATACCGCTGGCTTTTTGGAGATTCAACGTGGTAAAATATTATATCACAGGATTTTACACTATTAACTTAACCCTTTTTTTATTTTTGTTAATGCAGCTCCTTAATGAGAGAAACAGATGGCTTTACTTTAACCAGAACGGGATAGTCATTAAGTGGGCTCCTGAAACAGGCAAGCATTATGAGATGTTTGGCTGGCATAACATAAAAAGGATAAATATCCTTAGCTCATGGAACCCAAAAAGCTACATGAGGTGGAAAAGGATTAAAAAAGACCTATCCTACACTTTATTTTTTGCATCAGCATTATATTCAAACATGCTGATATTAGAAACCACAAAAGACCAGATCTATTTTGTAGGAGTAAACGATTACGAGAATTTCTTAAAGATACTTAACGGTGCAAAAACGCAAAACACTTACCTTAATAATGTCCCTATAATGAATTATGGGGTTAAGTGGTAGAGAAAAAATAATAATAAATATAATATCTCTGCTGCTCTTTTAGCCTATTTATATTAGTTATTAGCGTTAAATGAAAAAATACAAAGAGCAAAAAAAAAAAAACACGGGCCCTTGTCCTGCTTCTATTCGCTATATTTATAATTTTTTTTATATTTCTGCTGCAAAATATATACTTAAAATTGCCAACTGATAAAACTGTTGTTGAAGAAATCCCTTATACAAGCATTGAGAACGTAACAACAACTTTTGAGAAAGATGTTGTCATCTGCCAGAATAAGACATTTGATTATTTTCGTGAATGGAGGGCAATTTCAAATGATGGAAGGTATTCAACGCCAAGAATATATATACAGAACCAGGAAAACAGGTATGGCGTATTTAACTTCAAGTTCTATTTTTTCAATAATGAAACACACCCACACGAGAGATATTACGGCAGGGAGTACGATGATTTTAAAGATGAATTGTCAAGGGAAATGGCTGATATGGAATCTAAATTTATTGGAGAAGTGTTTGGCCCAGGAGAATCAAAAATAATATCTGCCCAGACTGACAAGAAAAATAGAAGCGCAACTTATTGGGCTCTTGCCACAATCTCTGCGCCTGAGTACGAACAATGCATTGAAAAAAAAATATATTCCAACTTAACAGAGCAAAAGCAAATAACAAAATATAAAACAATAGTGTCAAAAAAAAGAATATTCGAAAATATCAGTCTTTTCAGCTATATATTTGATCATAATTTTTATTACGTAATTATCGCCGCTGCAATAATAATTCTGATTCTGCTGGTGTTGGTTGTAAGAGAAAGAATAGCTAAAACCTGACTTCGCCACTGCGAAGTCAGGATGTAAGATATCGTTCCGTGTAAAAGAAAATAGTACAAACTTAGCAAATAAAAAAATAAGCAACTATTTTCTTATTAATTTCTTATACTATCTCAATATAAAATGTGACTCTTCCTGCCCCATACCTGTAGTTTTTAAGCGACGCAGGCACCGCAATCTCATAATCATATATGCCGTATTTTCCCTCTTTTGCTGATGACGTATTTGTCGTAAAAACAACATCCTGGGTTCCATTATAATCAAAATTTCCATCGCTAGTATCCCATAGAATACCCGTCTGAAAGGTAGTTGTATTAGAAGAATTAATTACCGGAACATTTGGTATATAAGTATTATAAACATAATAAGATTCCAGTTTTTTTGGTGCCTGATTTATTGTGAAACTCTTATTTATCGAGTCATTAAAGAGAGTCATATTAAGCACAATATCAAGGTCATAAAAATCATTAAATGATACCATATTAGAAATGTCCCGCCCCAAAGCCTGAAGAGCCTGCCATTCAATGCTTGATCCTGTTTCGGTTACAAAAATGTTTGCAGACTGTGTTGCATTCCATGAAATCTGTGTTTTATTGTCAGATGTATCCAGAACAACAAGTGAAGAAAAATTCCCAAAATATGTGTGCCAGCCGCTGACAAACATGGTTGCATACGCAAAATTATTTGTCTCATTTGACTCTAAAACATTTCCGCCGATGCTTACATTTGGGTCTGCAAAAACATAAAAGTCATGAGAGCCACCTGACCTTAATATGTAAGTCATATTCACAGTAATATTTGATTGGTTTCCATTGACATCTGTAAGCAGCGGAATTGTGATATTTCCATTTATTTTTTCTCCGGTAGTATTAGGATTTCCATGCCAGAACTGAACAGTTACATTATAACCATAGCTTCCGCCAAGATTAAATATAGTTGCATTTATCGTAATGTTTTTGCCTTCAATTGGATTTGAGATATTAAACATGATGCTTGATTGCTGAACATAAAAATCAGGAGGCCTGACAAAAATCCAGTTCACTTCACTTATGCCTATGTTATTATAATAATCAGCGCATCTTACGCTCCAGTTGTGCCAGCCTCCCTGAGGAAGTATCGGATAGAGAAACTGTGTATCATCTTCCTGTATTGAAGTATCAGTCTCAATATAATTGCCATCTATATACAAAGAGCAATTAGAAACTGTGCTTAGCGAATCATTAACCATGTATTGAAAAATAACTGAGCTGTTTATTTCAGTTCCATTTCTCGGATATAGCAATGTAACGTTTGGGCCTATAAAATCATGACGCACTTCAAAATATTTATATCCTGTATCATTAGTGAACAACACTTTTGAAGAAAGAATTGCTGCAGTATAATTTCCTAGCTGTAGGTTATTAAGCCAAAAGATATAATCATCATAGCCTGATGAATTTGTATTTGATACAGTCCTATTTATCCAAATATCTGTGTCGCCATTAGTTGCAACAACTCCTGAAGTAATTTCATTATAACCAGTAATATTTATTTCATCCCACCCGAAATAATCATTAGTTGTGTGTGTCCTGACATTTCTTGAAGTGAACCTAACTGTTATTGTTTCAAGGCAGCTAATGCCAGCAACAGCGCATATATCTGCGCCAAAATATTGAGCAGAAGTTGCCATTGCTGCAAACGAGCCTGCTTCGCATCCTGTTGCATCCATGCATTGTGATAGTAGCCTTAGTGTTGCGTCTGAATCGTTTACAAATACAGCGCTTCCTTCTGTTGCTGTATCCATAGAATACACAACTTGATAATAGCTGATGTTAAGCATTGCGCATGATTTACCTCCGCAAGGTGTAGAATTAATCATTCTATACAGCCCATCTCTGTTGTCAGTTTCCCTGTCAAGACCGCCTCTTGCATGCAATGCTCTTGCGCCGACAATTGCCCCATATTGAGAAGAGCACACGCCGTAAGCTGTCGCTGCTTCTCCCTCAATACACTCATCAAATCCATCCCACGGACTTGAGTCAACGCATTCAGCTGCCCCAGTTATAACGCAAGTGGTGTTTGACAGCACAAAATTAGTTCCTGAGCCATCTTCAAAACTGTCATATTGTACAGGATAAGGATATAGGACATAGCTTAACGAATAAGTTTTTGCTGTAGCTAGAGTATAATTATAATAAGCATAATACCTGTTTTCAGTAACAGCATTAGCGCTAACGCTTCCCTTGAAGATAACATCACAATATGTCCTGTTATTTCCTCCTGTAACATTTATCGGCACTTCCTCAAACGTATCTGAATCAATTATCCTTATCTCTTTTGCGCAATCCGAAATGTTATTTGCAAGGCCAGTGAGATTTACAAAAATTGTCTCATTGACCCTGTTTTTTCCAAGAGTTTCAGATATAAAAATTGGGACTCTTTTTTGCCATGATAAATTCCACCAAGGCATTGTTCCGTTGCCTTTGAAGATATCTAGTTTGTATCCTGCATCAAGCGATTGCCCATAATAGTCAGTAATATTTGCAGTAAATTTTGCAAAATCAGATTCCTGATTTCCTATACCATAAGATGACTTATCAGTTATGACAGATGCATTCATGATAAACTTAATGTCAATTGTAACTTTTTTAGTCGTTGACCAATTTGAATTATGGCTATTATCAAAATTATCGCTGCAGGTTATATTCCAGAAATAATCCCCATTAGTCATGTTTTCTACACTAAATTGTAATGTTGATTCTTCCAATAACCCTGTGCTAATTGTCTGGTTAAGAATATTATTAATGTATAATGAGCAGCTGGCAAGTTCTGATAATGAATCGTTTGCCTGAAAGATAAAGATGACATCTCCATCACCGTCAATGCTGTTATCAGATGGCTGCTCTAAGATAATTGCCGGGCCGCTTCTGTCTACTTTCATATTTGCATGAGTACTATAACTGCCAATATTTCCAAGAGAATCATTTGCATAAGCACGAACCTCGTATGTATCGGATTCATCAAGCAATGCAGTATTCCAGTTGCATCCATAGGGAGCAGAATAATCTTCGCATATTATATGCCATGTGTCGAGTGAATCCTTGCGGTATTCAAAAACTGTTGCATTGACTCCAATTCCTGCATCGGTAGCTGTTGCGTTTATTGTATAAGTTCCAGTAAGGTTTTCAAAATCAGGAGGCATATCAAGCACTGCAATTGGCCCTGTTGTATCGATTGTAAGTACCTTTTCTAAAGATTCATTGTAATTGCCAAGAGAATCATAGCATGAAACTTTCCATGTGTGGGCGCCCTCACTAATATCATCCACATAATACTGAGATAAAACTGATTTTGATGAAAAAAATAATGTCTGGTTAACTGAACTGTCAAAAATTAGTGTGCAATTCTTAATCTGTGAAAGCGTATCGGTTGCTGAAAAATAAAGGGACATATCCTGTTCTTTTGAATAATTTTGGTTTAGAGGCTGTAGAAGAATAATTGAAGCACCATTTCTATCAATTGTAATATTTGTGCGCATATCATAATTACCAAGAGTACCAAATGTGTCATTTGCAACTGCGCGAAACTCATAAGAGTCTTTGTCCTCAAGTAATGAGATATCAAAAAGCATTGAGTAAGGAAATTCTGCATCAACTCCAATAAGTTTCCAGGCTTCAGTTTCATTTTCCCTGTATTCGAAAAAAACACTGTCAACCAATGATTCTCCATCGATTGCTTCTGCTGACACAATAAAATCAGCTGAATAATTTGAAAAATTGGCTGGTGCAGTCATTGTAACATTAGGGCCAAGAGTGTCAAAGCCAATCCTTACTGTTGAGTTTCCAAACCAAAGGTAATTGTCATAAACTGATACTCTAAGAAAGCATGAAATAGTATTATTGTTACATTGGCTTTGCAATAGTGTATTAAATGTGCAGTTAGAATCTGGCGTGCTGCAAAGTGTTTGCGGTGATGAGAAGACAATATTATCATCCAACTGATATAGATAGGTAACTATGCTCCCGTCAATATCATAGGAATTCTGTGCGCTTATGTTTATTGTTTTTCCAACATAGCTGTTATCAGCAGGATACCCAATAATTGAAAAAGGATGCCTGTTGATTGTCACATTAAAGCTATCTGATAATTGTGTTGCGCTGTTTTGCGATACTGCCCTGCATCTAACTGGATATTTTGCATTTCCCTTATCAACACCTGCATAAACAGTAAAATTATGGGCGCAAGTGTTATTCATTCCATAGTATGATTCAGCACCTATTGTAACAGTAGGTTCATTAGCAACTAAAGTTCTTACTTTTACATCATCATAATCAGCGGTGACTCTTGCAGGATGAAGAGATGTATAGCCTGATAAATAAGGAGTGCCATCTGTCACATTGTTATATCTTACTCCATTTAAGTACTGCACAAGATTGTTTGCAAGAGCATCATGCCTGAAAGTAATCCATGTCTGTAAGCCCGTATAGCCAGAACTTAAAGTATTTGTTATTCCACCGCCTTTCCGATAAATCTCTACATCATTTGCTGCCTGCATTCTTTTGAAAACCAGATAACCTGAAGTTGAGCCTGTATTCCATGTTGATGCCATATCTGCAACTCTGGTGTATAACCCGGAAAATCCTGTTGATGGAGAACTGTTATACACATAATAGCGCATTGTTATCGAAACATTTGTGAAACGTATATTATTTATGTATGACACACCATACGCAGTTGTATACCCTCTGTATACCTTGTTTCCTGAAACGCTTTGGACACTCCATGTGCCAGCGAATGCATTCCAATTAGGTGATGCGCTTCCACCTACTGAATAAGACTCAAAATTATCATAAAAAAGATAGGCTTTTGATCCATTTGCGGGTGGAGTTCCTGCCCCCGAATTACCGTAATATGCATAATATGAATAGCTTAAAGATGAAGCATTAATCGGTGCTTGAAGCCCAAAGCTTATTACTGTCTGGGTTGATTGCCATGCTGATTCATTAATCCTGTCTATTTCAATATTGTCTGTGCCGTTCCAATATACTATTCTGTAATCATTCCCGCTCCCAAGCACGCTGATTGCTGTTGTATCTTCAGTTATGCTTATAGTGTAATTTTTTGGAATATAGTCTCTTGTCGAAATTATTATTGGCTTTCTATAAGAATATCCTGAATTCCACCAAGAGGCATTTACTGATGTCAAATTGCCGCATGAGAATTTATTTTCATCAACAAAAAAATCTTCAGTTGTTCTTGAAATATCAATCCATGAGCTGTCTTTTTCATACTGTACGCTTAAATTCACAATACGGCAGTTTTCTTCTCCGGATAAACAAGTTACATTACACGACTGGATGTATGATTGGTTTATATCATTTAAAGATTCGTTGACCACAATATTTTGAGTTGGTCTTGTCATGTTTACTGTCATGTTGCCGCCTGCATTTGTAAGCCATGAGTATGAAACTGCCAGATAATTTTCATTGCCTGCATTATCAATTGCAAATGCATATGTCCAGTTATACCTTCCAGCATACTGCAGGTTATATTCAAGTGAATATATTCCATCTCCAATGACTGGATCGCAAGATGTTGCTGCATTATCGTAAAGCGTAAAATTAGCTTCACCCTGGCCTGGCCTGTAAATATTTGCATAAATCACGTCAATTCCTGAAAAAGTATCGTTTGCAGTAACGTTTAGGCATATCTGCTCATTGACATCAAAAACTGAGCCTTGTGTTGATGCATTAATTACAATGGGTTTAGTTGTGTCAACTCCATTATTCCTTTCTTCAGATATTGCTGTGTTACTGGAATTATCAGAGCAGTTAATGTGCCACCTTAAAGACTCATTGGAAAATTCCCTTGAAAAATTAATATAATCTCCTTCAAAAATAACGGTGCTTACATTTCGCACTGTCCCGTTAATTACAAGCGAGCAGTTGGACACGTTTGTTCCAAGATCTGTAACATTGTATACAAAAATAACTACATTTGTATTTAGCCATGTATTGTTTTGCGGATAGGATATTTCAATAAAAGGTGGCTCTGTATCATAGCAGCTGCATACACCAACATTGCATGTTCCGTTTAAGTATTCTCCGCAGTCAATCTCGCACTCTGCATTGTTGCAAATTGCAGGGTTTGAGCCATCCCATATATCTCCTATTGATAGAGTATCTGTAAATATTTTTGTTGTCCCATTAGCACAGTCGTCCCTCCTTTCAGCAGGGGTGCCTTCTGAATCATAATAGATGATGCCGCTGTCCGGGCAAAACGAAAGGCAACTTGAATTCGGGAGAGGTGAGTAATCTCCAATCTGGTTTCCGGTTGCGTTGCAAAAGTCGCAATAGTCTTCTCGTAATATTCCCTCCTGAGTCATGTTTGCCCCAAATGAATTATGGCATGTTGGACTCCAATAACACGTTTCATTATAGGTTGGCCTTTGGCGATCAAAATTAGCGCATTCTCCTCCATCATAATCATTTATGCAGAAAAGAGGTGCAATTTCATCGTTTTGCAACCAAGTGCATACATCGCTGCATGCCTTATTGTAATAGCAAACATCATCAACAATAGCTGGCATTGTTGAATTATCAATATCGCAATCTGCTTCGCAGCCAAAATCGCAGTCAGCTAGAGCGCTGCCACATGACCCTGCTGAAACATAAACATAGCTTCCACAATCTGTTGGCTCTCCGCTGCATCCGTAGCTGCCAAGGTCAAAGTCACCGCTTGAACAGGTCTGTGAATCTGCGTAATAACTGCAGTTGTAACCAACATGTGTTGATGCTGTTGCGCTTTGATTAGCAGGATCATACTGATTAAAACAATAATTAATATTTCCCCAAAGATTATTTGCAGAGCATTGCCTGAAATTATTGGTTGCCGGAATACAAAGCCGATAATTTAAATCATAAGAATTACCACCATTATTATATACGCAGTCGTCAGAATCTGATGTGCAATACCAGTCTGTAAAACTAAAAGATGCATCGCTTACACATTTTGCAGAGGCACCAGCACCAGTTGCGCATACTTCATCATCAGGATTATTATTAAAAGAAAGGTTAGCACATTTAAATCCAGGAAGAATATCTGATGTACAATCAAAATTATAATCGCAATATTGGTTTGTCAAGGAGCAATCTGCATGCGAATCGCAAAGAACATCTATTGCTATGTTTTTGTTGTTAGACGATGTGTGCTCATCACCATATGTTGAATTGCATGCCATATACAAATTGCCATTGCCAATTGTTAGCGATTCTGTGTATTCGCAATCTTTTGCAACGTTTCTTTCGTAAAACCCGCAATTTACTCTTCCATTTGAAACCATGTCAGCGTAGCTTTCATCAACAGTACTCAAATAGCATGTTGAATTCAGGTGAATATGCGCATTTATTATTGGAGTTTGATCAGAAAAAGAAAAAGTTTCTGTTGTATCTCCGCCTACTGAGTTAATATAAATATCAGGAAGGCCTGCAACTACAAAATTAAACATTTCAGATAATCCAAACCCAAAATCATCAGTGCACTTAACGCTCCAATTATGCTCGCCTGGCTGTAAATCATTTATTGAAAAATTTGAATAATTTCCATTAATAGATATTATGTCAGTTGTATTTACCCTATCATCAATAGTAATATTGCATATAAGCCTTGGTTCCCAGTCATCAGTTGCATTCCATGTAAAGTTATATGAAATGTTTTTTGATACAGAATCGTTTCCTGGGTTAATTAGAGTAATATTTGGCGTATTTAAGTCAATGAACCTGCTCCAGTCAACTGCAGTATAGCCAAAATATTCCCTGTTTCCTGTTGTATCGGTTGCACCTGTTGTATCAAGTGTAACTATTCCTGTGCCATCAAAAGATGAGCCAGACCATCTTGATGCATTAACTATTGATGGAGTTGCAGCTCCGCCAGTTGTGCTTGAGCCGATAAGTAGCATCTGGTCACTTACTGAACTTAATGATAATTTTATTGAAAAAACACTTCTTACAAAATTTGACATCCCAATTGTTGAGCCTGTCGCCCAGTTAGCGTGGCTGAATGTTCCGGATGCATAGTCAAAAGTTCCCCATTCAGGAATTATTGCGCCGCTGTCAACCCACACTACAACAGCTAAATTTCCGTCATGCTCCCAACTGCAGGCAGCAGTAGAGTCAAAGCCTCTGTTTGTTGAGCCATCCTGAGCAGGAGCAATGTCATATCTAAGCGCCGTACCATTCCAATAAGTTCCGTCCCTATCTGAATCTCCGTCAGCTGATATAACTACAATATAATCATGGGATAAATCACCAGTCTGCGGAGTCTCTGCGCATGTATCTATCTGAAAGGCTTCAGCGCCAAGGTCTAGAGCAGTCCATACCTCTCCTAAATCACTCCATGACGAGCTGTCAAACTGCCATGCCCACATTCCGTCTGCTGCATCCCTTCCGTAAAAGCAAATCAATTGTCCGCTTGCGCCTTCCCATGCGCAGCTGCTTGTTGATCTTGTTATATCAGGATTATCATTGTATAATTCCTGCCACTTGTCAAATGCTGTCCCATTCCAGATCGCAGCTTCATATTCACCGCCTGTACCAAGCTGGTTTTGAAGGACTATTGCGATATTGTTGGAATTGTATTTTGGATACATATTGATGAACCTAAATGCATTAGCAGTTGCTGCAGTGACTGTTATTGTCGCTGCGCCAGATAAAACACCTGATGTCCCATTATAAATCCTATAATCAAACTGGTTGTTTCCGGCAGTTGATGTCTCATAGGCGATGAGGCAGTCTCCGGATAATCCCTCACACCCTATATCAAATTGGATATAATCATCGTCAGTGTTTGATAAAAAAATCGGATCTGACCAGGATAGATTTTTCTCGTAAAAAATGCTAAAATAAAGGCTTGTATTTGAAAACTTTGAAAGTAAAAGGCACTCAGGCCTATTTTCAAGGCACACAAATTTCTGCCATACTGGAACACCAACTATATTAGCTCCGCTTACTTCAGCGCCAACAGTATTATCAGAGCTATTCCAAACCCTATATTTAACATATCCTGCATTTGTTGTATCTTTGTAGACAAAATACCCATACTTACTTTGCGGATCAGCTGCCACATACCATGGCCTTGCTTCTATAAAAAAAGAATTGCCATAATTTATCCTTGCTTGCCCAAGATAATAAAGATAGGGTGTTGTAAGCGGAGCCTGGTAAGAATATTCAACAGCACTGTTATTCATTAAATTGTGCCATGTAAGTATTGTTTTATCGCTATCATTAGTAATTATTGCGCCACCATTATTTGTTATTGCAAACTCATTTGGCACATACTCAATTAAGGTAAAAAAATCTTCATAACTATTTGACACTATTTTAATTTTTGAACTTGTTGGGCCGCTAAATGGATCGATTGATATCTGTGTTTCTCTAAATATATCAAAGGGATAATCGTTTTTTATAGTAAATGTTGAACTTAAGTTGCTCCTGACATTTTGCCCTGTTGCAAAAACCTCAATCTGATATTCGCCTTCTTCAAATGTATCAGAATATGTAAAAGAATATACCCCTTTTTTTTCATTAATGAATCCATTTGTAAATGATTGCGCTGCGCCTGCCGGATTTGTAATAGTTAATGTAATATCTGCATTTGCAGGATATCCGTCAATATCAAGAACTGCAATCAAAAGTTCTGCAGTTTCATTTACTTTATATATTGGCTTGATTGAATTGATTGCTGCAACTCCAATCTCAGCATAAATAACAGGTGCATTTGTAACTGGAAGCTTATACTCCATGCCTGGCCAGATGTCTCTTACTTTTTCCCAATCACCAATACATGAGCCTGATGCTTCATCTATATTTGTGCATTGCAAAACTTGAGATCCTTTCGCAGCAACAGTTGTATATCCAGATTCAAAAGCTTCATTTTTTCCGTCAATAATTATTGAATCCAGCGCTTTTTTGCCATTGATGCTTTTTACTTTTGCATCACTTAGAATAATTGAAAAATTGCCTGTAAAATTCAAGCCCTCAAGGTTTATCCTTTTTGCTCCAAGTGAATTATCCAGATTCATTTCAACAGAATACTTTCCAGGGTTAATCCTGTCAGTAAATCCAAAGCTCCTATTTAGAAATCGCGATTCGAAATTAATAGTAGTGCTAATAATATTACCATTTCTATCCTTGACATTAAAATTCTTCTGGCTTAATTCAACAAAAACGGACTTATTATAAATATACTTGTCCTCCTGAAATTGCTCAGCATCTGTCATATTGTATAATAAATCATTTTCAGCCATTTGAGAAGGAATATCAGATATATCTATAAAATTCTTAAATGAAAAATTATCCTGCAAAGCATTGTCTGATATATTTTCCTTTATTGGAGTAATATTCAGTTCATCAGATGGCAAAGCCGAAAGAGTGTCTGTAACAATAAAACTAATCTGCATCAGACTAATTGAATTTTTATCAAGAAGAACCACAGAATAATTGCCAGCGTCTTTTGGTATAAATTTTATTGGTGAAATTAGCCTTCCAACATAAGAATAAGAATTTTTATCAGATTTTATCAATAAGCTAGCATCACTTATTTCTCCATCAATATCAATAAATACTGGTTCTCCCAACAAGTATTCTTTTTTATCTGAAGATAGGTTAAAACTTACTGGCGCAGGCAGCAATTCAACATAATTAGAAATTATTTGCCCGGTCTTATTTTCTTTTGCAGGTTTACCAACGACAACAAAGTTTGTTTCTTGAAGAACAGTATCTGCCTTTGTAAGAACAACTGTGTAAATTCCAATCTGTTTAGGTATGAAAGAAACAACACTTCCGATTCCACCAAGAAATTTATAAACATTCCCTGCTTCATGTATTGTAAGTTCATAATTATCGCTTATTCCTGTTATATTAATATGAACAATTTCACCTACAAAATAGCTTTCTTTATCAGTTTGAAAAAAACTATTATTTGCATGAGCAAAGGATATACTTATAAATAGAAAAAGCAAGTAAAATATTAGATAATTTTTTTGATTCATTCTTATATGTATTTTTTTATTTGATTAATCAGTTTAATTGTGTCATCTATCTTGCTGCTTAATTCAAGAGAGTAAAAAAATTCCATTTCATTTTTATGCATTTCTTTGTAAAGAAAAATTAGTATTTTTTGTGTTATGGGATTCTTAACTTTTAAGTTTAAAATTTTTTTAAAATAGTCTATACTGTCTTTTTCATCAAGCAAAAATACATTTTTAAAAAAGGTCTGCATAACTTTATTGTATTGCTCTGTTGATTGCTTATCCTTCCCATACGTCGCTTGGCTTGATTTTAAAGCAGATAGTTCAGAAACAGTCTGCTCTGCTTTATGTTCATTTTCGCTGTTGTTCGTCTTCATGAAAAAAAATAATTTTTCATTTAGAGTTGATAAAAAAAAAATATTGGAAATTTTATATGTTATAAACAATGATGCTGCTATCAATAAAAATACAATCAAAATAGACAATGCAATAGGGGATACAGCAAATTTTGCCGTACATTTTTTACAACTGCCTCCACAATCAACTTCTGATTCCCTTTGGTTTTTTATTCCGTCAAAACAAGTTTCACATGGACCACATGGACCACCGCAGTCAATGCCTGTTTCGCCCTGATTCTGTATTTTGTCAACACAAGTGATGCACTGCTTACATTCGCCGCCGCAATCAATCCATGTTTCATTTTGATTTATTATATTATCAATGCAAGTAGGCCTAGCACATGACTCATTTACACAATTTTCGCTTATGCAATCCATATGAGATAAGCACATCTTGCCAGGCTCGCATGGCATGCAGATATTTCCTCCGCAATCAATATCTGTCTCATCCTGATTTTTTAATAAGTCATTGCAACTTGGACAGGGTTTACATGGACCACCGCAATCAACCCCATCCTCGCCCTGATTTTGAAATTCATCAAAGCAAGTAGCGCATGGAGGGCATATTCCTCCGCAATCAACTCCTATTTCATCCTGGTTTTTTATATTATCAAGGCAACTTGCATTATATTCACAGGCCTTGCTTTCAGTGACGGTCTCGTTTTCCTTATTGCAATTATTAGAATCAAGACAATCCCTCACCATTATCCCTGTCGGAAGGCACAAAGACCATTCGGCGCATACGATTTTAGCGATGCATTCTTCTTTTTTAGATTCCTGATAAGGCTTTGTCGCTGTTGAATTATATGCTATGCTAATTTCAAAAATATTGCTTGACTTGTTTTTTCCATCTCTATCAAAAGCAATAATCATTGCCCTTTCCTTAAATAGTATGCTTGTTTTTGATGCAAAAGTCGTTTCACCATATTCACTAATATTAATGTCAAAAAAAGGAGATATATTTGTTACTTCACTTCCCTTGATAAAAAAAGGGTAATAATCTAAAAAAAAAGCACCATCATCAGCAAAATAATCATTAAGATTGTACAGTGCAATTTTCTGGTTTGGACTTAATATGATATTTGGCAGGTTTGCCTTTAAATAAGGAGCGAGGTTCACATTTCTCACAACCACTTCCCATTCAATACTCGTGTTTAGATCATTGGTGTCTTTTATTACAGCTTTAATAATATGCTCTCCTGAATTTGAGAAGTTTGGAAAATAAGTGTATTTTTGATTTTTTGAAATCAACAAACTATCTGCATACCAGGTATAAGAAAACAGGTTATTTTTGGTCGAATCATGCGAGGTATTTACATAAAATGCAATAAATGAGCCCTCATTAACAAAAAGTTTCTTACTTGTTGGAAAAAAATCAGTAATTATTGGCTTTCCTAAAACTCTTATATTGACTAATTCTGTTCCTGCGCAGTCATTATTGTCTACTGCAATAATAATAATTTTATGCAATCCAATTTCAGTATTTTTTGGAGTAAAATTAATAACTCCAGTTGTCTCATTAACATTAAACCCAATAAGTGTTGAATTAATCGGCGCCCATGAAAAAAAAACTGGTGATAAATTGTTTTCAAGATTTATCTTATCGTAATAACCTTTTCCTTCATACATTGTAAGATAAGATGGCATATCAATAATAGGCTTATGTTCGCATTCAGTCCCAAATATTAGCGTAGCTTCTGCTAATAAAATTAAGCAATAAAAAAAAATAGTTTTTTTTTTTTTCATATTGTTGTAATTTTTCATCTTATATGATAATTTTTTTAGAACTATTTTTTCCGTCCTTTTTCTTATCGGCGCTTTTTTTTGCAGTTATTATTTTTAAAGAATTGAATTTTGATTCTTTTTCCATAATATACTCTTCAAGCCTTGGAACTTCTTCTTCGATATGCGCTCTTCTCTTCTCAAGCTCATGAAACTTGTCAAGGTATGTGTCCTTATCGATTACCGCATCCTTAAAGTAGTCTTCCTGGAGCTTAACCATCATATCATTCACTACATTGTTTTCTTTTTTAAGCAGCGCTAGTTTTCCTTTCGCCATGAAGAAGCTCACAAATTGTGTTGAAACATAAAAAAATAAAGCGCTAAATGCGCAAAAAAATAGCATTTGCAAATAGTATTTTTTAAAAAAAGAAACAGAGTTAAATCTTTCATTTGCACTATTTAAAACTCTTGTAAAAAAATATTTTTGGGTTAGCTCTTCAATCATCCTGTTTGATGAATTTAGGTGCTGCTTTGCCTTTTCATAATTTTCAAGCTCAAACTCTGCAATGCTCTGGTTTAAATAGAATTCTGCCTGCAATAAATCAATGTTTTTCAAATCACCTGAGCTTAACTTTTGTTTTGTATTATTTATTTCTTTTTGCAATTCGTAGATATTATTGATTTGTAAAACACTCGTATTATATATCAATAACACAGTTTGATAATTCCCAGAGCTTAGCTTCGTTTCAGCTTCAATAATGAGATCATTTATCCTAGCTACATTTAGGTTGGCATCTTTTAGCGCAAGCGACCTGTTTTTCAGGTCAGCAATTAGGCTAATTGATTGGTTAATATTTCCGAATTTGCTTGACAATACGAATATTTTTGCATAGTTTTTTTCTTTTGCCGCGTCTGTTGCATCTTTAAGCGAGCTGTTCAGAATCTCACATGAAATTCCGCTTTCTTCCATGCTTATAATGAAATGATTTAGGCTTTCAAGCACCATTATAGATTCATTTTCAAGCAAAGCCAATACATCAGACTGGGTTTTTACAAGAGGCTCTTTCGCTCCCTTAAAATTTCCTCTGCTGTATTCTATTATTCCTGCATTATAAGCAAGCTGTAAATCCTCAATATTGATTTTTCTAACGCTTGCTTCCATTAGCAAAATAGCCGTCTGATTAATGAAATTGCCAAGATATACCATTTCTGAGATGTCTTTTTCGGTTTTTTCAATGAGCGCTATCTGCTGTGCATAATCCGCTTTTGAAAACAAAAGTGAAGATTCAACAACTGTGTCAGAAAATTGTTCAGCAGGATAACCTGCTTTCACTAACCTTGTAACGTTTTTTTCAAAATAGGCCTGCAGGCTCTCAGCCTTTTCTTTTGTTATATTTTCTGCCAGCGCAGACTGCAATATAATTAGGAATAAAACCAGCAATCCAAGTAATTTTGTTTGTCTCATTTTAAAGTTTATATAGTTTACATAAATATTTTTTCAAGAGGATAAACAACCAAGCCCCTTCCTGAAACAAACTCGAATGGGACAATCTTCTTTTCGTGGCTTGTCGCTCTCATCTTAAGTATTTCAAGAGCGCTTTGCTTTATGTTTCCCTTCTGAAGATTGTAAAAGACAATCACTCCATCAGCCAGGAACTCTTCAACCAGCCCATGCCCTATGTTCTCGATACCCTGGACTTCTGTAATCAGGAATGATGTCGCACCGGTTTTTTGAAGGATGTCAATCAGCTGGGTTACATACACCCTATATGCGGTACTTGAGTCAGAAAATGCAGCTGAGATTGCTGAAAGCGAATCAATTATTACCCTGTCAGGATTAAACCCTTTTGGGATTATATCAATAACATCATCAATATTAATCATAAGTTCTCCTCTTGCATGCGCAAGAAGAGCTTCTACTTTTCTTGAAATCTTAAATGGGTCTTTCCTTACAATCATGAGTGTCCCATCTTCAATGTATTTCCGTGGGTTAAGGCCATATTCTTCCATGTGCATAATAAGATTTTCTTCTGACTCCTCAAATGTCATAAATAGGCATTTTTCTCCTCTTTCAGCAGCCCATCCCATCATCTGGATAGTAAAAGTAGTTTTTCCGCTTCCCGGGCCTCCGCTTAACAAAATGCAGTTGCCGCAAGGAATGCCATTTGATATCATCTCATCAAAACCGGAAACACCTGTAAATATTCTTTTTTTAGCTGTTTTTTCTGTTATAACAACTTCTTCTTTTGCGCTATACTTTGAATTAGCATCAAACAATTTCAGGTGCTTAAGTATCTCACTTACTTCCATTGAAAGAATATCAAGAACAGGCTTGCCACTGTCAACTATCTTGCTGTCAACTAGCTTTCCCTCTTTTTGCGCTTTTAATTTATTGAATAAATCTTTTGCAGAAATCTCATCAGCTTTCCCTTGAGATAGATGCGCTGAAACTGCTGTATCCTGCAAAGATGCGCTTGCAGGTTTTCCTTCTTTTTGCGCTTTAAGCCTGTAAAATAAATCTTTTGGCGATAATTCCTCTTTTTTCGCAACATCCTCATGGACTTTATCTTTCAAATTAACTTCGGGGCTAAATTTTACTGCTGTAGAGACAATTGGAGCTGTTGATGGAATGGCTGATTGAGCAATTGGCTTTTGAGCCCCATTCACTTTTTGCATTTGCAAAGCAGGATTTTCTGCATTACCTGCAATTTTATTAACATCATATTTTAACGATGAAATCCTGGATGCAATCTTATCAATTAATGTAATTTTATCTTTTACATTTCCAATTGACTCTGCAAGCTCTTTGTCATCTATTGCATGAAATATCCATGCAGCAAAATCATTCTTGTATTGATTTACATGATTGTAATAGATATTATCATCAATATGCAGTAGTATTCTCGGAAGTTCAGGCAGTGATTTTATTATCTGTCCGTTTGCAAATCTGAAATACTTATCAGGGGCAAGCTCACGCAGATAATAATTTCTGCGATCATCGGATTTAGGTTTTTCAACTGGTGAAATAGTCGGCTTTTCCAAAGGCTGGGCAACCGGAGGAGCTACTATGCCTACTGTTTGAGATTGCGTAGTTTGCGTAGCATTAGCAGCATGAACAATTGGCTTACTTATCTGCTCTGTTTTTAGCGGCAAAATTGTCTGAGGCTGCACTGGAGGCTGCATTGGCTGTGTTTGCTGCGGCTTTTGTATGGCGGATTCTGGCTGGAGTTGAGCTGGTGCTTGCAGTGGTTTGATTTCTGGCGGAGATGCCGGAGACACCTGTGCGATTGGAGTTTCATTTTGTGGCTTCATTGCGATAGCAGGCATTTCTGGTGTTCTTCTGTATTCATTTATTTTTACGTTTAGCGCATTAATTATTCCTACTTTATCTGTAACTGGCTCTATTAAGTCAGCAAGTGCTTTATCTGCAATTGACCTATTTACCCAGGCACCAAAATCATTTTTTCCATTTGTAATGTGATTTGCAAATGCGGTATCATTCATGTTAGTAAGTGACTTTACAAATATTTCAAGGAGCTTTGCCTTTTGCACATTTACTTGCTGCGGTATAGAAACTGAAGGCTGCTGCAATACTGCAGGTGATTCATTAGGAATTGGACTTTGTTGTGGAACCGCAGCTTGAGTTTGAAGAGCTGTTTTCTCAACTTGACCATCGCGTAGCAAAGCAAGTGATTTATTAATAGCATCAATAGTGCTTTCTTTTGTTATGCATGAATCGATTACTTTTGATAATTCAACATCACCGGTTGAACGAAGAACCCACGCTGAAAAGTCATTTTTTCCATTTACAATATGGTTCTGGAAATTAAGAGGAGACATATTAGTAAGTGACTTGCCAAACACTTCCAATAACTTTATTTTTTGGCTGTTTTCCAAAGCTTTACACCATCTTCTCCACTAATTCCCAAAATAGCTCGTTATTTTTTAGGACAATAATATTTGAAAAGTTGACTTTGTTTACTGATAGCTTAAATTCGGTTTTTGTCTGCAGCTTAACATTGAATCCGTCTATTTTTTCAATTTGAACATCATTATCAGCAACAATAAATACATTTGAATTTTCCAGATAGCATGTATAGAATGCTTTTGACTCGAGGCTTGCCGCAAGATTTTGCAAAGTCTCCTTTTTGCCTGGCTTAAGCGTTTCAAAAAATTTGTTTTTTTCAACAATTGAGTTGTATGCAAGAAGGGAGCGGGTAAGCTCGTTTTTTAGATTTAGCGAGCAAAGTATTGCGCTTCCGACAATCTTTTTTGATAATATGCCATCATGAATTAGCTCTCTTACATATTTGTTTGTAAAAGCATATGACTTATTTATCGACTTAGAAATTTGGTTGATGGTTCGCTCGCTATTAAAGCCATCAGAAAGGAGATTAATTATTTCAAGTTGTTCGCTTATCATAATTACGATAACATACTACTAATATACTATTAATGTTAACTAAAATACTGAGTTATGTTATCATAATTGAAATAGTTATATATAAACATTTGCTTTTTTTGAAAGATAAATTAGATTAAAAGAAATAGTATGGCAAAGAAATTACTTCAAAATATATTATAAACAGATCTATTGCAACACAATTGCTGCGTGTATATTATAGAGTTAATAAACTGTAGCAATTATTATTTTAGTTATCATTGAATTTAGTCACAATTGAAAATCACTGCCTTATGATTATAGGCAAAGATACTTGATTGCACTCATTGACAATTCCATTGCAGTTGTTATCTATATTGTCGTTGCATACTACTTTACTTTTGTCATTTTCCAACACTTTGTTTGGGTTAGTGCATACTGCGCATTCGCCCATATAGAACTTTTCAATTGGGTTCTTTGATGTAGTAATAGGGTTATAATTGCATCTGCCTTTCGCTTTGCTGCATAGAGGCACAGGTATACAATCTACAACAAAATCATTGCCACCACAATCGTATTCAAGACTGTCTCTTCTTCCGCCAGCACATAGGTTCCTTGGCTGACCAATACCTGGCCCAGGATTAGGGCAATCGCATTTCATGCCTTTTCTTAATCCTTCAGCACATATACCTGTACTAGAAGGGCAAGTAGTATCAACTTGTCCTGGGCATTCACTTATTTTTCCGTTCCTATCTCCGCCATAGCAAACATTATAGCCTTGTAGTGGTGCTTTTCCGCCGCCTGGGCAATCGCAGGCAAATCCAGCACGTGTTCCTGATTCGCACCAATGCTGTGGATCTCCCGTAGTATCTTCTTCGCAATCCCAAAAGCCAATAAAGGGTGTTCCATCTGTCTTTTTACACTTTGATGTATATCCGTCTAAGTCTAAGTCGCCGTCTACCTGGTTTGGGTTTGGCATTAATGGGCAATTATCAACACCGTTTAAAAAGCCATCACCATCAATGTCTGTGTCGCATGCATCGCCTAATCCGTCTTTGTCAAAATCAGATTGATCAGGGTTATTCATAATTACACAATTGTCCATGCAATTGGCAAATTTGTCGCCATCATCATCTGGAAGATAATCATAGGGGGGCCGTGCCCTTAAAGTAGGATCACCAATAAGAACATTTCCATAATCCCAACAATAATTCAAATTATTAGAAAACCATGTTTTAAATGCTGTACCAAAATTTTCGTTTTTTGATAATGAGACATAATATGAACCCAATGAATAAAAACCACCTAATTTAGAATATGCATAAGATATTAGACCATAGTCCGCTTGAAATGCATATCCGCCTGCTAAATAATGATTCTCTGTGTATCTTCCTGAAGTGCAAGAATCAACATTGTAAAAAAGCTGTTTTGGTTTAGTATTCATTATATCTTCATAAGTAGTATAGCCTCCTCCATAGTCAGGAATACCAGGTATTTTAAAGGCATGGCGCGAGGGTGAATGCCCGGCATGTGTAGATATCCATACATGATCATATTGGTTTCTTATCCTATTAATATAATCCTGGGCAGTTGTAACATAAGGATCGTCAATTGCTTCATAATTAGAGTATAATTGCTTCATTTGATTAATATAAGTGCCTGTCCATGAAACAAAGTCATCTTCGTTATAGAGCAGCGCTTTTTTATTGAAACTAATCTTACCTGTTTTAAAATTATGGACTTTTTCAAAGTAATTTATTATCATCACTATCTCACTGTTTTCTTCTGGAGCAGTTATTCTTGCAGCAAATATTTCAGGCTGTCTGTTTCCTTCATGTTGTGTAAAAGGTAAGTTTGAATAGCCTGTCCCACCACTCCAATCCCCATTTAAATCCATGAAAAATAACTCTGTTGGAAAGACTTCATATCCCCAGCAACCTACGGTAAACCATGCGCTTGGCAAATCACCTACAAAAACCGCTCCCGCAAGATTTCCGTTTCCGTTATCATATTTATTTTGCAGCATAGTTTTTATCTGTATATGGCTGCATTGATTGCATAAGTAAAACTCTACATCATATTCATTGCATGATTCAAGGTCGTGCTCATATTGCTTAAGGCTATTACTAATTGCGTCATAGATTCCACCCTCAACAACAACAATTAGTTTTTTTGCTGGCGTCGCGCTTCCAACAACCTCAGTATTTGCTGGAATAACTATTCTGCTTGCCTTGCCAGTAATTCCATTAGTGCTTGGTGTACTGCTTTCTTCAATAGCAATCAGTTTGTTGTTTTCCCGGTATTTTTCAACATTGCCAGAATAAGAAGTATGGCGAATATTGTATACAGCATTTGAAATTGCAGCAGTATTTTCATTAAATATTTTATATGTTATTACTTTTTTTCCTTCTTTAAGTTCATAATTTTTAATATTTGCATCATCTGTGTATTTAGAAAGTGATGTAATTGACGACTCTAATAAGGCGTTTCTTTCAATTGCCTGCTGCTTTCCTATATTTTTTCCCAAAGAAATATCTTTTTTTTCCTGTTTTGCTGCACTTACTAACGAAGATAACTCTTTTGAATAATCCTCAAAAGGAATATCTATCCATTCTGAAACAGGTTTCGTCATTTTCTCGCATTTGCTGTTAATAAATACACATTTTCCTGTACATTCGCCTTCTGGCTTGTCAGTGCACTGATCATAGCCAGCGTATACTACAGTGTTTTTCAGCAAACAAGATTGAAAAAATATCAGGCAAACAAACAATAAAAAGATATGAAAAAAAGTTATAAGTTTAACTTTTCTTTTCATTTAATTTTCTCCAAACAGATTATTAATAAATAAATGAATTAAATTTTACTATTAATATCTATCTCTTCACAATCTTATCAAGTACTAAGCTTAAGTCATTTATTAATATCTCTTCTTTTCTGCCATCAAGGCATGTTAAGATGCAGCGGATGCCAAATGCGTTTACTTTATTTACAACCGAATACATGAATTGGCTGATGACTTTTTCTTCTTCATAGATAAGAAGTGTTGACATGCTCTCAAAAAACAGGCAGTCCGGGTCAAATGTCTGCAAAACCTTTGTTATTGCAATGCTAAGTTTTGTTAGGTCATTTGGCGCTGGAACATAGATAATATTAGATGAAGATGGCGGATTTGGTATCGCTGTTTTTGTGATTCCGTCAATAAAAAAGAACTTTTCAGTATTAATTTTATTATCTTCAAGTGTGCGGCGAAGAGGGGTTATTAATTTATTCAGGCTAATATAGGCAATTCTGTTATAGTTGGTATTAAGCTGTCTGCATAAGCTTAATATTGTCTCCTGGTATTCGACATTTGGTATTACAACAAGAATAGTTTTTTTTTCTTTTAATTCGGATTCAAGATTAATGTTCATTTAGCATCCTCTTTTCTAAGTTTTTCAAGCATCGGCATAAGCGAAGATACTGTAAAAATCAAAATAAAATCTCCTTTAATTGCCTTATTCATTGCGTCAAAACCAAGGTTTATCAGCAAGCATTTTTCATTTTGGTCAATATCAACAAGAATAAAATCAATAATTGAGCTGCCCATAGTAGAAATTATATTTGGTGGCTGAAAAGTAATATTTGAGCGTAAAAAACCGGCAATACTCGATAGGTAAATTGCATACAGCACACTGCCAAGTTTCTTGAGTATTTCCGCATGTTTCTTTGAAAGCACATCTGCTCCGCTTGACTCATTAAAAGCAAGGCTGTTTGCAAGAATTATTCCACTGTCTACCGGAAACATAGCAATTAAATTTCCGCTTATGCCTTGCGTAATGCTGCTGTACAAGCCAATTGTCATTTCATTGCTGCTTTTTATGTAGCCAGCAACTTCTTTGATATTCACAAGAGCTGTTGTAGGAATACTAATATTAACCCGAGTATTCAGCAGCGAAGAAAGGGCAATGCTTGCGTTTCCTGTACCAATGTTTGCAAGCTCTCTAAGAGTATCAAGCTCAAGTATTGTAATGCCTTCAAATTTGCCTGGCTCTTTTTGCTTTTCGCCAATTGCCTCTTTTTTACCCATGGCGCCCATGAAAATCAATATAACTAAAGACTATTTATAGATTGTTATTGGCGGCTGCCTGAATATTCTCTTTTTTGTATATTCTTTCAACTGAATTAAATATGCTAAATTGCTCCTTTGCCCTGCCAGCCAATAGCTCTGTTTTTCCAAGTATGAGAAACCCCGGCTCATTTAGGCAATCATAGAAATGAGAGTAAAGAATTTCTTTTGCATGCCTGTTAAAATATATTACTGTGTTTCTGCAAAAAATTGCATCATATCCGGATTCAATATCATAAAGGAGAAGATCGCATTTGACAAACTGCACCATTTTTCGTATCAAATCAATAGGATAATAGGTCTTTTCATCATTGAACTTTGAAAAATATCTGGCAACGTATTCCGGAGGCGTCTCTTTGAATTGGCTTTCCTCATAAACGCTGATTTTTGCCTTTTCAATTGTTGCATCATCACGATCGCATGAAATGATATTAACATTGAATTTAAAATTGGATTCTCTCATCGCTTCAGCAAAGCAAATTGCAATTGAATATGCCTCTTCGCCGGTTGATCCGCCTGCAGATAAAATTTTGATAGTTTTTTTTGAACTATTTTTTTTAGCTTCAAAAATTATTGGTATTGCATCTTTTGCAAATGCAGAATATGCTGAAAAGTCCCTGAAAAAATGGGTAACATGGATTGTCAATTCTTTTTTTAACAAATCCCTTTCAGCAATATCTTTAGCAAGAAGCAAGTTATACTCTGAAATAGAAGAGATATTCTTAACTCTTAGGCGTATATTAACTCTACGTAAAATGAAACTGTCTGTATACTGGCTGGTGTTAAATTTCAGCAGGCTTGCAATCAGCCTTCTTAATTCCTCCATGTCAGCTGATTTTATTTGCTGAGCTTGCTCACTAGATTTTAAAGATTCCATTTATAGTCCTAACCGTCACAACTCCTGTTGAAATATCAAATCTCACTGTCCTTCCGCAAGACCCACCTGTGTCTTCGCCAATAAGAGGAATACTAAATTGATCCAATGCGCTTTTTACTGCCTCTATATTTCTTTTTCCAATCTCAAGAATCTCAGTTTCAACTATTGTCTTAAACATATGCGCTCCGCCAGCAATTTTTGCTTTTATACGCTCTTTTTTGCAGCCTTTTTTTTGCATTTCAGATAGCATATTTGGTATTGCCACGTCTGCAAACTTATTAAGGTTTAATTCCTTGGTGGTGTCCCTTCCCATGGATTTGCTGTCAGGCAGCATCACATGGGCAAGGCCGCCAATATGCTGCTCTAAATCATATAAAACTACCGCTATACAGCTTCCAATTCCAAGCACGCAAAGAGTATCAGGATTATGCGCAATTACAAATTTTCCCATGTCAACTATTAATTGGTTGCTTAGTTCCATTTTACTTTATATTATTTTATTTTGCAGCCTCCCTAATAGCAATTGCAAAGAATCATCAGTAAAAAACAAAAGTATCTCACCCTCAATATTTTTTTCAGACACAAAAAAAGCTGAATTTATAAGCAGTAAATAATTGGATACGCTACTCATTGATTCCATATGCATCAAATTTTCAAGAACTAACCTTAAGCTTGTTGCAGTTTCCTGCGGTAGCCCGGGAGTAATTCTAAAGCAAAGCATATCAGATATTGCGTTAAGGAAATTGCCAATAAAAATATTTGCAAATTCACAAAATGCCCCATTTTCCTCTTCACGGCTCCATGCGCTTTCTATACCTGCACTGTTGCATACCATTCTTGAAAGTGTCTGTGCTGCGCTTTCTTCAAACAGAAGCACTGTTTCACCTTTTATATCTCCTTCCATAGCAAGGCGAAGCCCGCAAAGCGATTCGTTCCCAGACTTATTAAGGCATTCTGAAATTGGAAGAAAAGAAAAACTTGGGACAGTCACTTCAATTTTTCTATTAAGTATTTTTGAGAGTGACGTTGCAGCTCTTCCTACGCCTATATTACACATTTCATTAATTGCATCAAGCTGTGATTTAGTCAGTTCATACGCCATATTTATCATGCAACATATCCATAATTTTATTTAAGCTCTCAATTGAAAATATTATAATAAAGGTTCCTGTAATACTATGTTCATCTATATATATTTCTGTTTTAATTGCTAAGATATTATCTGAATACAGAGCAACTTTACTTAAGAGAAAATCAATCAATGCACCAGCCATATCTGTTGCTGTGTGCGGTATTGAAGGAAGAATTTTAAGGTCAAGCATATTTGCAAGCGCGTTTAGGTAAGAGCCTGTAACAATATTTGACATTTCCTTGAAGCCGGATTCTGACAGTTCCGGAGTCAATTCTGTTTGTGCGTTTCCCAGGAGAAGGCAGACAAGCTCAAGCGCATCATTTTTAGGAAAGATAAATATTACCTCTCCCTGCAGATCACCCTGGACAGTAAGATATATTCCTGAAACAACTGTCTCAGGCCCTCCTATTTCAAGAGAAAACTTCTCAATTGGAATAAATTTCACTTCAGGGATTTTTATATTAATTCTCTTTTTTAGCAATATTGAAAGTGATGTAGCAGCATTTCCAATGCCTACATTTGCGCACTCCCTTAGCGCATCCTGCTCCATTTCTGTAAGCTTCACACCATCCATTTTATAATAACACCTCATTATATTAACGAGTTCACATCAAGGATTAGCGCAACTTTTCCGTCACCCAGAATAGTTGCACCTGAAAACGATGTAACACTTTTTAGCGTATCTGAAAAAGACTTAATTAATACTTGCTGCTTTGAAAATATTGAGTCAACTGCAAAACCGCATTCCTCACCCTCTTTATTTACAATTATAACAGTTACTTTTTTGCTTACTTTTTTATTGCCATATCTAAGTAACTCATCTAGCCAAAACAAAGGAATTACTTTTCCTCTCAGCAAAAAAACATCATGGCCTATGCCTGTTTTAATATCTTCAGATTTAATATCAACAGTTTGGTCGACATTTGATAGTGGAATTGCATATAAATCGCCGCCCACTTCAACCAGTAGAGCTGTAACTATTGCAACAGTTAAAGGAAGCTCAATTGTAACACTAGTGCCTATTCCAACAGTACTGCTTAGCCGGACAGTTCCTCTCAGACTAGTAATCATGCTTTTTACAGTGTCCATGCCAACGCCCCTGCCGGATAGTTCTGTAATCACTTTACTGGTGGTTGTTCCAGGAACAAAAATCTGCATCTGAAGTTCTTTATCACTCATTTTTTCAACCTGCTCTTTGGTCAAAGTACCCTTTCTTATACAGGTTTCTGCGACTGCTTTTGGGTCTATTCCATCGCCGTCATCTGATACTTCAATTATTGCTTTGCTCTTCTCCCTTTTTGCAATAAGCTTAATTATTCCTTCTTCCGGCTTTCCCTTTTTTAACCTAATATCAGGCAGCTCTATGCCATGGTCGACTGAATTTCTCAGAAGATGAACAAGAGGATCGCCTATTTTATCCAAAACAGTTCTGTCAAACTCAATATCTTCTCCTTCAATAATCAGATTCACATTTTTTTTCTCATGATTTGCAATATCCCTAACCATTCTTGGGAATCTATTGAAAATGCTTCCTATCGGCACCATCCTCACTTCCATTATATCTGATTGCAGGTCAAGAACAAGCCTATCTACATCATTCAAAACAAGCTTTAACCGGTCATAATCCTTCTTATGGGCAATATCCTGAAGCCTGATGTTGCTTATTAGAAGTTCGCCAACAAGATTCATAAGTTTGTCAAGTTTTTCCATGCTCACCTTAATGTTTTGAACTTTACCTACTGCATAATTCTTGTGCTCGTTAATAATTTGCGCTTTAGCGGCCTCTTTTTCCTCGTTTTTTTGCTGGGTGCTTTTTACATATTCTTCATCCAGTGATAAAACAAAAATGCTTGATATTCCAGATACTTTATCAATAGCTGATATTAAGCTTTCTTTTTGCATATTTGTGCAAACAATTATTTCCAGCTCTAAACCTATTTCGCCTTTACTAATTTTTTCTGCATCTGGCGTTGTTTTGATAATTTTGCCATTTTTGCGTAATTCTCTTAGCAATACGCTTGCCTTTGCGCTCTTTAGATTGTTATTTTTTTCAAAAACAAGGACAATCCTAAATACATTATTTCCTTTGGCAGTTTCATCATCTATCTCTTTTTTTTCAATTTCTGTAAGAATCGTCTTTGCACAGACATTTTGCGCTGTGCTTTTTTCAGGTTTTATATTGGTAATGTTTTTAAACTCTTCAATTAGGTTTTCAGATTCAGTTGTATCTTCCTTGCCAAGTGCAATATTTTCAAGGCTTTTTTCCATTATATCGCATCCCTGAAGGATAATATTAATGATGCCACTATCAGCAGCAATTTTTCCGTCTCTTATTTTTGACATCACATCTTCGATAGAATGTGCAAGCTCTGCAAATTTTAAAAAACCCATTGCTGCCCCATTTCCCTTTAGAGTATGGCTTGAGCGAAACATCCTGTTAATAATATCTTTATTTTCCGGCTCTTTTTCCAGATCAAGTATAGCATTGTTTAATTCATCCAAATGATCTTTAGCTTCTGATACAAATTCATTAAGATAGCCAGACATATCCATTTTTTACACTTCAACAAGCTGCACTAGCGCTACTGCCATTTTATCTATAGGCACAATCTCATCAGCTAGGCCTGCTTTAATTACTTCTTTTGGCATGCCAAAAATGACGCATGATTCTTCAGATTCAGCCAGAATTGTTCCGTTATATTTTTTAATTTCACCGGCACCATTTTTGCCGTCAGAACCCATTCCTGTGAGGACTATTCCAATAGTGTTTTCCTGAAATATTTTTGCAGCTGAAGCAAAAAGCCGATTTACACAAGGCCTTACTCCAAGCTCTCTGGGCTCGGTATTAAGCGCAATTTTTCCTTCAAATAGAGGATTATCTGTCTTTAATTCCATATGAAAGCCCCCTGGAGCAATTAGTGCAACTCCGTTTTGCAACTCATCTCCTTCTTTTGCTTCTCTTACTCGAATTTCACAAATTGAGTCAAGCCTATTTGCAAGAGTTGCTGTAAAATCACCTGGCGGCATATGTTGGACAATAAGGATAGGCACAGGAATATTTTTAGGAAGCAAAGTTAAAAGCGCCTCTAGTGTAGGCGGCCCACCGGCTGAAGCGCCAATCACAACAATTTTTTTTCTAGACGGGTTAAATTTTCTTACAATGACATGTTTCTTTTCCTGCGACCCTGTCTTAAGTTTCGATATGAAAGCTGCCTTTACTTTATTAATAATATCTGCTCCAATCTCCCTAATATTAAGTGATATTTCACCGGATGGCTTCTTAACAAAGTCAACTGCTCCTGACTGCAGAGCTTCTATTATCTGCGCAGAGTCATTTTTTGTAAATGCACTTACAACAACAATAGGAACAGGATTTTCTTTCATAATCTGCTTAATCAAATCAGTCCCATCAATATCAGGAAGATGAAGGTCTATAGTAACAACATCAGGATGAAGCTCAGTAATTTTTTTAAGAGCGCCGGCACCATTGTTTGCAACACCGACAATTTTTACTTCATTATCAACGGTCAAAATATCACAAATTACTTTTCTCATAAATGCAGAATCATCAACTACTAAAACATTTATCATAATATTCCTAGTAGGGAAATTCATCCCTGGTATTTTTGGATTATTCCTTGAATATCTTCTTTTGAGAATGGCTTAACCACAAAGTCTGCAGCGCCTGAGTCAACGGCTTCTTTGACTATCATATCCTGGCCGGTTGATGTGCACATGATAACTGTAGAATCCGGATTTGAGGCTTTAATATTTTTCAGAGCCTGAATTCCATCAACATTTGGCATCACAACATCAAGAAACACGAGGTCAGGCTTTACTTCATTATATTTTATAAGAGCTTCTGCGCCGTCACCTGCTTCAGCAACAATTTCTGCACCAGCTTCTGTGATTATCTTCTTAAGCATAGTTCTCATAAAAAGTGAATCATCAACTATTAATACTTTTAGGGCCATGCTTAACTTCACCTCAGGTTCTTTTCAAGCGCATCAATAATATCTTTGCTGCCAAATGGCTTCATTATATAACCGACGCAGCCGCACTTTTTAGATCGCTCCTCGCTGTCAGGGTCCTTTAATGAAGTACACATCACAACTTTAGCATAATTATCTATTTTCTTAATATTTTCAAGAGCAGTTATTCCATCCATTCCGGGCATCTTTATATCCATAAAAACAAGGTTTGGCCTGTCTTTTTGATAAAGCTCAATCGATTCTTCTCCTGAATGGGCAACTACAATGTTTATATCCATGCCTGATTTTTTTATGAAATTTGTTATGACAGAAACCATAAGATTTGAATCTTCAACTATCATTACTTTCTTACTCATCTGATCACCTCATTTATTAATCTGGTAAATGTAGCTGCAGTTTATAAATTTTTATATTGAAAATTATTTGAAAATTCAATCAATATCTTAAAAAAGATAGATATTTATACTTATCATAAATGAAAAAATAATATGGCAAACATTGTAAAAGAGCTAAAATTAAGTGAATTCGATATTGATATTATAAAGGAATTAACAAATATTGGTCTTGGCAAATCCTCTAGAGCGCTTGGTAAACTAATAAACAAAGATATTCTAGTGAAAATTACAGATATAAGCCTTATTGAAAAAGAAAAAATTCTCACACATGTCGGCGGGGAGCAGCAAATAATAACTGTGTTTGAAAAAATTTCAGGAAATATCAGTGGCTGTTTATTCAATCTGTTGGGTGAAGAAACATCGCGCAGCATTGTTAATTGCCTAAATCCTCAAGAGAAAAATTCAGATAAGGAGCTGGATAGTTACAGCATAGACATCTTAAAAGAGTATTCAAACATAATCATAAGCTCATATATCTCTGCAATTTCAAAAATGGTTAAGTTTAGGATGGACTTGTCACCACCCACTTTTTTCAAGGTGAACTCATCTGAATTTATAGAAAAAGTTTTCTTCAAGAACTTCGATGAGTCAACAACTTATCTAATCAACATACATACAGTATTATACGCAGATAATTGTGAAGTGCCATTATATTCTGATTTGATAGTAAATTTTAATACAGAATCTATAAATATTATTTTGTCTGAAGCAAAAAAATAAATCTGGCTTAACAAAGCTTAGACGGTCTCTTTTAGCGCTTCAAGTTTTTGCATGTCACTATCGCCTAGCACTTTTCCTAGATTAAGCAGGATAATAAGCCTCTCTTTAATGACACCAACTCCTACAATATATTCTGAGTTTATTTTTTTAGTAATAATCTCAGGAGCAGCCTCAATCTGGCTGCTTGATAATCTTAGGACCTCGTTGCAATTATCAACAATCATTCCAATAGTGCTATCACCAATTTCTGTTACAATTATCCTGGTATCCTTGTTTTTTTCACCTGAAATCATGTTAAGCTTTTTTGATAATTCGACAATTACAATTATCTTACCTCTTAGGTTAATTACTCCCTGAATGTATTCTTCAGTGTTAGGGATTTTGGTTATCGCTTCCATCTTAATAATTTCCCTAACTTGATTGATGTCAACGCCAAATTCTTCTTTACCAAGCTTAAAGATTACTAACTGCTTTTCGATTCCAAGTGATTTTTCTTTGTTTTCAGGCATTTTTCACAGGCATAAGTTTTTTTTTGCTAATGCTTATCTTTCTTCAGCTTATGACTATCGTCAGGGAAGGCATTCTTAGCTGGGAACGGTTTTGGCATAGGAATCTCTTCATCTGAATTAACCTTAAACCTTAATAATAAATGCCGAAGCTCATCAGCCCCCTTTGCAAGATTTTGCGCTTCTGAACTAACCTGCTGCATTGAGCTTCCAGTCTCTTCCATTGATGCTGATACTTCCTCTGTTGCAGCAGCGCTCTCCTCTGCAACTGCGCTTACCTCATGGATTGATTTATTTACCTGATCAATTCCAACTGATGCCTGTTCAGCTGCTGCATTAACCTCGAGAACCTGCATTCCCACATCTTTTGAAATTATGGAAATTTCTTCAAGCGAAGCAAGAGCAGACATAACAACAGCAGTTCCTTCCTGAACAACCTTACTTGCTTTGGACATATCTTCAACACTTTCTTTTGTTCCGCTCTGTATTGAAGTTATCATCTCAGCTATCTGGGCTGTTGCTTTCTTTGACTCTTCAGCAAGCTTTCTTACTTCATCTGCAACAACTGCAAATCCTCTTCCTGCATCTCCTGCCCTTGCTGCTTCTATTGCCGCATTTAGCGCAAGAAGGTTTGTCTGCTCGCTAATGCTATTTATGACATCGATAATTTTTCCAATTTCTTTGCTTTTATCATCAAGCTGGCTAATATTTTTAGTTGTTGCCTGAGTGCTTTCTAAAATATTTTTCATCACAAGATCTGCTTTTTTTCCAGCATCAGTTCCTTCCTGTGCAATCTTTCCGGCTTTTGTTGCACCTTCTGTTGCCTTTTTGCTGCTTTCTGAAACAAGCCTTGCCGCCATTCCGACTGATTCAACTATTTGTTTAGTATTGGCAGCAATTGTCGCCAGATTTTGCCCTCCTTTAGATAATTCCTGAATTGTTGCGTTCACCTGCTCTGTTGAGGCATTTACTTCTTCAGCCGATGCTGAAAGCTCTTCAGCAGATGTTGCTGCCATATTTGCGTTTTTTGAAACTAAAACTACAAAATCTCTTAGGCTTTCAACCATTGTCCTAATTGCCTGTACAAGAACTACCATGTCGCCCTTTGCATTGACTTCAACTTTTACATTAAGGTCGCCATCTGTAATTGATTTTGCAACTAAGCTTAATTCTTTAATTGGTGTTGCGGTATTATCAAGCATTGCATTAATTCCGCAAGCAAGCTCTCCAAACTCATTTTTTCCTACATTATGCATATCAACTCTTGCCGACAAATCGCCATCAGCAAGCTTTTTCATAACGTCAGATAGAGGCTTAAGCATTTTTCTGATATTCAATGCAACAAGATAAGCAGCAAATGAGCCAATTACAATAAAGAAAATTACTGTCAGAATAGTCTGGTTTTTTATTGCATTAAGATTATCATAATAATCATCCATATAAATGCTTGAGCCGACTGTCCATTTCCATTCAGGAAAATAAGAATATGACGCAATTTTTAATCTTTCATGTGTCTCTCCTGTATTTTTCCAAGGATAATAATCAATTACTGCTTCTCCATGCTTCATGGAAGGCGCCTTTGCGAGCCATTCCTGAACAAACTTTCTTCCATTTGAATCCTGTGAATCATATATGCTTTCGCCATCCCTTTTTCTGCTAAGAGAAAGCACGTATTCGCCTTTTTCATTTAGTATCCATAAGTATCCGGTTTTACCGACAGTTATTTCAGATAGTGACTGAAGGACTGGTTCTTTAAAATCTTTTTCAGGAATACCTACATATAATGCACCGATAACTTGACCAGAAGAATCCCGGATAGGTGTATATGCAGCAACATACCAGGCAGTTACAACAAAAGCATTTCCATAGTAAGTCTGACCGGAAATTATAGATTTGTATACAGGAGAATCAGTAGGAATATAAGTATCAACAGCACGCGATCCGTCTTCATTAATGACATTTGTAGATATCCTGAATAATCCGTCAGGGATAAGCTGGAAAATTGTTGCTGTCCCTCCAACTGCTTCTTTAATTCTATCTACATAGATAAAATCATGATATGCAGAATCATCATTAACCGTCATTGTAGGTATATCTAATTGCTTTGACTGTTTTGTTATCTGGTTAACAGCATTCACTTTTAACTTATGTTGATAATCAAGAGCATAGTTTCTGGGTGTAAGGACACCTTTTGTTGCAATAACTTCAGCTGTTGCAAGATTAGATTCGAGATTTTTCATTGACAGATCATAATAATCCCTAACATTATTCATGATAATTTTATTTTGCAGAATCAGGTTTTGCTCAACCTGAATTTCAGTTTCAGCTTTTATAGTATTATAGCTTATCACACCAAGTATAATCGACGGAACGCTGACCAATAGAACACAGATAATCAGTAACTGCCATCTAATGCTAATGTCATTTAGCCTCATATCCCACACCTCTTTTTTATAAAATTAACTGAGAAGCAAGTATATAAATGTATCGAAAGAAAAAAAGAAAAAATTAGTGTTAATTATTTCTTTTTATGCTCTTCTTTATGTTCTTCTTTTTTCTCTTCTTTATGCTCTTCTTTCTTGCCTTCTCTGCCCTGTTTAATAATCGAAACTAACAACGCAGTCAACGCAGAGAATTTCTGAATCTCATTTCTGGTTTTTATTTCCGGCATGCTTACTGAAAAGTCGCCATCTGTTAATTTATCTGCTACTTCTGAAAGCCTGTTTACAGGATCTACTATTTGCGCATTTATTACAACAAATGCAACTAATAGCGTAAGAAGACCAACAACTGCTGCAATTATTATTATATTCATCTGCAACTCACTGCCAACTTTTTTAATGTTTCCGGTCAAACCGTCAACAAAACTATTAATAGGCATATCAATATCACTTTCTCTTTTAGATACTGCAACAACATATTTATTTTTATCATTTGACCTTGCATAAGCAGTTATTACTTTATTTCCTTCTTCATCTACTCTGGCAACGTAGCCTGAATTTTTACCTTTGTTAATCTCGCTCATAAAAGCTGAATCTATTGTTGCAAGATCTCCTGATACTGCTTTGCCGTCTGAATCAGCAATTACCTTGCCGCTTGCATCAATTACCTGGATTTCATCAACAGCAAGATCCTCTACATTAACAAGCTGGCCTACAAACTTGCTAAAATCAAAAACTGCTTTTATCTGGCCAAGGTATTCCAAACTAGTAGGATCTCTCATCTGGCTGACTAATTCCAATCCCCAAGTACCAGAGCTTTCATCATAAATAGTTTTGCTTATATAGAACCCGTCAACTGCCTGATTTGCTGCATAATACCATGGCTCCTGGTCAACTCCAGGTTTATTTTGCTTAAAATAAGGTTGTCCGGCTTCATTTAAAAAAACTCTCCAGTCATCTGGCCCCTGATCAAAATCACCTGTTGCAACATTAGCTGCAATAGCATAGCCTCTATTATCTGTTGTGAATATTTCAGGGTAAACTCCAGTCATTGTAGAAAGTGTTATTAAATACTTTGATGCTGTTGAACTTAAATCATTGTCAGGATTTCCGTCTCCTGTAGCCTCTCCTTCATCATATACTCTTGTGCTTTGCGCGCTCCACATCTCATAAAGTGCTTCTTTTGAGTATTTTTGCGCTTCTTTTGAAGTCTGCTGTAATAGAGGGTTGCTTGCCCATGTTTTTACAAGAGTGTAATGGTTTGTTAATTGGCTGTCCAGCGAATCCTTAAGTCCAATTGCCGTATCAATTAAGCTTTTTGCTGCGTTATTTTTTAAAGTATCTGAACTGGATTTAGAAGTTACTTCACTAATCTGGTTGACTTTGCCTGACGCAAAAGCAACAATAATAGCAGAATTAACAATTATACTTACAATAAACATCGTGAATATTAAATCCCTAATTTTCATTTAGTCCCCACCTCTTTTTTTTGTAGTTTTTTAATTAATTGTTTATTTAATCAGATACTATCAAACTCCTTTGCTTTTTCTGCACCTAAAAAACCTAAGACTTTTGCCTTGCATTTAGCAACACATTCTTCTTCACTCATTGTATCAACCAGCGCAGCAGAGGCAGGGCCAAAGAATTTTGTCATTAACTCTTTGCATTTCTCTTTCTTTGACATATAATCACCTTCCAATAATATACAACTCAATAATATACTACTTCGAATAATATACTACTTCGAATAAATATACAAAATTAAATATTCACAAAGAGTTTATATTTATATTGTAGCACTTTAAAGTAGTAAGAGTTTAAAAAAGATAGATGATAAAATAGGAAAAAAGGTTAGAAAAACTAAATCTGTAAAAAATGGTGCTCAGGCTTTTTTTAGTAAATCGCAAGTGCATCTGCTATTTACGTTTCGGCATATTGCAGGCACAAAATAGTTTTCTTGTGCCATTAATTTCTTTAGCAAATCAAGCGTGTTTTTTAGACTTTTTGCATTTTTTGTCTGGACATAAAAAACAGTGTTATCAACAATTATCCTTTTTATTAATCTGAGCTCTTGCATAGTTTTGAGGCGCCTGGATAGTAATGTAGGATTGATATTTGACTTAAAGAGCGAAAAAAGCTGATTATATCTTATTGGCTCATCAGACATAACATATAATAAAGTAAGACTATATTTTTTTCCAAGAAATAATAGCATTTTTCTAAATTCACATTTTTTCATAAACTACATAATTGTGTAGTTAATATTTATATACTTAACTAAATATTTATATACTTAATTGATAATAATTATTTAGAGTTAATATTTTATTTAAATAAACTAAATATTTTAAATAAAAATAGAGAGCTTAAAAGAGGTGGAGTTTAATGCAAGAGCTAAATCTTATTTGGATGCAGGGTCAGACATGCGACGGAGATTCAATGTCTGTATTTGACGCAGAGAGACCGGATTTCCTGACTTTTCTTAAGAGAAATAATATTAATTTATTGTATCACCCAACAATTAGCCCTGTTTTTGGAGCAGAAGCAAAAAAATTGTTTAATGACTGTTTAGGTGGAAAAATAAGGATTGACTTATTTGTATTTGAGGGAAGTGTTCCTATGAAAGAAGGGTTTGGAGATTTTTTCGGAGGAGAAGACGTTAAAAATATGGTAAAAAATTTTGCTTCAAAATCAAACTTAACTATTGCAGTCGGAACCTGCGCAGCATTCGGAGGAATCCCTGCTGCTCCGCCTAATGAATCAGGAGCAACTGGCCTGCAGTTTCATGGTCATACAAAGGGTGGCTTTCTTGGAAAAGATTATATTTCAGGCCTTGGGTTTCCAGTAATAAATATTCCTGGGTGCCCAACTCATCCTGACTGGGTCATTAATACAATCCAGTCGTTTAGGCTTGGAAGGCCAGTAGTTCTTGATGAATACAACAGGCCAAAAGATTATTTTGAGGAGAAAGTCCATAGAGGATGCAAGCACTGCGAATTCCATGAAAGAGGACTTTGGGCAAAGAATTATACTGAAGTTGGATGCTACGCAGCAACTCTTGGATGCAAAGGCAGAACAACAAACGCAGACTGCAATGTACGATTATGGAACGGTGTTTCATCCTGTACAAGATCAGGCGCTCCATGCATTGGCTGCTGTGACCCTGGGTTTCCAGTGACAATGACACCATTTAGTGAGGAAACACTAAGCCTTCCAAAGGAAGTTGAAGACATGGTTAAAGCGAAGAAAAAAGTCCTCTACGGAGGTGACTCACAATGAAAAAATTAACAATTGACCCATTAAACAGAATTGAAGGAGACATGGCTATTGAAATAAGCGTTGATGACAAAAACGTAATTACTAATGCAAAATCTCTTGGCTTTGTATATAGAGGATTTGAAAATATTTTTATCGGCCAAAAGCCATTTGACGCCATGAGAATGTCTCAAAGAACATGCGGAGTATGCCCTGTTTCGCACGGAACAGCAGGCGCTATTGCAATTGAAGCTGCAGCAAATTTTAAGATTCCAAGAAATGCGCAGCTTGTCAGAGATGTTGTTCTTGGATCAAATATATGCGTAAGCCATGCAACACATTTTTATTTTATGTGGGGCCCTGATTTAGTCAATGATGCTTATAAAAACCAGCCATTGTATAAAGAAGTCTTAAAAAGATTTGACCCGCTAAAAAGCCCTCACTTAAAAGATGTTTTAGTCAAGGCAAGAATTCCTCTGCACAGCGTTGTTGCAACATTTGGCGGAAAATTCCCTCATCCAATGCATGCAGTTCCAGGTGGAGTATGCAGCATACCTAAATTCATCGAACTGATAAAAACAGATACTATGCTTAAAGAAGTAAAGGCATTTATCGAGCAGGAAATTCTGGGAGGAGTAACAATTGAAGACTGGCAAAAAGTAAAAACAGTTAAAGACCTCCTAAAGCTTATGGAAAATAAAGCTTTTGCTGATTCTGATGTTGGAGTATTTATTAGGTATGCACAGGACATCGGCCTTCATAAATATGGAGAAGGATCACCTAATAATTTCCTTTCATTCGGATATGGCAAAAACAGCAACGGAAGCTATCTTTTTAAGCCAGGATATGTCGAAGGAGGAATATTTCATCCAGTTGACAGCAAATTAATTTTTGAAGATACGGCTTCATCGTACTATGAATCAGAAAATGAATGGAGACATCCATTAAACGGAAAGACAAAACCGCATCCTAAGAAAAATGGAGCTTATTCATGGATAAAAACACCCAGGTATTTTGGTCACGCAGTAGAATGCGGCCCTCTTGCAAGGCAGATTGTTAATGAAGATCCGTTAATAAAAGACCTTGTTGGCGCATTTGGGATAAACACATTCACAAGAACTATTGCCAGGCTGCATGAAATCTTATTAATCATGCCAAAATTAATTGAGTGGGTTTCTGAGATTGATCTTCAAAAGCCATTCTATTACCCATTTGAAGAAGTGAAAAATGGCTCTGGAGTTGGACTAGCTGAAGCCCCAAGGGGAGCGGTTAGTCACTGGATCAATATCAAAGATTCCAAAGTCACATCATACCAGATAATCACCCCAACAACATGGAATGCGTCTCCTATTGATTCAAAAGGGCATCACTCTGCAATTGAAGCTGCGCTAATTGGAACTAAATTAAGCAAAAGCGACAGCATTCTTGAAGCTGCGCACATAGTAAGAGGATTTGACCCGTGCATTTCCTGCTCAATCCATTCTGTTGGAAAAAACAAGGGAAAGCAAATAGTAATTGAGCCTACGCAATAAAAAAATATTTTTTATTTTTTTATCAAATTCTTATTATCTTATTAAACAAATTTTTAAAGTCAAAATATTTATATAGTAACAAATAAATAGAAATAACGCAATGACAAGTTTTGAGGATAAATTAATAAAAAATATCACTGAAACACCTGGTTTTTATTTAGTGAAAGCAAAACCTTCGCAGCTTACTAATTGTTACTTAAGCCTGATTTCTGCTATTAGCAAAGTTTCAAGCGGTGTGATAATTAACTTTCGAAATCCATCTTTTAATGATAAAAAAAAAATAGCCTCAAAAGGCATTGACACATCAAATCTTGCATTTATTGACGCTGTTTGTGTGAGAGCTGATGAAATGCCTGATGATGATAGCATATTCTACCTTATGAATCCAAATGACCTTGACGGAATAATTGAAAGCCTTGATTCTATCTTTTTGAAATACAGCCCAAGCTTTGTTGCAATAGATATTATTGATATTGCATTATATTATAATTCTATTGAGAAAATAGTGAAATCACTGTTATATCTTAAAACCGAAAGCCAGAAAAAAAAGTTCTCTGTAATTGTATTTACAGGAAGTGAAAACCTGCTGCTGGTTTCCGAAATATCAAAAATTGCAGATGAAATGAAAACATGGAGTGAATAAATGGACCAAAATAAGCTAAGTGATTTTGAAATTGATGCAATGAAAGAAGTAGGAAATATCGGCTCAGGCAACGCAGCAATAAGATTGTCTCAGATGGTCAATGAAAAGGTCGAAATGAACTTAACCGAAATAAAAATAATTGACTCTAAAAACCTTGTCAATGAATACAAGCAGCAGAGTAACGATCCTGTTGTTTCTGTTTTTCTCAGAGTGAAAGGTGATGCTCTCGGAAGCATAATTACAGTATTTGACAGAAAATTTTCAACTGTGCTGCTTGATTTAATTGAAAAAAACCCAATAGGCACAACAAAAACAATTACGCTTGAATGCGAAGAAAAATTTAAGGCTATAGGGATTAGCTTATCTGAGTCTTATATTAATGCGCTTGGAACTTTCTTAAATATGAACTTTATCCAAACAGATCCGCTTGTGCAGATTAATAAAAAAGAGCTTGTCTTTAGGTTTCTTGCTAAAGGAATTTCTCCTTATGCTTCAGAAGATATGCTTATACTCCAGACCAAGTTCAATGTAAAAAAATATTCTTTGGTTGGAGAGTTTGCAATAATTTTTGGGCTTAAATCTCTTGACAGATTTAAAAAAGCGATAAGCAAAGCTCTTGGCAATTAGCAGTTATGCATTAATTATTGGCGCGCTTTTTAACTCCTTAAAAACAAAGCTTATTTAAGCATTAATTCCTTTTTGGGTTTAGTATGGTTGTTAAGGTCTTTTTTGTCGGTAACACTTTTGGAGGAGATGATGGCATTGGGCCTAAGCTATATTCGGAGCTTGAAAAAGACGAGCGGCTTACTGGATTTGAACTTTTGGAAGCAGGTGTTCTTGGATTTGACATAATTTCTTATATCGAAGATAACGATACAGTCATTATAGTAGACTCAATGAAAGAAAAAGGCAAAATAGGAACTGTTAAAGTAATAAGAGCAGAAAACCTAAAATCAAGTATGAATATTGGCTCAATCCACGACTTTGGTGTTGAAGAAACTGCACAGCTAATAAAAGCATACAAGCCGAATATTAAGGGAGTATTCCTTATAGGAATTAATGTAAAAGATACAAAGCCTTTTTATAACAAATTATCTGATGAGATATTGTTAAAATTTGAAAACATTAAAGATAATGTAGTAAATAATATAATCAAACTTGGAGCTTCATCCGGAAACTAATATGTGCTACGCAATACCTGCAAAAATAATAAGCATTCAATCTGATACTGCCAATGTAGATTATGGCGGTGTCACCAAAAAAATAAATTTATCATTAATAGACAATCCAAAACTCGGAGATTATATCCTTATCCATGCCGGATTTGCTATTGAAAAGCTTGACAAAAAAAGTGCAGAAGAGTCAATTGAGATCATCAGGCACGATATCGAGAGGATAAAAAAAAACAAATTTAAATAAGATGGAAGACGCTGCTATTATTAAAAAACATATTGAAAAAATAAATATTCTTGCCAAAAAGGCAAAAAAAAATATTACGATTATGGAAATATGCGGCGGCCATACAAATGTTATTGTAAAATACGGAATAAGAGATATTCTCCCTAAAAATATAAGGCTTATATCCGGGCCAGGATGCCCTGTCTGTGTTTCTTCCCAGCATGATATTGACTGTATGATAAGCCTTGCAATGAGCTCTATCCCTATTGCAACGTATGGTGACATGATGCGTGTTCCCGGAAGTGAGTATTCTCTTGAAGATGCAAAAGCAATGCAAGGAAATGTCTTTGAAGTGTATTCTGCTTCTGAAGTGTTAGCACTTGTTGAAAGGTATCCAAATATTGTTTTTTTTGGAGTTGGATTTGAGACAACAGCTCCGATGACTGCCTATTTATTGAACAAAGGCATTTGTGTTTATTCAGTCCATAAGCTTGTTCCGCCTGCTATATCTGCCCTTGTTTGCGAAAACGATGCAATTGATGGATTCATATCGCCAGGCCACGTCTCTGCAATAATTGGCAGGAAGGCATACGATAAGTTAAATATCGCATCAGCGATAAGCGGATTCACACCTGAAAAAATATTAAGGGGAATCAGCGCACTTCTTGAATTAATCATTCAAGGGAGAAAAAAAACAATAAATGCATATCCTGAAATTGTCCAGGAAGATGGAAATGTTAATGCGCAAAAGCTTCTTGCTGAAAAATTTTATGTTGCAGATAGTGTTTGGAGAGGCCTTGGTACAATACAAAATTCCGGCCTTGAAGTAAAAGATGATAAATTGAATGCGAAAGTTAAATACAAAGAAATATTGTCAAAAGTTGTCACAAAAAAAAGCGCCGGATGCAGATGTGGAGATATATTAAAGGGAACAATTGAACCTGTATCATGTCCTCTTTATAAAAAAGTCTGCACACCAAGTAATCCACAAGGCGCATGCATGGTATCAGAAGAAGGGACATGCTCAATTTATTATAGGCACGGAAAATGAGAACTAAATAAAAAAGATGAAAGAAGAAAAAAAAGTAATCACACTTGCAGAAGGAGCAGGAGGAAGCGAGATGGACCAATTGATAAATTCATTTGGCTTCTCATTTCGGAGCAACTGGAAAAACTGCGACAGCGATTCTGCAACATATGAACTGGAAAACAAAAAAAAATTATTTTTTACAACAGATTCTTATGTTGTTGACCCAATTTTTTTTCCTGGCGGCAATATTGGGCATCTTGCATTTTGCGGAACAGTAAATGACATACTGGTTAAGGGAGGTATTCCAATAGGAATTGCGCTGTCTTTAGTGATTGAAGAGGGTTTCTCGACCGAAAACCTATCAGTTATTATCAACACTATAAAAGAGCTATCAGCCAGGTATAATGTGCCGATTGTGACAGGAGACACAAAAGTTATGCCAAAGGGAAAAATCGATAAGATTATAATTAACACAGCAGCTGTAGGAATATCAGACAGAATTTTTTCAGATGTATTAAACAATGGCGATGCAGTAATTATCAGCGGAGGAATAGGCGAGCATGCAATTGCACTCCTAAGCAAAAGGTTTGATTACGAGACAAATGTGATAACTGATTCAAAGCCATTAATTATGGAATTCAATGATATAAGAAAATATGTAAAAATTGCAAAAGACCCTACACGCGGAGGAATAGCAGCGTCACTAAATGAGATTTGCGAGCAAAATAACGTAGGCATATCATTAGATGAAGATTCAATTCCTGCATTGCCGCAGGTTAAAAAAGTTGCAGAGATGCTCGGCATTAACTTATTTAATCTTGCGTGCGAGGGAAGAGCAATAGTTGTAGCATCGCAGGAGAATGCAAAAAAAATTCTTGAACTTCTGCAAAAATACAATAAGTACGCTGCAATAATAGGCAAAATAGACAATAGCAAAAAAGTTATTTTAAATACTGCCATTGGAAAAAGCATCCTTCCAAAGCCAACCGGAAGAATTGTTCCTAGAATATGCTAAATAGAATTGATATAAAAACAATTTGAAAAATAAAATGCATGAATTGTCAATAACTAAAGCGCTTGTAACAAAGATAATTAGAGAATGTAAAGAAAAAAAAATAAAAAAACCTAAAAAAATTATGCTTGAACTTGGCATGCTTACAAATTATAAGAAAGAACCAATTGTATTTTATTATGGCATAATGAAAAAAGAGGAAACTTTACTTAAAGAAACAGAATTACAATTTAAAGAGATAAAAGGCAAAATCAGATGCAACGAATGCAAAAAGATAAACCTTGTCAATGAGCCAATACTTGTCTATTGCAAAGAGTGCAAGTCAGGTAATGTCAAGATAATTCAGGGAAGAAATTTTATAATAAAAAAAATCATAGAGGGATAATTATGTGCAAAGAATGCGGATGTGAAGAAAAAAAGCATAAAAATAATGTAAAAAAAAAGGTGAGAAAAGTTTCTAAGAATGAAAAAAGCTTTTTAATCAATGAATCTGTCACAGAAATGAATGATTTTCTTTCAGATCAAATAAAATCCAGGCTGAAAGCAAAAAATATATTATGCATTAACCTAATGGGCTCGCCCGGCTGCGGAAAAACAAGCTTTATAGAAGGAATAAGCAAACATATTCCTTCTGCTGAAATTGCTGTAATACAAGGAGATTTGGAATCTGACATTGACAAAAAAAGGCTTGAAGCAAGTAATATTTACACATATCAGATTAACACCCACAGCGGCTGCCATCTCAATTCAATGATGATTAATCAAGCAATTCAGGAAATGGACCTTTCAGGAAAAAATTACCTAATAATAGAAAATGTAGGCAATCTTGTATGCCCTGCCGGAGTAAAAATAGGGCAGCACATAAATATAGTCATCAGCAGCACTACTGAAGGATTTGACAAGCCAAAAAAATATCCTTACATATTCATGGATGCTAATATTATAGTTATATCAAAATCTGATCTTGCAAAATATGTAAATTTTAACGAGAAAATATATCTAAGGGATTTAAGGAATATCAATGGGAAAGCAAATATTATCAGAGTCTCCTCGAAAAATCAAGAGTCGTTCGGAAACGCCGCCCATTATTTAATGCATGAAAGAGAGCATCTGCTGAAGCATGCACACAATCATTAGTAGCTACTATTGACTATTTTTTCTGTTAATGAATAATACTTATTACTATAACTGAAAAATTCAGGATATAAAACCCATCTACAGCAATCTTAGTTATCATATTTACTACTTCTTTTGCAGGGTTTGTCCCAAATGAAATGCTTCCAAAAGCGCATATTATATGGTGGATAATGATTAATATTAGAGCTGCAATAATAAAGCTTACAGAAATAAAAAAAATTGAAATAAAATTAACTGCAATAATAATTGATAAGTAAAAAATGGTTGTATGGTCAAAACTTCCTCCTGCAAAAACCATTGGAAGTATTCCTGCCACAAAAATATAGAGGATTGACATAAAAAAATTATATTCTCTTGTAATAATCAGTGATAAAAAAAGAACAGGGCTAAGATCAAAAGGCAGGTGTATATAATAATTCAAATAAACAAAAGCAGATGTTAAAAGCACAAGGATGAAATAAATCGCCGTTTTCCTGAAAAAAAGAATAAGTAAAATCAAAATAATTGCAAATATCAACGCATAAGATATACTAAACCTCTTTTTAAAAAACTCCTTATTAATCATTTTTGCTGCTATATGCTTTCGCTATTGCTACAATCCCATTAAAAATTGCGGCTTAATAAACTTTTTGCTACGAATAAAAAAATCGTAACACTTTTATATTAAATACGTGCTACTAATATGCAGGTGATAATAATGGAAAAAATAGTAAGGAAAGGAATAGCATTTGATCCGGAGCAGCTTAAAGAATTTGACAGATTGACAAAAACAAAAGGATACAAGAATAGATCTGAGGCAATAAGGGATTTAATTAGGGATTCATTAATTTATGAAAAGCAAAAAGATCCTGATAAGAAAATGGTTGCGACATTGACTATGGTATTTGACCACCACAAACATGACTTACAACATGAATTAACTCATAAGCAACACGAATATTCTAATATAATAAGGAGCACGCTCCATGTTCATATAGATGATGATAACTGCATGGAGGTATTAATACTTGAAGGAAAGGTGAAGGATATCACCAAATTCTCAGATTCAATACTTGCAACAAAGGGCGTAAAGCACGGAAAGTTAGTAATGACAGGGATTTGAAAGACAGGCTTTACTTAAAAAAAGTGTATGGCAAATTTCTTAATGTGACGTAGATAAGTATCTCTTGTCTTTTGTGAATATTCTTTGAGTTTACACTCTTGATCTACAATAGCATCTATACTCAAAGCGCAAAAAAACTGAGCGCTTTTCGTAATAAGTGAAGGTGCTATTGATAATACTTATGCTCAATTATTTTGCGCCTTCACTATATTTCAATTTTGACATAATGTACTTCATTCATGAAATATGAGACTACCTTCAATTAGATTAAATTGCATATCCTATAGTAAATTCCAGTATTAAGCGTAATAAAATTTCGCTTAATTCCGATAAGTTCAGTAAAATTTGAGTTCCTTTTGACTAAAACGAGGTGGTTCCTAGTCCTTCGGAAAAGTATTACATTTAAATGGGGTGAAAAAACTATTTGATTAAATTTAGAGCTATAACTTTTACAATTTTGGAATTAACCGCATTTCCTAATGATCTAAAAGCAGTAGACTCTGTATCAGGCAACTCAATATCATCCAATGCTTGAAGTTTTGCAGCTTCTCTAGGAGAAATATATCTTTCTTCCCAACCAATTATTGGTCTCTGAGTAGATGTTAAAACCAAAGTGGGGGCATAATTTGTTTTTTTTATTCTAATGCCTGATGCCCTAAACTGCAAAATATAATTTTTAATTGTTCTTTCTCCATTCTGACAATTCCACTCTAGTTTTTGCCAACTTGAAGACAATTTATTTAACTCTTTCAAGAAAGGCTTTAATACACCCTTATATTTATCATAAAATTCTCTATTTTGTTTAATGTAATTTATTTTCCACTGAGGAAATTTGTCTTGTTCTATTTTTGCATAACTAGGCAAGTAAGAATAAATCTGTTCTCTATTTAAGTTTTTAAGAGATTTTCCAAATATTCCCCGTGATTTTTGTAATTCCTTAATACTCGAGCTATGGGGTGTTTTATCTTCAAAAGGATAGGTTGCACTAAATTCCATAGACCAAATTGGAAAAGAAGGTAAAGAATCTTCCTTTGGAATCTTATCGATTATTTGTTGCCACAAATCAAGACAATTTAGTTGTTTTTCGTTTAATTTCCTATTATTATTTTCTGATTTTAGTAATATATTTCTAATATCTAACTCCGCATCTATTTTGGGTGTAGGGAATTCAAAATCATTTAATTTTTTTGATGAACCTACAATAAATATTCTTTTCCTTATTTGGGGAATGCCAAACTCGTGAGGGGATAAAATTGTTTCTTTTACATCATAATTAAGGTCTTGTAATTTTCCTAATATAATTTTCCATGTTTTTTCACGATCATGTTTTTTAAGATGCGGCACATTTTCTAAAATAAAATATTTAGGCCTATGATATTCTAAAATTCTTGCAACATCCTTTATAAAAAAACTACCATTTTTTTTATCTTTTAATCCTTTTTGCCTCCCTGCTTTTGAAAAAGGTTGACATGGAAAACCTGCACAGAGTATATCATGTTTTGGAATCTCATCAGCCTTAATTTTTGTAATGTCTCCGTAAACTTTAATCCCAAAATTTCTTTCATAGGTCTTGGCTAATGAATTATTTATCTCTGAAGCAAACACACACTCATGTCCTAATGAAGATAAGGCCACATGAAATCCTCCTAATCCTGCAAATAAATCAACAAACTTCATTTTTTATACCCTCTAATCGTACATTACACCATTCCAAAATTTCGCTTCTTAAATCAGGAATATCACTATCAAAAGTATATCTGTATAATCTTGCCCTATCAAATAATATACCACAATCATAAGCTTTCTGCTTAAATTTTTCATAAGGAATTATTTTTGGAAAAGTAAATCCTTTAACTGGGTCACATACCCATGTAATATACGTTGACCATCTTTTTAATGGAATTTCCAATAACTTTTGATCCCAGTTAAAACCTGATGCACACTGAAATAGCACTATTAGTTGACTCGGTTTATTATCACCAAAACTTTTCCAAGCAATAACATCAACTCCTGAATCTTTGCTTTGTGGAGGGGGCTCTTTACAAAAATCCTCTTTTATTTCGTCACATATTTCTTTTATTGTCTGTTTTGAGGGATGTCCATAAATTATCACCTCTCCGCTAGTATATTTTTTTATTGCTTCTGCTGAAAATTTTTCAAATAATTTACCAGTTTTTATTATTTCATCATTATTTCCCCATAAAGATAACAAAAGATTCATAACATATTCTGGGTTCTTTTTCCAATTAATGTTAGAAACAACTAAATTCCCTTCTGCTTCAATTGGTGAATTCTTCCCATATAAGGAGGATCTATTTTGCAACCTCTGAAAAACAAAATCTACAAATGTATCTTCAGTTTCCATCCCTGAAGTTTCTTCAATTATTTTTTTTAATGTTGCTTTTGAAATGCTATTTTTATTAAGAGTAACATATAATTCTACCCAATCTGAAACATAATCAACATCATCAGGATTATCTAAAGGAGGAATTATCATTCTAATTAGCCTGCTTTTTCAGTTGTTTTATTGTTTCACTGCATTCATCAATCTTATCATGTACCTGTTCATTCTTGGTGTATTTATGGACTACACTTAGTGAACTTTCTAATAGTTTATTTGCTTTTGTAAGCAATGATAAGAGGTTTTCTTCCTCACCGTCGGTTTGGTCAAAAGCAGTTTGTAAATCTCTAGTTTTATAAAGATAATCTGCTGAATGTTTAATACTTAACACTTTAGATAATTTTCCAGTTATGTCTCTAGATTCCTTTATTATTGCAAGTTTATCTTTTCCTTCCCCAAATAAATACGAAAACAAATTTTTTAAAGATTCATATTTATCATCTGGAATTATTTTATTTATATCAACCTCTTTCCAATTAGTAGGTAATCCTATATATTCTTTAATAGATCTTTGACCTGTTGAAAGCAATAAATATGAGAAAAATTCTTTTGCTTTTTTAGCAGAAGCTTCCATCTCTTCCTCAACTAATTCTATCAACTTCAGACAAATATAACTTTTAATCGTTGATAAACCTCTATCTCCCACTCTTTGTTGAACTTCATATAAATCTTTATTTTCTTCTACTATTGATGCAATATATCTTGCTTTTGCATACGGATCCCATTTTTTAATTCCGGCTATATGTCTAACACCTAAATATGGAACAATTTCATCTCGTGTAGGATAAATAATTACTGGAACAATTTTTAGATCTTCCATATTTTCTTCTGAAGGCTTAGGCCAATCTTTCACTTTAAATTCATCTTGTAATTGAGTTGAAAGAAGAATTTTTATAGTTGCTAACCTTCGATTGCCTTCAACAACAGTAAACGTTGTTTCTTTTTTTTCAATATAGGATAAATATTCTGGATCAGATTTAAGTTCTAAATATGTTTTAGATTTGAATTTCTCAGGCAGATGATCGGGAATAGCAACCAACGGTTCTTCATCAAAATAGCCATTTTTTGAAAATGAGTCTGCTAGTTCTCTAAGTTCAAATTCATTGACTAGATTTTCTTGAATCTCCTTTTCAGATTTTCCTTGAATAAATTCAGATAGCCTTGGATTATTTTTGTCAAGTTTTAATTTAGTAACTGACAGATTAATTAAAGGTCTTTTTTTTCCGATACCTGATATTGATTCTGCCATTTTATACAACCTCTAAAGAATATTTTTTCAATTCTTTTTCCATTAGTTTCTCAAATTGTCTTGAAGCAATAATCCCTTCTTTTTTGCAGTATTTTCTATAAGTATCATATATCTTAGAGTCAACCTTTAAAGTTATATTTTTTGTTGTCATAATTATCCCCCATATAACACATATTAACAAATATATATAAATGTTATGATTTATGTTTTCTCACCTCTTGGATTTATATTCTTGATGTACCGCTACGTATTTCTGAATGAACGGAACCCCCTGTCCTTCGGACATATAGCCTGCCTTTGGCAGAATTGATTGGGAACTCAAATTTTACTTTGCGGACACAAGTTTCCAGAACTTCGCTTCGCTCGTAAGCTAGCGACGCAACTAACAGGAATTTCAATGTTATCTACTTTTTCAGAATTCTCATTTTTGATAACCACATTTCATACTCTTCCTGTTAATCCATTTTCAAGAACTTATCTCCATTAAAATGTATCATGTGATTAGGAATCTCTGAAACCCACACTTCTGTTTCCCAGGCAATATCATCAACGTGCCGCTTAAATTCCTTAAAATCAGGAAATGCACTTACAAAAAATTTTTTATATTCAAGTTTTGAGAAATATTCAGTAAGTTCTATATGTCTTTTATTGGAAATTGGACCATGAAATGTAACTGCCTCAATCAAATACAACCTACTTTTTGTCTTGTCCAACAGAACAAGATCAGGTAATATGTCGTGTTTCTTTATTTCTATTCCTATTTCATCTAACAATTCTTTATTCAAATACAGCATTTTATGCGCCGTATCTCCCACATACAAAACTTCTGCTTCAGGACAGAAATTTTTTCTGAAATTATTTAAGACTTCAATTTGAAGTTCATTGTGCTTTCCTGGAGAGAAAGTAATCTCTTTATAATCTACAATTACTGAAAGCGTATTTTTTCCTCTTTTGACTTTATAGCTTATGACAGTTCTCTTTATTTTCTTGAGGAATTTCGGTAATTCTTTCTTCCAATCAGGTGTTCCATATTTTTTGATAATTTTAAGAACATCATCAGTAACCGACCATGTTGTGTTTGGGCTGTTAGTTACTCTGGTTGTATCATCAGCATTTCTCTCAACGATACCTACTTCTTTTTCAAATTGATGTAAGGTTTGCCTTCTGAAAGTTTCTCTGCTGTTCTCGGCATATTCCCTGTTATACTCTGCCTTGATAAATTGCATCATGTCATGCACACGAATTAGGATTTTTTTAGAGTCATGCCATAAATCTTTTTCTCTTAATGCAAGCAATGATAATAATGCTAACGCAGAACGCTCATTTTGCTGTTTTTTCGGAACATTAAACTGTTTCAAAATATCTAATGCTTCTGTTATTTAGTCATATTATATCCTCTTAAGCGTGAATTACCTCTATGGTTTGTTTTTCGTGAAATTCTTCATTCATATCACTTATCTTTTTATTCAATATACTTATGGATTCATTTGAATTTTTACCGAATGATTCTAATTGCTCTAAAGATGGAAAGGGCAAAGCGTAAACTTCATTAGCATTTACTTGCGTATGCCCGTTCAAAACTCTGAAGTATAAATCAACAATTGGCAAATTCAGGTATTTTGCAATCCCTTTTATTTGATTTTTATTTAATAGTTGATTAGGGCGATGAATATAATTAACCATATTGTCTAATGCGAAATAGCCATATTTCTCAAAATCTTCCTTAAATATGCAAGCTGTTACAAATCTCTTTTTTTGTTCTTTTGTGGTAAACCTTTTTAGAACTAAATAATTGCCTGCTTCATTAAATAACCTTTTGGTCAAATTGCTGTTTTTTATTGCTAACGCTTTGTCTTTGTTTTTTAATGGCCATTCAATTCTTCCGTTTTTTATGTTATGCATCCAAAGTAAAGGTATAGAATCTTTAGATAGGCTATTTTGCAGATGTTCCTTATTTCTAAAAGCTACAACTCTGCCAGTTGAGATTTTTACGCCAAGCTTGTAAAAATTGTAAGGCAGCTTATCTAATTCCTTAATTGCCTTCAATTCTTCTTCATTTGAAGGTATTCTGAAAAATATGTGCCCGTTACTTCTGTAAATAACATCTTTTTTGGAAACAGTAATTATATGCCTTTCAGAGAAATCTCCATTAAAAGTTTTGGAAATTGTAATCTGGCCGATTTCTCTTTTAGTAAATTTTGTAATTATATTTTCCTGAAGAACATTCTCACTGGAAAATAATTCTTTCCTTGAATCAAATAAGTGTATATTCTCAAAATTTGCTTTTTCCATGAGCCATTTTCTAAACTTGCTGTAGTAAAGGCCAGAGCAGAAACTTCTAGGGGTAATAAAAATCATTTCGCCACTTGAATTTAATAATTTTGCAGAAATTGCCATAAATAAGAAATACATATTTGGCTGTCCAGAAACAATATCTTTAAACTTTGCAATCTGTAAATCCTGTTTATTGACTTTAAAATATGGTGGATTTGAGATTATAATGTCAAATAATTCTTCGTCAGGATTAGTATAATTAGCAAGATTAACTGTTAATTTATTGGCATTTGATTTTACAAAATCCTCTTCAATAATTGTGTAATCGAAAGATGCTTTTTTATGTAAATTTTTCTTAGTTTCTTCTAGAATTAATCTCAAATAAGGCAAAACTAGTTTATCTGTTTCGTAACACACAAGATTAATCTTCTTAACGCTTTTTTCTTTTGCTAACTTTTCAATAAGCGCCACAGATAAAATTCCAATACCTGCGCCAGGATCAAGAATAGAAATATTCTCTTTTGAATTAGTACTTAATTCCGCCATAAATATAGCAACGCTCGATGGTGTAAAGAATTGTCCTTTATTTTTCTTTGTTAATTTAGTATTATAATCATTATATACACTAGCTAATCTATTCGCAAATTCAGTTAAGCTTTCATTTTCAAGCTTGGATATGCTTTTCATTATTGACTCCATTAGAGATATAGTCCATTATAGGGAGCGCACGTAATAATCGTAAAAATAATTATATGCGCTCCAATATATCGTCTATTCTAACAACACCCATAATTCACCCGTTACATAGTGTAACTAAGTGTAACAGATATATAAAGCTTATGAGCATTTGTCCTGTGTCCAATGCGGCAGAACTCCCCCTTTCTTCTTTAACTCTATTGCATTCGGCTTTGATGTAACGAACTCTCCATTGATTGGAACTTGAACACAACTCTGCGAACGCAGTGAAGCGTACTCCACGTCATTTTGAATTTGCAAGCATGTTTGCAAGATATGCCTGGCCATAACATATCCCACCGTCTCCTGCAGGAATTTCCTTATTTAATAATACGCCATTAGAAAGCATGTACTCTGAAATCATTTTATTATATGCAACCCCACCGCTAAAAACAATAGGAGAATTATTTGAAATTTTTTTTGCAATCAAAAACATTCCATTTGCAAGGTAATGCTGCGCTGTTGCAGCAAGCCTGTGCCTATCTTTATTTAGGTTAGCCAGAAGATATTTAAACAAATGTGATGTCATCAAAGTATATTTTCCTTCACGAAATTCAATCACCGGATCAATCTCAAAAGGCAATCCGCAGGCACAGCTTTCAAGAAGCATAGCTGGCCTTCCATCATAGGTTCTTTCATCGCAAAAGCCAAGAAGAGCGCTTGCTGCATCAAGAACTCTTCCTGCGCTGGTTGTAAGCGGGCAATTAAAATTTTCTTTAATCATATTGTAATACAGCCTGCTTTCATTTTTTGGAAAAAGTCCATACGAGATTAGAGCATCTTCGTTCATAATATTTGATAAAATTCCAAAAAGCATCTTCTTCGGATATTGTGCTGCGCTGTCTCCACCTATCTGCGGCTGCTCTTCAAGGCTGCCAAGCCTATCAAATCCAGCTGAACCTGTGACTTTAAACACTTCTCCTCCCCATAATTTTCCATCTCTGCCATAGCCAAGACCATCCATCGCTATCCCAACATAATCTTTAAGATTATGCTCAGCTGCAACTGATGCAACATGTGCCTCATGATGCTGGATTAAAATAAGCTTTGCATTATATTTAGTAGAGAGATCTTTTGCTAGCGCAGATGAATTGAATTGCGGGTGCATGTCGGCTGCAATTATTTTTGGGCTTAGCCTTGTTAGTATTACTAATCTATCTATTGCTTCTTTCATAAAATCAAACGTTGCAGGTTTTGCTGTATTTCCAATATATTGCGAAAAAAAAAACCTATTTCCCTTTGCCACGCATACAACATTGTTAAGTTCGGCACCAAGTGCAAGAGTATCTTCCACTTTTAATGGAAGAGAAACAGGAAGCGGAGCGTATCCTCTAGATCTTCGCAAAAATGAATCATTTTTTCCAATCACCTTAATTACACTATCATCACATCTGTTGACTATTTTTCTGTCATGCGAAAGAAAAAACTCTCCAAATGATTCATCAAGGCAGGTCGGGTCTCCCGAGATATTACTTGATGTCATCACGAGAGGCTCATCAATGAAATCAAAGAGCATATGATGCAAAGGTGTGTATGGAAGCATAACACCAATTGAATCAAGTTCTGAAACGTGTTCTAACAAATGTTTATTTATTTTATTTGCAACAACAATCGGCCTTTGCGGCGAGAGAAGAATTGACTCTTCTTTTGGAGATATGTTTACAAGCTGTTTTGCCATATCAATATTTTTAACCATAACTGCAAAAGGCTTATCTTTTCTGCCTATGAATTCTCTTATTTTTTTTACAGTTACTGGACCTGTTTTTGCGCAGATGTGAAATCCGCCAACACCTTTAATGGAGATAAATTCTCCTTTATGGATTAGGCTTGCTGCAGCCCTAATAGTTTCTTTATCATCATGAAAAGTCTTCTTTATTTCATTCTCGATTAAATATAATCTAGGCCCGCAGTCCTTGCATGCTATTGTTTGCGCATGATACCTTCTGTCAAGAGGATTTGTGTATTCTCTTTTACATAAATCGCACATTGCAAATTCTTTCATAGAAGTTAACGGCCGATCATATGGATAGTCTTCTATCATTGAAAATCGCGGTCCGCAGTTAGTGCATGTAATAAAATAATATGAATTTCTCCTATTGTTTTTATCCTTTAATTCCTTAAGACAATCTTCACACATAAATATATCCGGAGGAATAATTGTCTCTCCTGATTCATTTGAGCTTGATAATATCTTAAATTCGGTATAAATGCTGCTACAAGGGTCCAAATTCAATTTTTCAGAAAATGTTTCTGTTATTTTTGCAAGAGGAGGCAAATCAAATAATTTTTCTATAAAATCACTGTCGTTTACAACGACCTCTACTCCGCTCCCGATGTTTTTAACATAACCTGTCAGGCAAAGTTCTTTTGCTTTCCTGTAAATATATGGACGAAATCCAACACCCTGCACAATGCCTTTTATAATATATTTGAAATAGGCAGGTTTATTTTGGCTTTTCATGTAAATCATTATTTCCTGTCTCTTTATTTTCTTTAATATCCACTTTGGCGCCATCTTTCCATTTCTCTTTGCCTTTATCCTTGCTTATTTGCTTTTCTTTTTCCTTCTGCTCAAAAATCGCAATATTTTTTTCAATCTCAATAAGCCGCTTTTTATACATTGAAATCGTATGCGTGTAATTGCCCTTGTCAACACTACCTTCAACAAAATACTTGGTCTGAAGGCTTTTTATCATGTTTGTTATTTCATCTTTTTGCCGAGTCAAGTCCTCTTTTGACCCTGCAATCTTATAGAATTTTATTTTCGCAGCCTCAAGCCTAATTATCTCATCTTTTATTTCTGCAAGCCTTGCCTGATGCGACGTAATCTTTTCGCTGTAAGAAGATTGATGATATTTTTCGTCTACAAAATATTTCTTTTGGAGATCTTTTACCTGTTCATGGATATACTTTTCCTCATTCTTAAGAGCCGCTAGCCTGTTTTTTATTTTCAGCTCTTCAATCTTTTTTGACGCAATAAAAGCGAAAATCGCAAAAATAACTAGTGCTGCAAGAGTATAATGCCAGTTATTTTTTAGAAAAATCCTTAATCTGTTACCTAGCTTTGCATTCTCTGATTGCACTTGAAGAGCGTAAGACTCTTCTGTTTTTTCAAGGATGCTTTTTGCCTCAAAAAAATCACCTGACAAAAATTTCTCATTTGCAAGCATAAGAAGGCTTTGCACATTGCTCATATCATATCCTTCTTTTTGCGACTCTGTTATTTCATTGGAAAGTATAACAAGCCTTTGTTGTGTGTCAATGGCAATTGCTTTTAATTCTTTAATTTGTGTGCATAATTCTTTGACTTTTGTATTATCGAACTTCTTGTAGTAATCTCTTGCCAAAGAAAGAAGGGAATTAAATTTGCCGATAGTAATATTTTGATCCTGCATCTCTCTAATTATTTCTTCAGAAAGAGTAAGGCAATTTAATGCCTCGCTCTCATTTGTTTCGCTGATGATAAGTATAAACGGATGTTCCTGGAAATAATCAATAACTTTTGTTCGCTCAACATAATTTCCATGTACTGAAATTTTTAAGTCATTAACAGAGTAGCCCATATAAAGCGGGACAGTAAATTGTATGTAGACCTGAACTGACTCGTTTTCTTTTAATGCATCTATAAAAGAAGGCAAAATTTTGTACTTAGTTAACGGATATCCTATTATTCCAAAAGTCAGATTTTCAAAGATAATGCTATTTTCATTTGTTATGCTAAAATTTATTGTCTTGTTTTCACCTCTTAATATCTCAACAGTATCTGCAATAACAAAAGTTAAGTTATAGTCTTCGTAAAAGTAGCCTCCGCCTCCGCCTCCACCGCCTGATGATCCTCCTCCAGCTCCGCCTCCGCCGCCTGAAGGAGGAGAGCCGCCATCTCCACCGCCACCATCATCCGGCGGATCATCTGATTCAATTTCAAGAACAGAAACTTCAATTGTTTTAACAAGCTCCCTCTGCCTTGCAAGGCCAGCAACAGTTTGGTAATCTACATATAATGAAAGGTTTACAAGCCCTGTTGTTGCATTAAGGCCAACTAGCGCTAAAATCCCATGCTGCTTAGTCAAAAAAGTTGTTGAATAAGGAGTAATATTTCCAAAATCTACTGTAACATTTCCTGTTGTTTCCCAGCCTTCTGGAAGGTCAAAATAAAAAGAGGCATTAACAGCAGTCTCATTGCCTATGTTTTTTAGTGTTGCATTCAGGCCTACATTTCTTTGCCCCTGGATAACTGAAGGGTCATAGAGAACATCAAGAAAGCTTACATAAGCCCCGCCCTCGCCAACTGCAATGCTTCCATCCAGTGTTGCATTTGCCTCACTGCAATTTTCAGTGGCACATGATATGACAACAGAGAAACTATATGGAGCTATATTTTGTTCAGGAGCAATAATTGTTGAGTTGATGCTTGCACTTGTCCTATTCTGGATAAGAAGTGATGCATTGCTTATTGTAATAAGCGGTATTCCTGAAATCTTTGCGATGCTAAAATTAAGCAAGAGGTCGCCAGTATTATTTATAATAATCTCATCAATTGCAACAGTATCTCCTTGCGCTGCCAGCAGTTCAGTGAATGCTTCAGGAAAATATTCCCAAGTCAAGTCATATGAAATCAATAGTTCTGTTTGCACAGAAATGCCTGAATTATTATAAATGTCTTCTGCAAATATCCTAAAGTACCATTCTTCCTCGCTGTCAGGAGTAAAATTTCCAATGAACGTTGAACTTATGTTATGCATTGTAGCCTCTTCCCATATTGCAGAAGATAAAGGCTTGTATTGCAGCGTAACGTTGCTGATAATTGTGTAGTCTGCAACTGTAATATTTACAAAAATAGTCGTGTTTGGGTCAAGGTCAGAAGATAATTCAGGACTATATATTATATTTGACAATACTGGAGCAGTCGTATCAACAACAGTAAAATTTTTCATGATAGAATTATTATAATTATTTACAGTATCATTAAAATAAAACCTATAAAAATATGTCCCAAGCCGGCTTATTCCCCATCTATATTGATATGACCCGCCTCCAAGAGCATCTGTTGTGTAGTTGGTATAATTAGCTTCAGCAAGAACTGTTCCAATTGTTGATGTCGCATCCTGCAGCGTTATGTATACGAATTGATAAGGGTTTCCAATCTCAAATGGGTTAGATGCTGGAGTCATTGATGTTGAATAAGGAGGAGTTGTATCTGCCTTAAAATTAGAATAAGAGCATTCTAAAAATCCAAGTGAATCAAGAGCGCACGCATCAATTGTATTTGAGCCTTCCTGCGCCTCAAATGGCGCGTAAAAGTAACTATACGGGCTAAATACTTTGAATAATATATCATCGCTTATTGTATTTGTTCCAATTGATGCATTCCCTGAATTATATATATCGCTGTTTGCTTCAAGCTCAAAAAAATTATCTGTTCTTGTCTCATTTACAACAATCCAATAGCGCACGCCTGAACTAATAGATATAGTTGAATTAAGAGTTATATTAAACCAATCATAACTTGATGTTGTCATGTTAGACGAATTAAAGACTCCTTCAGCAAGAGAATTTGCAGAAGGCACCCCATTATTATCTGCCCTTATCTGTGCTTTTGCAAATGTTAGTGAAGTTGAATTTTTCTTGATTTTAAGATTGATTAAATTTGTGCTATAATTAATCAAAGAGACAAATGACTGCGATAGGTTAGAATAATTTGTTGAATAATAAAAAGCGCCGCCAATTGAATTATTTGTGTTATAGTTCTCAGGGAAATAAACTTTATCGCCATTGTTCAATATGTAATACACTTCCTGGTATGGCGTATTATTATCAATTACATTAAAGTTTAAACTGATATTCCTATAAGGATACGTCCTGCTAAATACAGGGCTTGTTATATTTACTCCATTATTGTTTGTCAAAAAAAAGTAAGTGGTATTTGTCCCATAGTTTCCAAGCGTATCATTAGCGTATATTGTAATATTATATCTTGTGATATTTGACATGCCGCTAAAAGTATTATTATATTGGTTGCCTGAAAAATAAGTAAGGTTCAAGTAAGTTAGTGTACCAGGCCACTTGATCTGCACCCATATCCTTGCTACACCAGTTGCATCAGTTGCATTGACAATAATTGGAACCCTTAAATTAGAAACATATTCAATATTTTCTTGGCGAGGAGACATCGCTGTTATCGATGGATACTCAAGGTCAGGCTTTGCGAGTACATAAAACGCAATATCATCAGTGTCTGAACTTGAATAGCCGCCTCCGCATGTCATCTGTGCAGCACCAGGATATGCGATAATAAACCTAAATGCATGCAATCCTCCATTCACATCAAGGGTATAATTAAGGTATTTATCCCAAAAATTATATTTTGGGCATGTTCCTGAAAAAATATTTCTCCAGATAGTGCTTGCGCCATTTGAATAATTAGTGTAAGCGATTGAAACACGGTCTCCTAGATAGCAGAAATATTGCGCATAAACTTGCACCCTGTTTCCTCCGGTAAAATCTGTTGAATTAAGGTTTGTAATTATCATCTTTTCAACATATTCCCATGACGACTGGTCACTTCCATCTGAGCATGAATCTATAGTATTGTAGCCGTTTAGGTATTCATAGGTGCCTTGGCAATTTGGATCGCAGGCGCAGATGTAATTCTGGGTTGCGCATGTGCTTCCTGCTGTTGCAAAAATATTATAAGATAAAATTGATGAGAAAAAAATTAGGCAAGCTAATGCAATTAATAAAAACCTACAATTTCCACCTCTTTTAAATATTATCATTTTACTGTATTTCAAAATATACCACTACTGAATATTGCGTCAATGTTTTATGAAGCCTAAGGTTTGCCGGAACCCTCATCTCAAAATCATATATCCCAAGGATGCCCTCATTTGCCTGATTTACTGTTGATACAAACACAACATCCTGGCTTCCATTAAACCTTCCGCCCTGGTTTGGGTCTGATGTGTCCCAGAGTATTCCTGTAATAAAGTTTGTATTATTAGTTGAACTTACAGTCGGAACATCAGTTATTTCCCTTGCAAAAACTTTAAAAGTATTTGTCGCTATTGGTGCATCATCTGCAGTCCATGTGTTATTTATGCTGTCAGTTGTATTCTCCATCTGGAGTGCGACATCAAGCTGCACAAAGTCATTTAGGTCAGGAAGGCCAAAGCTGCTTTGTCCAAGTGCATTAAGGCTTTGCCAGTTAATTGAGCTATCTGAATCAGCAACATAAAGATTGCTGCCTGAATAATTTGTTAATCCCCAGTCATATACTGTCATGTTATCTGTTGAGTCCTCAATATTTAGCATTCCAGATACATTTCCAAATAAAACATTGTAGCTTGAGACAAGAATTGAGCCATAAGCATAATTATTTGTCTCATCTTCTTCAGGAATAAGCCCGCCAGTTGCAATTGGTGGATCAACTACAACATAAATATGGTGGCTGCCAATCCTTGTTGGAACCCATGATACATTAACAGTTACATTGCCATGCTTTGTAATATTTAATGTGAAATTTCCGCCTATTTGCCTGCTTAAATTGTAATTGCCGTCAAAAAACTGGATCTTTACATTATTTGCATCTGATTCTCCAACATTAAATACAGTTGCATTGACAGTAACATTCTTGCCTTCTTCAGGAGCGCTTGTGTTAAACAATATATGCGAACTATTTATCGAAAGTTCTGGAAGCGGGATTGAAAAATTGTATGTGTGTGAAGTGTTGCGGTTTCCTGCAAGGTCAGCGCATGTTACATTCCAGTGATGCAATCCTGCTGACATATCATTAATCTGTATTGAAATATTTGTGTTATTTGCAAATGATGTTTCATTAAGTACAATGTTGTCAATTGAAAGATTGCAGTACAAAGTAGGAGACAGATAATCTCTTGCAGTATAATTAAAAAGTACAATATTTGTGTATGTTGTAAAGTTATTTTGCGGAGATTGTAATTCAACTAAAGGAACTATTGTATCATAATAAATTGTAATTCCAGTTGAATTTCTCCTGTTGTATGCATTGTCGCGGCCTTCTACAAAAACAAGATATGCCCCGTCTGTCAACCCAACAAAAGGGACTGACAATTGCGTATTATTGTTTACAGTTCCAGCAGTATTTGCTGCATTATTTGTATATATTATATAATCAAGAATCGAGTCCATGTTGTCTGTTATGTTAAATGCAACAGCAGGCGCGCTTCTAAACCATGTATGATTTACTGTTGTTACATTAACAATTGGCCTTTCAAGATCAACATAAAGTGTCCTGTTCTGCGAGATAGTATACATATTATATGAGGTGTTATCATAGCATTCAAGTGCCCACACATAAGTTCCATTTAGTGAATCACGGCTAAAGCTGCTTATTTCATTATTCACAATCTGGCTGCTTGTATTAACTATTGCTCCATTTAAGATTAAAGAGCAGTTTTCTATCCCTGTCTGGTCTGATGCATTATAAGTAAAAGCAACTGTTGGAATATTTGTCCAGTTGCTGTCGCTTGGGCTAACTACTGTAATATTTGGCGGAATATAAACGCTGAATGCAAATGTGCTCGAATAATTGATGTTGTTCACATTCAAATCGCCATCCCAGCATGTAACATTCCATAGATGAGCGCCTTCATATGTTACAACAACTGTAGTCTGCGCAATGTTTCCTGAAACCAAAGGAATGCTTGAATTAATAACAAAATTATCCATTGATATATTGCATATTAAATTAGTGTCAAGATTATCTTCTGCATAAAATGCAAGGTAAAATGACTGGTTTAAAATATTTTCATTATTTACTGGGTTTATTAAGTTTACAACAGGCTGCATTGTATCAACTGTTAAAAGGTATGATGCAGATGTGCCAAGATTGTTTGCATAATCAAAGCACTGAACAGTCCAATTATGGTATCCTTGTTCAAAATCAATTGAGACATTGTTATTTCCATGGTTGATTAAGTCAGATGAATTTATTGTCATATTATAATTGTCGCCTATATATATTGAACAGTTAGATACTGCAAAATTTTCCTCAATATAATAGGTAAGAGTAACATTAGTGTAATTTACCCATGTCCTATTTATTGGAGACACAAGGCTAATAACTGGCGCTGTTGTATCATTGACAATAATTTTTCTGGATTCTTCGCTAACTGAATCAGACTGCAATGATACTGCGTAGCATCTTACAAAATTATCTGAAGCAACTACTCCTTTTATTGTAAAATTAATCTCTTTTAATCCTGACACATTTCCTGCAGAGATAGGGTTAGGTGTTGAGCCATTCAAAACAATATTTCCAGCAGCCCCAATATTTTGCCATGTTTCTGTCTGGTTATGTTGCGCATATACCATTGTATTGACACAAGTGCCGTAAGTGCAGTTGACCATGCAGGACAAATTAAATGACTGATCTGGATTAATAATTATATCAGCAGTTGGTTTTGAAATAGATACTAAAATTTCGCCAATTGTTATAAACTGTGAAAAGTTTACAAAGCTCTCTGACCTATCATCCCAGTAGTGGATAAATGTCTGAAGTAAAGAAGCATCATCATTAAATACATTGACTATCAGCCTTAGTTTATCTAATGGGCTAAGTATTATGTCAGATGCAGTAATTGAACTGCCAGATAATGTAAGTTTTGTGTCTATCGGGTTTATTCTATTATTCCCAGTATTTAGATCAGCATCGTTTCCGCTCTGGCCAAGAAGATAATTCCCTGTTGAATTTGTCCTATATACTTTCCATGTAACAAAACCGTCTCTTCCGCTGCTTTCAAATACACCGCTAAAATTAATCGTACTTCCTTTTGGGATTAACACTCCGTTCTGGCCGATATATTGTGATGTTGCATTAGCCATAGTATACATGCTTTGGCTTCCAATTGACATCTGAGCATTGTTCTCTGTGGAGTCCCTTGTGTTTGCAAGATTAATAAATGCTGTGTCAGTCCAGTCGCTAGTGTATGTTTCATAAAATATTGTGCTCCATTCAAAATTTGTAACACTCACAGTAAGGTCACGTGTCTGTGAAACATTTGTCCTTCCAAGCTGGTCAGTACAATTAATATTCCATTGATAATTGCCGTTTGGAAGATAATATGTGAAGCTTGCTGTTGTGTTTGAATTTACATTAACAGCAGTCTGATTAATAGTTCCGCCAATAATTAAAGAGCAGTTCAGGTATCTGCTTGCGTCGTTTACCAAATAATAGAATTCAACTACATTTGATTCTGTCCAAGTGAATGCTTGATCAGGGCTTTGTAGCACAATTCCTGGAGGAAGTAAGTCAACCCTAAATGTCCTTGTTGCAAGCACCTGCGAATTTCTTGCTGAATCGTTTGCCCAGGCATAATACTGATACACTCCTTCTGATAAGTTTTCAAAAGTGTAATTAGTAAAAGAGCCAGAGTATTGTTTTGTTGAGTTAAGTGCCCCATTAAAATATAGTAAAAATGTATCAGGGTTAGTTTCTGTATGTGATACATTTATGGTAACACTTGTCGCTTCAGTGACATTATTATCGTTCGGTGTTGGATAAATATAGCTTAATATTGGAGCAATCCTATCAACTGTAATATAAACCCTTGCTGAATCTTTTATCCTTCCTAAAGAATCTGTTGCCCTTATCTGCACATAATGAAGTCCTGCTGCCATCGGCACATTAACTGAATTTGATGAGTTATCGTTTACAGTTCCTGTCAAGGCAGTTGCAATCCCATCAACCCTTACCTGATAATCAATAGTTCCTCCTGTAAAATCCTGCAGCGTAAAATTAAATGTTGGCTGCAATGCATTAGAGAAACTCCCATTCTGCGGGTAAGTTATATTTGACATTAATACTGATATTGCAATTGTTCCATTATTGTTTGAATCATTTAGCTCTGAAATTATTAGGAATGGATCAACTAAAACAAATACATTATGGTATCCTTCATTTATTACCCAAGTTGTCCTAAATAATGTTGATGAATCTATTCCTATATCTCCTGTTGCATTCCCTATAAAAGTGCCGCCAGTATAAGGATTTCCATCATAGAAATTTACAAGGACATTTGTTGCTGGCTGGCCTCCGATATTTGAGACATTAGCAATTATCGTAATGTTTTCCCCAAGATTTGGATTTGTATTATTGAAGCTTATCCTTGAATTATCAAAATACATATCCGGCTGGTTGATGATAAATCTCTGGGTTTGCGAAGTGTTAACATTTCCCATATCATCGGCGCATGTTACATTCCAGTAATGGTCTCCATCAGACAGGTTCTCAATCATGATTGTCTGGTCAGTGCCACTCATCCCATTAGTTATGTTAAACCTATCTCCAAATGGGTCAGAAACTGTTATGTTGCAATAAAGCATCACTGCATCAGTATCAACTCCTGTATAATTAAAAGTAATATTGTTTAGGTTGTAAGTCTCATCAACACCCGGCCGATTAAGAATTATCGCCGGCCCTGACTGATCTATTCTGAATTCAAAAACAGGCGGAGAATATAAGTTATAATCCGGGCTTGCATCAACGCATGAGACAGTCCAGTTGTGAAGGCCCTCATGAATATACGGAACAGCAAATGTGTTTAAGCTATTATTAATAATAACGGGTTCAGTTGAGTTTGTGTTGCCATCAATTATTAATGTGCAGCTATCGATCCCAAAAACATCATAAGGGATATATTCAAATGTAACTGAATTTAGGTTGGTCCTGTTATTATCCAGTGGAGATACAAGCGTAACGTTTGGAGGCGCTTCAACAGTGAATATGATATATTCCTCAATATTTGTATTATTGGAATCATCTGCGCATTTTGCTGACCAGTTATATATTCCATCTGTCAAATTGTAATACGTTAGAATATCTGTTGCATTCTGCGCAGCAATATCAGTAATAATCCATGCGCCGTTAAGCGAGATATTGCATACAAGGGTTGAATCAAGGCTATCTGTGGCCGTAAAATTAAATGCAAACTCGTTCCATGCTACAATCTGAGTTGAATATGGCGCATTAAGAGTTACTGTAGGAGGCGTTGTATCAACTGTAAAAGTCCTTGATGGAGCTGAAGTTGATAGACCTGAAGTATCCCTTACAAGCACAGTCCAGATATATATGCCGTCATTGACATTATCTAAATCAAAGTAATTTGTCTCATCGCTTTGTAATGTTGTGTTTGTCTTATTCCCGATGCCATTTAATATAAGGGTTGCGTTTGAAAGACTTTCATCACTTGGGATATATGATAAGAGCAGGTTTCTTATGTTATATAGATAATTGGTTGTCGGAAATATTAGTTCAACTTCTGGCGGGTTTTGCGAAGTATAGTTCCATGTCTCGCTAGTGTATGAATTGCCTGCATCATCAGCGCAGGTAACGTTCCAGAAATGCAATCCTTCATTTGAAACATTCACGCTTCTATTTGTAAATACAATTGGATATGCAATAAAATTAGGGTCTTTTACAATTCCGTCAACAGTTATATTGCATGTAACAGCCGCATCAACATTATCTGAAGTTATAAATGAAAAATTTGTATACCTTCCATACCAGATGTCTTCTGGCAATGGATTGTAAAGGGTAATTGTTGGCGGTGTAAAGTCAATAATAAAATTGCGGTCCTCTGTGTGATTAGATAAGCCTGAAGTATCTGTACAGTTTATGCTCCAGTTATATGTATCTTCTGAAAGATCTACTAAAGCAAAATAATTCTGCGCGCCATTTATTATCCCTGTTGAATTTGTCAGGTTAAATACTCCATTTACGAACAAGTCGCATTTTTCAAAACCAGTATTATCTGTTGGTGTATAATAAAGCGATATTTCACCCGAATTCTGGCTATGGTTGTCAGCAGGCGTATTTAATACAACTGACGGAGGCTCAGTCACTATAATATTTCTTGTCTCGCTTGTATTGAAGTTTCCGGCCAGGTCAAAGCAAGTCACGTTCCAATAATTATCTCCGTCTGTTAGGTTTGTCAATGTTGGTGTTGCAAATGAGCCGTTTTGTATATTGATTCCATTTGGCCTTATATCGCCATTGACAGTTATATTGCATGCAAGCGAAATTCCAAGATTGTCATATGCTGAAAAGTTTACAGAAACGCTGCTTAGATTTGAATAATGCGGCGTATCAGGCGAATTAATGATAATGTAAGGATTTGTAAAATCAATTGTAAATATTCTTTCAGAACTGTAGTTCCAAAGATCACTTATGTCTGATGCGTTAACTGTCCAGTTATATATTCCTTCAGTAAGCCCTGTTAGGTTAAACCTGCTTATAATTCCATTAGGCGGATTAGCTACAGACTGGCTTATAGCCATATTTATTAATAGCTCAGCTTTTAGCACATTTATCTTATCAAATGCAATATACTCAAGATAAATTTCTGCTGTGTTGTAATAAGAATTATTTGCAGTAATTAGAGTCACTACAGGCGGAGTATCCAATATCTCAAAATAATATTCTTCAGTAGTATTTGAGTTGCCTGCATTATCTAAGCAATATAAAGACCATGAATGCTGGCCAAGCGCCATATTATAAATTGTATAAACTGTGTTTGAACTATTTGTTGCAGGTATATTCAATCCCTGAACTGTTCCATCAACTGTCAGGTTGCAGAGTAATAACGAATCCTGTGCATCATAAACTGTAAAATTGAACGCCACATCGTCATCAGTAATGTTTGAGTCCTCTGGAGGATAATTAGTTGTGATTCCTGGAGCTACTGTGTCTACTGTAACTGTCCAGTTTGAATCACCCCAGTCAGTGTTTCCCTGCGAGTCTTTTGCCATGCAGTTCCATATATAGGTTCCATCATCAAGCGTTAGATTAAATACAACTGTTGCGCTTGTCCCTGAAATAATAACACTTTCATATTCGGAAAAAGCGCCAAAAAAATTTCCGGATAATGAAAGGTTATTCAGACCTATATTATCAGTTGCAGAGCAGTTGAATGCAACATCTGAGTAATTCAAGCTTGATAGGTGCGATGGTGAATTTAATGTAACAACAGGAGGAACTCCGCTTGCATCAACTATTGTAATGTCTATTCTTGATGTTTCTTTACTTATGTTTCTATATGCAGTATAATCTGTTGCATTGAAATATGCAAAAAACTCATGCACTGAGCCAACAGGTCCAGTTGCGTTTACTGGCCATGTTACTGTGCAGCTGTTTCCAAGAGTCATGTTTGCCAGGCATGAGTTTCCAGTGTAATCCATTGGGTTCATTGCTGTTGTGTAAAAAGGAAGAGCGCCAGGTATTGTTGGAACTATTCCTTTGTATGCTGTGTATGTAACATTTAGCCCAAGATAATCTATTCTCATAAGTGTGTCAGCCAGTTCGTTAAGCACAAGCCATCTTGTTGATTTTGTTGTATTTATATAGCTTGAGAAGTCAGTTGTTATTGCAGCTCTCATGACTGAGTCAACATCAGCGCTAAACGGCTGTGTAGCGATAAGATCCCATGTATTTTCAATAATGTTCCATGCATATATAAGAATATTTGCAGCAAGGTCTGGCTGGCCTTCGAATCTCAACTCAAGTTTTGATATGTCTTCTGCTGCCTGGTTTGTGTCAATTATTACTTCAAGAGAAATAAAATCGCCGGCACCTGGGTCAGGTAATGCATATCTAGTATCATCTGAGCGGTTCATAAGGCCTGATGCTGCATAACTAATCCCAGTCCTATAATTTGGAAGCGACTCAGGAGGGTTATTATCGCTGTCTATAACCCACCCAAAAATTGATGTGTTAAACCCTCTTGAAAAATTATAAAAGTCATTTGCAACATATGGGTCAAGTGTTGCATTAACATTTCCACATTCTCCACTGCTGCATGTAACGCTTGCCTGAAAATCAAAAAAGTCAAGGTATTGAACACCTGTATCTGTTGTTGGATATACAAGTGCTGCTGATAAAGTACCCCAGGGTATTATAAAATAAGTTGATGCATTTGCAAGCTGGTTTTGCTCATCAATGCAGATTGCTGAAAGCATAAATTCTCCTGAGTCAGTAATATTTATGTCATCATTATCATATACAAAATAGTTGTTTTCCTCAACTTCAGTCATCTGATTAAAAAAAGTATTTGAATCAGGAACATTCGTTAAATTAAATGTTGCATTAAGTACAGGATAAGTTGAGCTGCAATTTGCCCGTACACCTGTAAGGTTTTCAAAGAATAGTATATTACTGCAAACTTCCCATGTTCCATTAATCTGGCATTCTATCCTTTCAACTGAAGGTGGTGGATAAAGATAAATCTCCCTTTGTGTTGAATTTCGCTCAAGCCCTGTCTGCTCCTGGTCACTTGGAGTTACACCACAGTGCCATAAATCTCCAACATTAGTATTATCTGAAGTTAGTATAACTGATTTTTGGGTGTTTAATGTTACATTAACAATTTCAGAAACTGCAATTGTTCCATTAAGATACCATGTGACATTTGCACTAAGTATATCAAAGAAATTTGAATCGCTTATTGTGAAGCTGCAGTTAAGGTCTGTTGCATCCAAAGGATAAGATGGTGAAAGAGTAACACCATACACAAAAGGAGCCTCAGTTGCCTTAATTGTCACATAGATATGCGCTGTCTCTCCATAAGGTATATAATTAAAGTAGCCTGTAGAATTAAAATAAGTAAAAACTTCATGTGTTGAATTCAATTCACCAGTTGCATTGACATCCCATGATACATCGCAAATCTGCCCGGCGCTCATATTAAGAAGGCATGAGATCTGATCAGGATATCTTGGATTAAAATCTGTTGTGTAAAATGGTGTTCCGCTTTCGTAAGGTATCGCTCCTTTTTGACCGTAGCCAGTTACATTTATTTTATCCCATGAAAAATAATCTGTTGTTGAGTGCCCCAAATTATTGTATGATGTAAAAAATATATCAAGCCTCTCTGAACAATTGATACCAGAAATTTCGCATACGTCCCTATTGATGAGCTGCGCAACTGTGCCAATAGATGAAAGCGCTGAAGGATGCTCACAAGAGTCTCCATTCATGCATGTTGAAATGTTTCGTAATATGCTGTCACTATCTGAGACAAAAACAGCACTTCCTTCATTGTCATTATCCATATCAAAAACAGCCTGATAATAGCTTACATTGATCTTTTGGCATTCATAGCCGTTGCATGAGAGTGGCTCAACATAGATATGGAATCCACCGATTCCTGATGCATCATTCCTATCTACTCCTCGCGCTTCAAGCCCTCTTGTTCCAACTCCTCCTGAATCAGCATCAGTTGATGAGCAGACAGCGTAAGTTCCAGCTGACGCATTGCATGCTGAAAAATCATCCCAAGGGTCTGAATTTGCACAAACATAAGTTCCATCGAGTGGGCATGCGCCGTTAAATGTCCTAAAGTCAGTTGGTGTCTCAAAATCAAGATAGGCAATTTCATAAGGCCTTAGTGGATCTAAGGTTGCTGTGATATTTCCGCACTCTCCTATTGTGCAATTGACCCTGGCCGAAAACTCACCAAAAGTGTATCTTGTCATATTGATGCTTGATGTTGGGCTAAGCCACTTAACTGTTAAGTTTCCCCAAGACACAAGCCATGACGAATAATTTGTTCCAATTACTCCCTGATCATCTCTGCATGAGACATTTAAGTCAAAGTATCCTGAATCTGTAATGTTTATGTAGACATTATTTACTTCAAAATACCCTGAACTGTTGTCATCCTGATAGATTGAAAAAAAATGCCTGGCATCCTGAATATTAGTAAAATTAAATGTTGTGTTTATAACAAATCCGTCGCTATCCTGGCAGTGGGCTCTAACTCCAGTCAGTATTTCATTGAATCCAATATTACTGCAAGACTGCCATACTCCGTTCTCACGGCATTGGATATCTGTTACAGTTGGCGGTGCGCTTAAGAGAATTGTCACTTTTGAAGAATTTATTTCATTTCCATAATCCGAAAAATCATAAGGCACAGCACCGCAATGCCATGTTTCGCCAACATCTGTTTCTGACGCATTAAGGAAAATAAATGTTTGGTTTAATCGTGTGACATTTATTAAGCTAGAATTGAAAGAAGAATCATTTCTATACCAAGTTACATTCACAGATAAAGTATCAAAATAATTTGCATCATTAACTGTAACATTGCAATACAAGTTTGAGCTATTTAATGGAGATGCTGGAGTTACTGCAATCAAAGTAACAGTAGGCGCATAATTCTGGCTTATCTGTACATTGATTTTTCTTGTTAGATTAACTGTTATATTAAATGGATAAGTTGTTGAATTAAATGAGCCAAAAAATTCATGTATTGAGCCAAGCTTGCCTGTTGCATTTACAAGCCATGAAATTATGCATGACATTCCTGCTGTCATATTTTGAAGGCATTCTATACTTTGCGGCAGCCTTGGGTTTTCATCTGTTGTATAAAAAGGCGTTCCATATCCATAAGGGATAATATTTTTTGCTATGTATCCTGTTATGTTTACGTTATCCCATCCAAAATAATCGCCAGTTCCATGGTCAACTGCGTTTGCTGAAGTAAAATATATGTTCAATGGCTCTGAACAGTTAATCCCTGATACCTGACATATGTCAACATTTATTTTTTGCGCATATCTTCCCATTGTTGCAAGCGAGCAGCCAAATATCGACTCGCAATCGCAGTATGCATCATTGTCTAAGCAAGTCGATACTGTTCGCCATGTTCCGTCAAGGTCGCTTACAAAAACAGCGCTTCCCTCAGTTGCAATATCCATATTTGATACAACCTGATAATAAGAGATATTTAACGATTGGCATGCATATCCGCCGCAAAGTGTGCCATTTAGGTTAATAAATAATCCTGCACCGCTGCCTGCAAAAGAATCACAGCCTCTGCATTCAAGGCCATTTCCGCCGGCAACCCTGCTTGCATCAGGAGATGCGCAAATGCCATAAGTGTTGCTTGGTGCAACGCAATTATCATAATAATCCCATGGAGCACTTGTTGCACAAGACCATAATGCCCCTGTTCCGCAGGTTCCTCCACTTGTAACAAAATCAGTAGGATTCTCAAAATTCATATAAACAATAGGATACTCTGACTGAGGATCAAGAGCTGCTGAGACATTTCCGCATTCTCCACCAAGGCATGCAACATTGACTGAAAAAGGAGAGAAACTATTTTGTGTAACATTTATGTTTCCTGTTGGATTATACCATGTGCCATAAAGCCTTCCAAATGGAACAATCCATGTTTCATTGTAATATCCTGTTGCTCCATATGAATCAGCACTGCAACTAGTGTATATATTAAATGCTCCTGAATCAAGTATGTAATATCCTGGAAGATAAAGTGTCCAGTAGCCTGATGTGTTATCTGTTGTATAAGAATCAAAAAAGGTTGTATTATCCTCAATATTAGTCATTCTAAAAGTCATATTCATAACAGGATTAGAAAGAGCATACCTGCATGTTGCCCTAACAGCGGTCACATTATCCATGTATTGTATATTTGAGCATGATGTCCAAATAGAGTTATTCTCAAGGCATTGCAGTCCAGAAATTTTAGGCTTTATTACATCAACTATTGTAATATTTATCCTGCTGGAATAAACTGGTGCATACTGGCCAGAGTAAGTGTCAGGCTCATCTATTACATAAAATTCCCAAGTTGTATCAATATCCCCTGTTGCATTAACTGTCCAGTCTGTAGTGCAAGATGATCCTGGTCTCATGTCAGTAAGGCATGCAAGGTAATCTAATGAGAGTGGATTTTGTGTAATTGAATGGAATGGGACTGAGCCATAAGCCATTGGAATTGTTCCTTTTGTTTGAATTTGTTCTGCTCCATAAAATACATATCTGCTGCTATCAAATGTTGTTAAATAAGAGGTATTGAACCAAGTTACATTGTGATTCCAGTTAATAACCCTAAACTCATGAATGGTTCCCCTGAAATAATTTCCCTGGCTGCCTAACAAGTCATGATAATCTTTTGAACTTGAACCAGTATAGCCAATACCGCCATTACCTCCATGCGCTGCAATTGTTGCAGTTGAGGTGTTTGACATAACAAGCCTGCCATTCAGATAAAAAGAGTGGTTTCCAGGGTTTGTATAAGTCATAACAGCATGATACTGGGTGCCTTCTGTTATAGGATAAGAAAACACATCTCCTCCAAGTCCGTTTGTCTCGCTCCACCATCTTGAATAAAGATTGCCGTTTAAAATATACATCATGGCGCCGTTTGCAGTATCTCCTTCTGCAAAAACTGTCTGCCTTGAATTAACATCTGAACTTGTTGTAAAAAATACCTCATGTGTCCTGTTATTCCAAGCAATTTCCCAGTATGCAAGATTTATCTGGTTCCAGCCGTCATTTCCATCAAAGCCAATCCCATAGCCAATTGTCCCGTCATCAGCAGATGGGGCGCCGTAATTTGATATCCTGTCTCTGTTATTTAATGTTGAATCATCGCCTGTCAAATTCATGTGATAGACTATTCCATATTCAGAAATATTCCACACTACTTGGGGATTAGCCTGCAATGTTGCATTTGGATTTCCATAATACATACAGATTGTATTATTTCCAGGAAGAATGGCAGGAACTCTTACCCAGAATACAGCGAAGCCTGAACTATTGTATTCAAGATCATAATTTAATAGCTGTCCCTGCTCAAGACATCCTGCCCCAAAAAACCTTATGTCATTGTAATCATACCTCATTGCAGATTCGGCGCTTACTCTTATATATACTGGAATATTGGTTGCATTGCTGCTTGCGTTATTTATAATTGAGATTTCTTTTCTGTAATTCCACGAGCGGTTCCACCAGTTTACATCAGGGTCAAGTGTTGAATTTATATTTCCGCATTCTCCGCCGCTGCAGGCAACACTACTGGTAAATAAGAATGTCAGGTTCTGAACAACATCAGTATTTGCATTAGGTGAGATAAGAGTTGATGTTAAGTTTCCCCACGGAACAAGCCATGTTGAATATCCCTGCTTATATGCTGAAGAATTATCTATACATTTTGCATACATATAGAATAATCCTGAATCATTAATTGTCATATTTTTATAATGCACCCAGTAGCCATTTTCAAAATCAGTTGAGATATTAAAGAAATATGTCGATGAGTCAGGAACATTTGTCAAATTAAAAGTTGCATTAATAATTGTTCCTTCTTCACTAGTGCAGTTGACTCTGACACCTTTAATCACATCCTGATATGCAAGAAGTGAGCAATCTTGCCATACTGCATTTTCAAGGCATTGTATTCTTTGGATAACAGGAAGCCCTAGTATTACTGAAATATTTCCATGTGTATCATTAACGCCAATGTTTCCTGCAATATCAGTTGCATATGCCCTTACTTGGTATTCATATGTTTCAGGAAGGCCGTTTAGGTTCCAATTGCATTCTGCATAAACATTATTTAATATATCAGAATCAACACATGCAACATTCCAGTCAGCTGTTAGGTTTTCCCTGTATAAGAAAGTAACATTTGCAATTTTTGATTGGTCCCTAACACTTGCATTAATTACATAGCTTCTGGTTAGAATTGTTGTGCTGTTAACAGGCCGGTCAAGAGTTATATTTGGGCCTTGAAAATCACATATGCCATTCCAAGGTGTACCATCATACATGTATGTTTTAAGTTTTGTCAAGCCGCTTGAATTTGTGTATGCGATTGCAAAAGTTGTATTGCAAAGGCCATACCCAAGAACTGAATATGTTCCAACTGCATCTAATAATAAGTAGTTCTGGGATGAATTGCCCTCAACAATAAATGGAGTTGCCATCGAAGACCCAGTTGAATTATAAACTCCTGCATAAATTGAGTCATTGCCTGTTTTTTGCCATGCTGCTACAAAATAGCTTTGCCCGTTATATTCAATTTCTGCAGCAGCAACACGGCTTTCTGTTCCAGGATCTGCATCTATGTCATAATTATCAATTACCATTGCATAAGAAGAGTCACCAGTTACATCCCTTATTTCAAAAGAGATGTCATTGTCAGTTGAATCAAAAAATACTGTTGCAAAGCGATTGTTTCGAAGACCCGTTGCAGCAACAGCAGCTGTTTCGCCAACATCAGTGTCAAGGTCACCTGCACCTAAAACCGCAGTTCCGACCTGGTTTCTAAGAGATACTGAGATATCATTATCTCCATCATCAAACCATGTATAGATCCATCTGGAGGCTGATGTTGCTGCGCAGTCAACATAATTATAATTATAATGCTCTGCATTCATCACATCATCAACTGCTGTTTCTCCTGTAACTAAGACTCCTGCGTTTGTCCAAACCTGAAATTCAGCATCCTGGTCTGAGCCTGCGCCAATATCTTTTGCATAAGTGATAATAAACCTATCTCCTAGTTGGCATAGGCCAATATCACTATGAGAATCTCCAACTGCTGACGCAATATTAGCAGACACTTGAGTCCTATCGCGCACAATCCCGCCGGTCCTATTATATATAAAAAAATCAACATCGTCTTCAGGCCCATCAATTATTGCAATCACAAAACTATTCCTGCTAATTGGCGCAACTGATATTCTTGATTCAAAATTACCATCAACATCTATATCTACTTCACCAACCAAAACAGTTCCATTTGTGTCCATTATATAAAATGATGATTCATTAGTGTAAGAATCAATATATGCAATTACTACAGTTGTGTTGTCAAGAGCGGCAAGTTCAATGTCAAGGAAAGGATTATTATCAAGGTAACTAAGTGAATAATATGAAATTAATCTGGTTTCAAGCTGGCGCGTATTTAATGAAGTGTCCATAGCTGATGCTGTATAGTTATGCATGCCTAGAGTTAGGGCTGTCTGGTTTATTTCTAAAGCATAGCCTGTTGCATCTGTTTTGTATATATTTATGTTATAAAGAAGCGCTACTTCTGCGCTGCTTAGTGCTTTTCCAAAAATTGCAACTTTATCAACTAAACCAATAAAATCTGCTGACGCTGAATCATCTGCACCAATAACTAGCGGAAGGTTATCATCATCGATGTTTCCTGCAAGTGCGCTACTTGATCTATAAACGCCATTTACATATATTGAAATATGAGAATCATTTTTGACACCAACTACATTGTACCATTGGTTTTGATTGTGTGCTGCTAAATCTTCTACACAATAATTTGTATTGCTCTGCCTAACTAGGAACTGGAATCTTCCAGCTGTTGTGCATCCGTCTGCAGTCCAGTCATCTTTTATAAAATATGAGTCGCCTTTCTCAAGCATATTATCATTCTGCACTGAAGTGTCATATAGCCACATTGAAACAGTAAAATTAACGCTAAGCGATAGTGAATCGCTATCCTGAAATTCAATTGAATCCAAATTGCCATCAAAGCTGTAGCATTTTCCAAAGCCTGTTTTACAGAGGCTTGTATTTAATAATGCGCCAGTTACATTTCCAATATTTCCATAACTGCTTATATCAGCAACTATTGAACTGTTTTCTCCAATTGAAGTAAGATTATCAAAATTAAGCAAAAGTTTTGTATTTGAATCATAAATTAAGTAACTGGATAAGTCAAATGCATAATTTATTTTGCTAAGCGAGGATTCATTGATGCTTACATTTATTGTAAAAAAATCCTGTGTAATTGGAGCCCTATCTGCTGGAGTTGGATTTACAAATGATGCAATTGGCGCATTTCTATCGCATATCCCGTTCCATTTGTTTCCATATATATCGTAGGTGTCAATCACTGCTGTTCCTGATGAATTAGTATAAGCTATTGCAAATGTTTCATCGCAAAGGCCAAAGCCTAATAGTGAATTTGTTCCAGCGATTTCAAATAAGACGTTACTTGCGCTAATGTTTTGTGCAACAACAAAAGGAGATGTAATAACACTTCCTGATGCATTATAAACAGTTACTTTAATATCGCCTGATGTTGTATCCTGCCATCCAAATGCAATATAGCTTTTTCCATATGATTCAATTTCAGCAGAAGAAACCCGGCTCCATGCGCCAAGTGTTGCATCTAGTACAGTATTTGCAAGAATTGATGTCAGCGCAACCCCATTTACCTGCCTAATTGTACCATATACGGTTATTGCTGCTGCATCATAAAATATATAGCCAAACATATTATTTCGCATGCCTGCTATTGCAACCTGAGCTGCTTCACCTGATGCGCCGTCAATATTAGTCTGTGCTATTACAGCACCACCTGTCTCATTGATAATTGAAACGCTAACTACATTACTGCCATCATCAAACCATGAATAAGCATATCGTGTTGCGCTTAAACCAGCACAGGAGACAAGGTTATGCAACTGCACATCTGGCTCCATTCCACCATCAACATTTAATTCAGATACCTGCAAAGCGCCTTCTCTTGAATAAATCCTATAATCTGCATCATTGTCCTGATCGTTTGCATTTGCTATTGCAAATCTTGCGCCAAACGTGCAAAGAGAGATATCTGTATTTGCACCAACATCATTATCTGCCTGTGTTCGCGATAAAACTCTTGTGCCATCTCTATTGAATATGAAATAATCAACATCATCTTCAGGATCATCAACTATTCCTATTGCAAATGTTGTCCTGTTAAGTTGAGTTACTGATATCCTGCTTGTTGCATTTCCATTAATATCAATATCATTTTCTCCTGCAATAATTGTCCCATTTGTGCTTCTTACCTGAAATGATGCATCATAATTCTGTGCATCAATCCACGCAAGAACTACAGTTGTATTATCAAGTGATGCAAGGGACAAATCAATCATCCCATAATCATCCAAGATACCCTGCTGATAAACTGAATAGCCGCGCTCTGCAGTTGAATTTGTGTTTCCAAACAAGTCAATTGATGTTAAGCTATAATGGTGCTGTTCTGTTGAAAGGTTTTCTTCCTTTGAGTAAAACAGCCATTTGTCTGTATCATATTTATTTAGGCTTGAGGAATAAAGCTGTCTTACGTCGCTGTAATTATATGCTGTATTAAAAATTCTTACTTCATCTATTAATCCATCAAACCCTCTTCCTGCGGTTCCTTGCGCATATCCAATGTACAAAGATGAGCCAATCCCTTGAGGAGATGCAGCAACTGTGTCTGTCGCATGCGTTGCACCATCAAGGAAAAGTTGGCAGTGCGTCCCATTATAAATTCCTGCAACATGATGCCAAGTCCCATCACGAAGGTCTGTTGCTCCTGCCGCATCACAGTCACTTGCAAACGATGAACTTGAAAACCTTAGATGCAGTGTTCCGTCAGTCCATAATGTAAGCCAATAATTCCGATTATCACTTGCAGTTTCTTTTGTAATTATAGATTGGTAATCAGAATTTCCTGAATTATCAGGCCTTATCCATGCGCTTAATGTAAATGCTGACTGTAAATCAAGTGTTGCATCATTTGGAACTGAAATATAATCTGCATTGTCACTGAATGAATAAGCGCCCCCATACTTTCCGCTTGATGTCCATGACAATGGCCCGTTGATTGTCCCATTTTTTCCATATCTGCTTACATCAAGCGCTCTTGTTGCGTTATCTCCAATTGAACTTATATTATCAAAATTAAACATTAGTGCAAGAGTTGAATCATAAATACTATAATCAACCCTATCCATAGATAATGTGACATCGCGCAGGTTTGACTCATTTATGCTTACATTCATTTCAAATGAAGTGACTGTTGAAAAAGACAGGTCAGCAGGAGTCTGCCCAGTATATTCAATTAATGGGGGTGACTTTTCACATATGCCATTCCAATGTGACCCATCAATATTGAATATTTCAAAAACTGATGAACCAGTTGAATTTGCATATGATATTCCAAAATTATCACTGCAAAGGCCAAAGCCTAAAAGAGAATTTGTGCCAACAACATCAAGTATAAGGGATGTTGCATGCGGCAGAGTTGTTATAGTGAATGGCGCTGTTACCTGTAGGCCATCATCATCATATACCGCTGCTTTTATATCACCTGCATTTGTATCGCGCCAAGCAACTACAAAATTGCTTCCTCCAAGAGAAGACTCAACTTCTGCTACTGACACCCTGCTGTCTGCTCCTGCACTTGCATCAATCACTGTCGGCGCTAAAACTGGAACAAATGCATCTGTACTTGTATCCTGAACACTAATTGCAATAGTTAATGCTGTTGAATCATAGTATGCAACTGCAAACCTTCCATCAGGAAGCCCGGCTGATGCGACTTGTCCAATTTCACCAATATCAGTATCTAGATCTGTTTCAATAGTTAAAAAATTCCCGTCACTATCAACAAGCCTCATTGTAGCATCATTATCGTTATCATCAAACCAGACAGAAGCCCACCTAGAAGAGCTTAATGCTGCGCAATCAATCAGGTTCTGCCTTGTCCTGCCAGGAGCAATAACATCATCAAGGTGCCCATAGCTTACAGGAATCGATGAGCCGTTGTTGTAATACATCCAAAATGATGCAGAATTATCTGTTACATCAGTGTCATCAACATAAGGTATTGCAAACCTGTCGCCAAGCTGGCACAGTGCAACGTCACTCTCATCTGAACCTGCATCCCCAATATTGTCATCTACTTCAGTTGGCCCAGACAATAAGTATCCGGAAATATCATAGATATAAAAATCAATATCATCATCAGTATCAGGGCCATCAGATATTCCAATAACATATGTTGTTGTGTTTATTGCTGCAAGAGCAATTCTGCTTTCAGCATTTCCAGTTGCATCAATTGTAGAACTAAAAACAAGAATTGTTCCATTAGTGTCCCAGATTTCAAAATCAGCTTCAAAGCTTCCGCCGTCAATCCAGGCAAGAACTGTTTTTGTTGAATCTATTGCAATTGTATCAATATCTACAAGAGGGTCTGTATCTATCAAACTATATAGATAATAGTTAAGTGTCCTTTGCCCAGTAGATCTTGTGCTTCCGTAATTATCATACACTTGAGCCTTATAGGTGTTGCCATCAAAGGCAAGGTCGCCTTCATTTACAGTTAGATACCATTTATCACTTGCATATTTATTCAGGCTTGAATAATACAATTGCCTTATTTCTGAACTGTTAAAAGTGTTATTATAGATCCTTACTTCATCGATTAATCCTATAAAATCATTGCTTGCTGAATCATCTGCGCCAATCATTAGTGCAAGGTCATCGTCATCGATTAAGCCAGATAAAGTTGTACTTGCCTTGTACACGCCATCTACATATATTGAAATATGCGTGTCATTTTTCATCCCAAGTATATGATACCATCTGCTCTGCTCATGCGCTACAGTATCTTCGACACAAAAGTTAACATTGCTTTGCTTAACTAAAAACTGCCACCTGCCAGGGTTCGCACACCCTCCAGCATTTATATCATCAAGGAAAAAATATGAATCGCCTTTCTCAAGTTGTCGATCAACTCTAGGATCAGTATCATAGACCCACATTGATACAGTAAAATTTACGCGTTGGCCAAGTTCGGGTGCATCAGCAGTTTGTATGTAATCATTATTACCGTCAAAATAATAGCAGCCGTTAAATTGGCAGCTTGCGTTTGCAACTGCATTAGTTACTGTTCCATTATTACCATGAACGCTTAAGTCAACTACTCTTGTACCAGTCTCACCAATTGCTGAGACATTATCTAAGTTATACATCAAAACAAGCGAGTCATCAAAGTGCGTATATCCTGTGCCATCCCATGTGAATGTAAGGCTTTTCATGTTTGATTCATTTATACTTACTTTCAATTGGACACTGTCATTTGACGTTTGAACGCCATCGCCAGGTGTTGGGTATGAAAATGCAATTGAAGGTGGTGTGTATCTGCATACACCATCCCATCTCTCACCATTAAAATAAAACAAATCAAATGTAAATTCAGCAGATGAATTTGTATATGCAACAGCAAATGTTCCAGGGCATAAGCCATTATTTATAACTGAATCATAACCGACTGCATCAATAAGCTGGTATGATGCATCAGGGGCGCTGTTAATTACAAAAGGCGCTGTGATTATTGTACCATTAGAATCTATTACTGCTGCTTTTATGTTTCCTGCATCATTATCCTGCCATACAAACGCATTATAGCTTTCAATGCCATCACTTATTTCAGCAGCGCTTAGAACTGCAACTGCTCCTGCATTATCATCAAGAAGAGTGCTAGGTAAAATTGTTGTGAAAGCTGCACCAGATAACTCCCTTACAGTGTAATTTATGTTGTTATTTGTTGAATCATAATATAAAAACCCAAACTTATTATTCAGCAGATTAGCTGAGGCAACCTGCGCCTGCTCGCCAACAGCTGCATCAATGTTTGTCTGGGCAACAACATTTGTTCCTGCTTCATCTCTTGCTGCAATGCTTACAAAATTTGAGCCGTCATCAAACCATGAATATATCCATCTTGTAGAAGAAAGTACTGTGCAGTCAATTAAGTTTTGGCTCCGTTCATCTGGATTCATGCCGCCATCAACATTTGTTTCTATTAATACCTGCGCACCGGCATTTGTGTAAATCTGAAAATCAGCATCATTATCAAAATCATTTGCATATCCTGCAACAAACCTGTTTCCAAGGCTGCAAGCAAAAGTATCAGTAAAAATTGCAGTGTCAGCGCTAAGCTGCGTTGGCCCAATTGATCTTGAACCATTTTTATGATAGACATATATATCAATATCATCATCAGGGCCATCTGCAACAACAAAAGCAAAATGCGTCCTATTTATTGCGCTTACTGCAACTCTTGAATCCCTGTCACCAGTTGCATCAACTATTGTCTGATCAACTAATAATGTACCATTAGTGCTCCAAACTTCAAATGAAGCAGGCCTTCCTGCCTGATTATCAATCCATGCAACAATTAATGTTGTATTATCAATTGCTGCCATATCAACATCAACTGCCTCATTTGAATCAATATAACCTTGAGGGACATCAACAGTGAAGTATCTTGTCACACTTGTATTTAAGTTAAGCCTGGAATCAAAGCATGATACATTCCATGTGTGGTTTCCATCAGGTATCCCTAATGTATAATTAGCAAAATCATCAGTTCCTGTTGAAATATTCTCTGCTTTTCTTATTCCATCAACATAAAGATTGCAAAGAACTGTTGGATCAATATTATCTGCTGCACTCCAGTTAAACAATATGCTTGAATTGGTATAATTTGCATATGCTATAGGCTCAATTAATGATATAGCAGGAGGCGTCTCATCAGGAGTGCATTTTCCATCCCATGGAACGCCAACATCAAAAAAAGTATCAAACATTAAATTATTCGATGAATTTGTATATATAATTGCAAATTTGCCGTCGCATAAGCCAAAATTCAATAATGAATTTGTTCCAACTAATGAAATTAGGCTGTATGCATCATCTTCATTTGCAGTGATTGTAAATGGAGGTGCAACAACTGCTCCATCGGAATCATAAACAGCAGCTTTTATATCACCTGTTGTTGTATCCTGCCACGCTACTGCCACATGGCTTACGCCTCCAAATTCAACCTCAGTAACCGCAACCCTGCTTGATGCGCCTGCTGTTGCATCAAGTACAGTATTTGCAAGAATTGTATTTACAACTGCACCACTTAATTCCCTGATCGTTAAATAAACAGTAGTTGCAGCTGCATCATAAAATGCATATGCAAACCTGTTGTTACGTAAACCAACTGATGCAACCTGCGCTGTGCCGCCAGATGCAGCGTCAATATTAGTCTGGCCAATTATACTTGTTCCTGCATTATCCCTAACTGAATAACTTACAACATCAGAACCGTCGTCAAACCATGAATAGACCCATCTAGTTGATGATAGAGCTGCGCAATCAACAAGATTATTTAGCGATACATCGGGCTCCATTCCACCATCTACATTTAATTCTGTGACAGCAATTGTCCCAATATTGTTATAAACTCTAAAATCTGCATCATTGTCATTGTCATTTGCGTCTACTAAGACAAACTGTGTTCCAAGCTGGCATATTTTGACATCTGTAAATGCACCGATATCATTGTCTGCTTCTGTTTTTCCTAAAACAAGAGTTGCATTCCTGTCATAGATATAAAAGTCAAGGTCATCTTCAGGGCCATCTACTATAGAAATTATAAAATGAGTTGTATTTATAGGAGTAATTGCAATCCTGCTAATTGTGTCAACTAATGAATCAACTACAGTTTGTTCTTTAATAAGGGTGCCATTTGTGTTCCAGATTGCAAAAGAGGCTTTTGAATCTTTTGTGTCTATCCATGCTGTTACAATTGTTGTGTTGTCAAGAGCAATTCCTGCTACATCAACTCCTTCTGAATCATCAACCTGCTTATTGTCTAAAACATCAACAGAAAAATAGCTTAACTGCGTAAAGTTGCGGTTGTTATCATCATCAGCGCAGCTTGCGTTCCATGAATGATATCCATCAGCAACATTAATTGTTGTTAAATTAAATGAATTGTTTGCTGCGCTGTAATTTGTAACTCTTAATACGCCATCAACACTAATATTACACCAAAGGCTGATGTCACGGTTGTCAATTGCTGTAATATTAAAAGTGATGTTTGAATAAGTATAAACAGAGTTGTTATAAGGCACATTCAAACTTATTGATGGCACTTGAGAATCTGTAACACATATGCCATCCCAAGGCTCTCCGTGATAATTGTATCTTTTATATTGTGCTGTATTTGCGCTATCTGTATATGCAACTATAAAATTCCTGTTGCAAAGGCTTGTGCCTGACAGCGAATCTCCTCCTGTAATTCCCAAAAGAAGGTTTGTTGCACTTGGGTTATTTTCAACAGTAAATATTGGAACAGTTAAGTTTCCATATTGGTCAAAAACAGCTGCTCTGATAGTTCCTGTTGCCTGCTCATACCATGTACCTGCAACATAGCTAACACCATTTACAAGAACTTCAGTAACACCAACCCTTGCTGAAGTTCCAGGATTATTCTCAATCACTTTTGGGCCAGTGATGTAGGTATTTACATCACCAGTAATATCGCCTATCGCAAAAGAAATGTCCTGAGTGTTACTATCATAATAAAGGAATGCATATCTGTTATTTTTTAACGCAGTTACTGCAACTTGTCCTGTCTCTCCAACATTTGCATCAACATTAAATAGCGCAATTGCTGCCGCAAATGTATTTGAATAGACTGCAACAGTAGCTGAATTTGCCTGATCATCATATTCTGCTGCAATCCATCTTGTAGATGAAATTGCTGCGCAATCAGCTAAGTTTTGCAGCGTTGCACCAGGTGCACTATTTGCATCAATATCTGTTTCGCCTACAAGATTTACTCCACGATAACTCCATATCTCACCATGGTCATCGTTTCCATCATTTGGGTCTTGCCAATTGAAAACAAGCCTATCGGTCAGTGAGCATACTGTTGTATCGACGTTTGTTCCAGCATTTGCATCAAACTCTGTCCTTCCAAGCTCCTGGTTTCCATTCCTATTATATATATAGTACTCATCATTATTATCAGCAGCTGTCCCATCATAGATATTTATCGCAAAGTGCGTCCTATTAATTGCTGCAATATCAATTCTTCCATCAACATCTACATTTGCGTTTGGGCAAGTCTCACCAACTAGAGCTGTCCCATTTGTTGCAAGCACTTGAAAGCATGCTGCATATGATGTTGCATCAATATAAGAGATTACAAATGTCTGGTTATCAAGGGAAGCTAGTGATATTTCATATTTAGCTGACGCAGCAAACTGCGGATCTACTGCAATAAACCAAGGCCTCCCCTCTTCAAATATCTGGCTATCAAAATAAATCTGCGCTGGACCAATAGAATAAAGGTCAGGTGTTATCAATGGCGCATTTGCAGAATATGTAAAATTGGTGCTATTATACACATCACGCCATGTCAGATACCTAAAGGCATCATCTTGAGTTAATATTGCGCCAGGCGCTTCAATAATTGAGAAATTTAGTGGAATTTTTTCTGTAAAATTAAATGTACCAGTATAATTGTTTGAGATAATTTCAATACTTACATTAAAATAATTTTTCCATGGGTCAATTGTAACTGGAGCATTTCTTATTATATCAAATTCATAATAATTCTTTACGATAAAATATGAGCTCATTGTCTGGTTTACATTAATTCCTGACGCAAAAACAAGCATTGTATAATACCCTTCATCCATCGTGCCTGTAAAATTGGCGCTGTAAATCCCTCTTTCAAAAGTTGTAATCGAACCTATATCTGTTGATAAAAAATAGCTGTAGTTTGCTGGGCTTGTAATAATTACACTAACATTTGCGTTTCCTGCCAAGTATCCATACCTGTCAAGCACAACTATTAGAAGCTCTGCTGTTTCCCCGGGATAGTATATTGATTTGAGTGAATTAATTGAGGCAACGCCAACTTCTGCAAAAGCAGGGTCATCATGTGATATCTCAACAGAATACTCCTGCCCTGGAATCAAATCCATTATTTTAATCCAGGAACCATTGCAGATCTGGCTTGTAAAATCATATTCTTTGCACTTGTAAAGGGATGTTCCTTTTGCAATCGTTGTTATCTGCGCGCTTGCAAAATCAAGCTGCGTTGGGTCTATTGCAAATGCATCTTTAACATCAAGCCCAGCAAGCTCTTTATGCCTAATTACTTGGGAAACATCAATCTCTTCAAATTTGATTTCAGTTGTATCATTGAATGCAAATTCATTGAATTTTAGTTCAAAATCTTTTTTTGATCTTGGCTTGAATGTTGCACTATATTTTTTAATAGAAGAAATATTTTCAAAAGAACCATTAAAAGCTTCTAAAATTACTGCTTCCTGTGTCAAATTAAACGTTGCATCCATTAATACTCCTTTGCTGTTTTTAATAAATTGCCTTGGTTTTGCAACTAGATTAGTTAGATTATCTAATGGCATCAAATGATAATTATCAGTGCTATTCGTGATATTTTGAAATTCGGATATATTATTTTCAAATATGCTTATTGTATCATTTAATAAACTACCAAAAGAGACATTAGAATTATTTAGAACAGAACTATTTAGAATTGAACTATTTATAGAAGGCAAAGCTTGGCTTAATCCTGGATTGTTTTGCTCAGTTATATTTAAATGGATATCAGTTTGCGGAATTTCTGCTCCATTTTTTAATACCTCAAAGTCAACTGATTCAATAATATTATTTACTAGGTCTTTTAGTATGATCGAATAATTACCAGGAGTGTATGGAATGTAATTAATGGTGTCAGTCAGTTCACTCATGAATTTATATTCCTTATCAGCATATTTTATTACAAGAACAGACTCATTTTTGAATCGGTCTGCTGATAGGTTAATGCTTACGGGGGTTTTTTCATAATAGACTTTTCTGTCAAGAGTAAGGTAATGGCTTTTAGAATGCTGAGCAGGGACAGGCTGATTAATTGTTTCCGAATCGTTTTTTATTAATGAAAAATTTTTTTGTAATACATCTTCTTTAATTTCAGGTTGTGAAACTATTGGCAAGGTATCGCTTACATTAAAAGAAACTGAATCGATTAAAATATTCTGGCTGTAAAGCTCAACTGTATGCAGGCCATTTGACTGCGTCAAGAAAAATACTGTATTTTTAGGGCCAGAATAGCTATATTCTTTTTCAGCGCTTAATATCCTTAGGCTAAGTTGTGGAAGCGACTGCGCATCAATGATGATATTTATCCTTTCTTTTGCTGCATATGTTTCTTTTTCAAGCGCAATATATTTAGAGACATAACCAGCATTTGCATAACTAATAGAAGCAATCGCTGAAAATACAACTACACACAAAATCAGGCTAAGCTTTTTTTTCATTGCAGGCCGCCTCTGTTTTTGCCAAATATTGAAGAATGTTTAAGCATAAGCCGGTCATCAATTTCAGAAAGCAGTTCAAAGAATTTTTCAAACGAGTAGATAAGGATGTGATTATCGATGACTTCCCTATCTGACAAGATATATTCCTGGAAACTTTGCTTATCAAAAAAAAGGGTGCTTATTTTTTTAAGTGATGGATACTGGTTTAATATCGCATCTTTGTCATTTATGTAATCAAGGACAAATATCAGGCTGCCTGATGAATAAAGGATAGTATGGACTTTGAATTTTGATTTTAATGAATGGATGTCATCAAGCCTGATATCCTTGTTCTTTTTTATGAACGCCTCTTTTTTGTCAATCTCATTTATTGATAGAAGAAAAACTGCGCGCTCATTTTTTAGGTTTACAGAGCAAAGATAAGACCTTCCTACATCAATTTTCTTAAATACGTCCTGCTGGATAAGCTCGCTTACCTTTTTGTTTATGTAAGGGTATGCCTTGTTTAATTTTTTGGAAAGCTGATTGATGCTCGCTAAAAGAGTTATATCTCTATTGAAAAGCGAAACTATCTCAGATTCCAGCCCCCTCTTTCCCTCTTTAATTGTTTTCCCTCTGATGAGTATTATATCTTTTATAGTATAATGTTATATCTTTTCTTAGTTATAATTATACTATATAAAAGTTTTTATTATAATTTTATTTTTTCAATCAGTTATATCTTTTAAGATATAATAATATATCAAAAAGAGTATAATTTATAAATATTTCTAAAACCAAAAAGAATCTTGCTCTATCATGCAGGAATGGCAACATAAGGTGCAAAATCAAAAATAAAGCTATTTGTCTGTTTCAAGATAAGCGCAGTAGACGATCAATAAGTCACCAACAGTGCTTAATTATGCAAATAACAATGATAATTGACTAGCATCAACCCCCAAGCAAAATAATAATTTATATGATATATAAAGCTTTTTATTTGCCGTAATTTATACAAAAGAGTTAAAAAGGAGTTTATATTTACCAAAAATAATGGGAATAAAAGAGGATTTACTTAATAGTGAAGTAACTCTAGTTGTAATGAGCAAGGGAAATTATATAAAAAATTCCCAGGAACTTCTATCTCTTGTAAGCAGCATATCAAATAAAGTCTGTTATGTTACTCTAAATAAACCGAGTAACACTATTGTAAATGCGCTTAAGTCGAGAAATATTGAAGCTTCCAAATTTTATTTTGTTGATGCAATCACTAATACTGTCCAGTCTACCACTAATACTAATAACTGCACATATATTTCATCACCTACTGCATTGACAGATATCAGCCTTGCATTTTCAGAAGGTTTGTCTGACAAGGGATGCGATAACGCTATTTTTGACACAATTTCAACGCTTATTGTTTATCAGGATATAAATTCAGTCATTAAGTTTACGCATAACCTTATCACCAAGATACGGGTGCTTGGAAAAAAATCTGTTTTTGTCGCATTAAAAGAGGATAGCGAAGAATTAGTAAAAGACTTAAATATGTTTGTAGACAGCGTTGTTGCAATGGATTGAAACTTTATTGTTACAAATATAATGCATGAAACTATTTTGTTTTTCTCAAAAGAAAAATTTATATAGGGTTCTCGTTTAGCAAATTCAGGGGTTGATAGGATTATGGTTTTAGCCAATATATTAAAAGAGGAGCAGATGAATGGGAACTATCCTTAATGCAAAGCTTGAAGAGGACGGAAGTGTCACTCACAATATTTCTCTTGGGAAAGAAGAATCGCTTGCTCTAAAGGGATTCATGGAAAATATACATATTTTTGCCGAAGGCGCCTGCCTTAATGAATCAAGGATCTCAATGAGGGGAAAAAATGATTCTACAATTTATTTTCTTATACCAAAAAAGTTTCGCGAAAAAGGAGTTAACTCTAAAAGCGATGTCCGCTGCCAAAGAATAGAGAGCAAGCATAAAGATATTTATGTTTTTGTCGTTGACAAGATAAAATTGTAGTCTAATGGTGAATAATAATGGCAAAAAAAACCTCAATTGAAAGGATTAAAACCGGAATTATCGGCCTGGATTGGATGCTTGAAGGAGGCTTGCCTTCAGGGAGTGTTATCGGATTATCTGGTCCAGCAGGAATTGGTAAATCACTGCTATCACTACACTTCCTTCTTGAAGGAGCAAAAAACTACGAAAAAGGGATATATATTAATCTTGAAGAGCCAAGAAAAAACATTGACAGAATCTTTTCAAGCGCTAATTTTGGCAGCAATCTTTTAGAACACGAAAAAAATGGAAAATTAAAGATTATGTGCATACCTTATGATGAATTTGAAAACATCTACAATGATCTATTTACAAAAATAAGAGAGGATAAGAAGATCACAAGGCTTGTTATTGACAGCTACAACGGCTTTTTCAATTTCCATTATGGCACAGGAAAAGGAGAAAGTATAGCAAGCAAAGTAAATCTAAGAAGGCTCATTGTTGAATCATTTTCCTTGTTTAGAAGAGAGGGGCTTACAACACTTCTTGTCCTTGAAAAGGATCCAAAATTGCTAAATGACTTTACAGGCTTAGTATCGTTTTTTATAGATGGAGAAATCAGCCTTGAGTACCTTTCATTTGGCAATATTGAGCGAAGGATATTTATTCCGAAAATGAGATGGACATGCCAGCATGATTCTGCACTTCCCTTCGTTATAAGCAACAGTGGAATAAAAGTCAATAAGTAAAACAGGTCTGCAACTTAAGAAAGAAAAAAAAGAGTATGGCTGCATTAATTTTTGATAAAGTATACTTTCCACAGATTATTTCTATAAACGAACCAGGGATTGTTATGTCACGCGGCTCTGACTGGTATGGAAAGTCATTTCGTAAAAAAAGGTCAATATATCTTTTTGAAAAAGCTTTTTGCGATCTGCAATCAGGCATCATAAAAAAGGAAGGGAAAAAGAAGGCGCAAGAAATTTTTTATAGGATTGGCAAAGACACAGGAACCAGACTATTGTTACTTGCACACATGGACAAGTCAAATGAAGCAATTCTACTTCCTAAATTAAAGATTATCCTTTTTATGCTCAGTTTTTTTGGATTTAGGATAAACGAAAAAGTAGGATACAATAAAACTAAAAAAGAGTTTTTTTTCAGCGGCAAAGATAATATTTTCTGCACAAAAACAAATGAGCAGGGCTTTAGTGCAGGCGTAATTTCCGGAATTGTATCAATATTGTCCGGAGAAAATATTGAGGCAGAAAAAATTTCATGCTCTTTTTCAGGAAAGGATTGTTGCATTGTAGCTGGAAAAAAACTAAAGGCAAAGTACATTCCTGACTTTAAAAAAATTGCTCCTGATGATAATTATTACAGGCATAATTTCATACAGGAGAGTCCGATAGAATTTAACAAAAACGAGTATGCTGCACTAAAAGACCTTATAACTGCAAATATTCTTGAAACAAAAAAAAACAGCCTGATGTATTTTGGAAAAGAGCATGTAACTATCAATGAAATCGGCGCTGCAAACTTAATTTTTTATCATATGAATGAATATGGGCTTCTTGATTTTTCAAGAAAATGCATACAGAATTCCCACAGGGAAATTACAAAGCCTTTTTTGTCATCAATAAAAACAAAAAAAGAAAGAATAAATGCGATAAAAAAGATTACATCAGGTTTTGGCTGGGGAATCCCTAAATTTTCATGGCAGGAAGAAAAAATCAAAATTATCATTGAAAAATTTCCATATTCGCAGTTTGAAGACTCATGCATCACATCAGGCATAACCGGCATGGCGGAAAATGCACTTAGCTCAAACCTTGCTATTGAAAAAATTGAGCAGGTAGGAAATAGATGCATATTGCTGCTGAAAAAAGTAATATAGCTTGTATTTATTGTAATGGATTAATTGCTTAAGCTTAATATCAAATGGAACTTTATTAACAGCTTCTTTTGGAAACTTGTAATTAGGGTTTGAATCCAGGATATTATAAAACGCATCAGGATGCTCTTTTAGGGAAAGAATTGTTCTCATTCTGTCTTTGTGCCTATTTTTACCAAGGTTTTTACTGGCAAGGTGCTTTAAGTATGTGTTAAGGTATACTTTTTTCCAAGAAGAATCGTAAAGTGATAGGTTATTTTTTCTTATTGCCTGGCATAAAAGCTTTGATGTATCAAGAATTGGCCTTATTCCTTCGCTTGCAATTGTTGTTGCATTGCCAAAAGAATCTCCAAGAAAACCGATATTTTTGTAATGCAGCGGAAAGACGGGGTTTGCCGGAACCATTACTCTTTTTTCAAGAAAGACTTTTGATTCGGCAATTATATCACTAAAATGGCTGTTTTTTAGAGGAGTTTTATGATTTAAGTCAGATGAATCTGTGTATCTCCAGACACCGTTCGCTGCATAATTCTCAAAAGGATAAAAATCCTCAAATGTCCCATCATCATTCAGGCAGTAGTATGCCTCATTCTGAAAGTTTGGCTTTTTGTTAAGCAATAAAAGGCGTGTCTTTCCAATCCAGAGCTTGGATGGCAAATTCAACTTAAGGAGCTTTCTTATAAAAAACGAGTTTCCTGAGCAATCAATCAGATAATCATAATCATATTTTCCTTTTTCGCACAACAGGAAGTTTTTTTTTATGTTGATAGCTTTTGCATTATCATTTATTTTTTTTGCTCCTGATTTTTCAAAAAGATAATTGCAGATGGTGCTGTAATCAACACAGTATAGTTCTTTTTCTTTAAAATTAAATATTACTTCCTTACTGTTGCAGAATTTAAGAGTTGTGAATATTTTTTTGTATGGAAGATTATATTCTTCAATAATTCGCCTGAATGTGAGCCTACAGCCATAATCGCTGCTGACGGAACCGCTATTATTTCGCTCAACAACATATACTTCAGCTTCAGGGCAATACCTGCTTAAATTGTAGCAAATTGCGCTTCCTGCAATTCCTCCTCCAATAATAAGGATTTTTGTTATTTGATTCGACCTCTTTTTTAAAATCTAAATTTTGCACTATTGTTATTTTATGTCATCTGCTTATTGTAAGCAAACCATAGCTTTTTTCATCATTTGTTCTGGCAAAAGATGAAAAAAATACTCTTTTATGCCATATAATAAAATTATTTAAATTGAAGATAAAGCATTTGTATGTTAACATGCCTGATTTTTTGATAAAGGAGTATATTTTATAGATTAAAACAATAAATAATGCAAATGGAAACAATACGACATAAAGTGGCGGGCTGCTCGATAGGATAAATGACAGCGGAAAAAAAATTAAGCCAAGTCTGAAAACATGGCCAAATAGCTCTTCATTACCGCTGCTGTGGAGAAATTTTAAAATGCTTCCTAAAACAAGCATCAGAAAAAGGCATACTAAATAGATTAAGCTTAACCTGAATGCAAAAAAGCCAATAAGCATGACAAAAAAAGAAATGTCCATAAGCATCAGTGTTATTATGCCTCCAGCTACATGCATTGCAGGAATTGTTTTGTAGCCTCTCTTCCTGTCTTCTTTTGCTCCTCTTATATTTTTTAGCGGCATGAAAAAAAAAGAAAACGCAAAAAAATAAAAGGATAAATAAAGTGAATTTACAATATCTGCATTCAATAAATAAGAAGTAAAAAATACAGGTAGAAAATAATGCGCAATGCTGAGCAAAATTCCGTCCATCATAAAAATTTTTCTGGCTACTGTGTTATATATTATCCCAAGAAAAATATAGGCAAGAACTGCAAAGAAGACCTTGATGCTAAAGAGGCTTACAATAATTGTTGCAATAAACATTATGAAAACCACTTTCTTCCATAAAAGTGGTAGAGAAAAATCATTATCAAGCCATGCATTCATTATTCCAAGTGCACAATATAGCAATGTTGCTGCAACGCAAAACAAAGTAAATTCAAAGCTAATAGCATAAAAAGTACTTATTGGAAAGCGAGATATTGGAACAAAAGCAGCCGCAAGGCCAAAACATGCACGCTCAATTCTTGTTGCACGAAAAATATCAGCAATGACCACAAGTAGTATATTAAAAAGTATTCTTTAAATACTTAATGACAATAATAGGATAAATTTATAGATTTTGGGATAAATTTTTCTATTTTAGGATAAATTTATAGATTTTGGGATAAATTTCATAAAAATTGTATTTGTTATTAAATAGAAGTGATAAAAGAATAAATAGTAGAACTATACTTACTCAATCAATGACTGAAAATAAAAATCAAAACATTAACATACTTTCCCTTGTTGTGAGTCCAATAAATTTACTTGATTCCAATATAAATAAAACACTGATTGAAAACTATAAGAATAAAAAAAGAACTTGTCTAGTCTGTATAAACAAGACTTATGATGAAGCCAAAATAGATGCTGCTAATTTGAAAATAAAAGACTTGAAGTATATTGATGTATTAAGCAGCCATTATCAAAAAAAGGAAGATACTGATGATTGTATTTTTGTGTCAGCACCATATAACTTAACTGAACTGGAAAGTAAAATATCAGAAGCTGCTAAAAGTTGTGATGCATTTGTTGTAGATACACTTTGCGCTCTTCTAAAATACAACAGGCCGCATGAGATTGTCCTTTTTATTGACAGATTCTCCAAATCTGCAGGAAGCAATGAAAAGGTAGTGTTTGCAAGCAGGGAATGCAGCGCCGAAGAATCATTCGCTGAAAAAGAGATGCTGTTTAAAGATTTGCTGATGTTTACAGATAGGCTTTATGAATTGTAATTTATTTAAGTGAAGATATTTGTTCTTCTAATTCCTTAATTCTTTTTTTAAGCTCAAGCATCTTAAGTTCGCGCCCAACAGTCAAGTTCTGGAACCGTTCAAGGTCCTCAATCTTCTTCGTTAGCTCAATATTAAGGGCATTTGCCTTTTGCTCAAGCCATGATTTTTCTGTTATATCCTGGCCGATGAACATGAATTTCAGTTCAGATTTTTTATCATTGAAAGAACTGCTTGACCAAAAAATCATCAGCTTGTTTCCTTCTTTTGATATTATCTCTTCCTCATAAGTAATATTACTTTCTCCTTTTTTGAGCATATCGAAGATATCTTTACTTCCTGTGTCTTTACAGCCAAAAATCTCAACCCATTTTTTATTCAACACTTCTTCTTTTTTGTACTTAGTAATATTCTCAGCATAAGCATTAAACAGAATAATTCTATTATTCTCATCAAGCCCGATAATAATACTTGGCGCATTTTCAATAATTTTTTCAATAAATTGTTTTTCAGCTCTTGCCTCTTCTTCGCTTTTTTTAAGCTTGAATGAAGAATATGTTAGAGATATAAATTCTGCAAGAGACACGGCAAAATTCTGCTCTTCATTTGACCAGCTTCTTATTTTACCGGAATGCTCAAAACTTAATATGCCAACAAGATCATGTCCTATTCTTATTGGCGAATCGAGCATAGAAACAATTTTATGTTTTTTAAAATAATATTCTTTGAACTCTTTTGTCCGAAAATCGTTAATGGCATCGTTTGCAGCAATTACTCTTTGTTCATTAAGTGCCTTAAAATATGCAGAGCAATCTTTGACAGCCAGGATTTCAATTGATGTGTGTTTGCCTTTCTTTGAATCATATGAACTAAGTGATACTAAATTTTTATTATCTGAATCAAAAAACCATATGCTGACATACCTTGTGCATATAATCTTTGCCACTTTTTCGCATAATTTCTTTGAAAAAGATTCAAGCTTTCCTGTCTTTAGTGAAGCGTTTTTTGCAATCTCTTTTAGGCAATTGTTAAATTTTTCGATAGTTCCATATTTTTTTTGTTCAATTTCTTCCGCCTCTTTTTGGGCAGTTATATCTTTGACAATTCCTTCATATTTCAAAGGATTGCCTTTTTCATCACGGATAAGGCAAGACCATTGATCAACCCAGATAATAGAGCCATCTTTTTTCCTAATACGATATTGGATTTTTATTTCGTCATAATTAATCGCTTCAATGTTTTTTACTTTTTCAACAAGCTGCGGCAAATCCTCTTTATAGACAATATCTGCATAGCAAAACTTCCCAGAATTGAAATCACTTGCCGCATAGCCCCATTTACTGAAATTATCTGAAACAAATAATACAGGCCATCCTTTTTTTGCAGACCAGATGAATATAATATTTGAGCTATTTTGGATAATTAAGTTTGCCTGCTCCATTCTCTCTTCTGCAATTTTTCTCTCATTAATATCATAGCAAGAGCCAATGTATCCACTAAACTTGCCCTCCATGTCAAACAATGGTGTTCCATAATCAATAATCCAGTGAAATGCCCCGTCATTATGCTTTAGCCTGTATTCCATTACAAAAGGCTTTCTTTCTTTAAACGACCCCATGTATATTTTAATGCATCTTGCCAAATCATCAGGATGAACTCCTTCTGTCCAGCCGTCACCCATCTCATGCTCTAAGGCTTGCCCAGTAAAATCAAGCCATGCCTTGTTAAAATAATTGCACTTTGCATCATTTCCAGACATCCATATAGGGTTTGGCAGGTTTTCAAAAAGAGACATGTAATAGTTCCTTGACTTTTTAAGTTCTTCCTCTATCTTGTGCTTTTCTGTATAGTCGTTAAAGATCGCGACAATAAGCCCTGAAGGCAGCTTAAATATATAATTTTCAACCCACATAAAAAGTTTTTTATCTTTGTATTCGGTTTGTGAAAATAATTCAGGTTTTCCAGTTTTATAAACTCTTGAAAAGATCTTAAGAAGGCCCATCTTGATAATTCCTGGAAAAACCTGCGTGACACGCCTTCCAATCATGTCTTTAGACTTAGTTCTTAATGATATTTCTGCTGCTTTATTTACATCAACAAATATAAAGTCCTTGCCATCGCTTGCTGCTTCATAAATTGCAACACAGTTTGAGATGTTATTGAAAAGAAGCTTGTATTTTTCATCGCTTTTTTCAGGCGCTTTGCTGGTGATTTTTGTTTCAGATAAGTCCGCATCTGCTCCCAGAATCGCCTTTCCATCGCTTATTTTATAAAGTACATATTCCCTTCCTGCATTCTCAAATGGAGTTGCGCTGTGGATCTCATTTTTATGCCTATGAAATGATTGTTTTCCTGTATTTAACGCCTCAGTTACCAGAAACTCATCACAGTGAAATTGTGAATTCTTAAAAGCTTCATGACATGATTTTCCAAGAACTTTATTTTTTTTATTAGGAGTATCATGAAAAAAAGCATTATTTGCCCAGATTATTTTAAGGTCATCATCTACCAGAAGAACATAATCTTTATTATCTTCGTATGCTAATTCTAGTACTCTAATTATGCTTTGCATTTCCCCTCTTTTTTAAAACTAAATACGAAGAACCTGTATATAATATTTTCGGATATAAAATTGACATTTATTCATCTAGCAGCGTATCAGATAAGCTAATTTTGAAAAAGAAAAATTTAGGCCAGCGCTTTCTTTACCCTTCTAACAAAATCGGCATTGTCAAAAGGCTTTGTAACATAGTCTGAAACTTTCATATCAGCAAGGATTTTTTTGCCAATTTCTGAAAATCTTGCAACTGTAACAAAAATCACCTTTAAATCCTTTGTCTTCGGATTTGTTCTTATTTTTTCGCACACTTCTCTGCCTGACATGACAGGCATCATCATGTCAAGGAGAACAAGAGCAGGTTTAACTGTTTTTAGCATTTCAAGAGCCTCTGCTCCACCTGATGCAGCCATTACTTCAAAGCCTTCGCTTTCAAGAATTGCACGTTCTAATTCAATCATATGTGGTTCATCGTCAACAACAAGTATTTTTTGTTTTGCCATTTTAATCATCTATAAAAATAGTATTTAATCTTGTTCTTAAATTTATCTAATTTGTATTATCTTTTGCAATGTTTTCATTTTTATCTTTTAGCATATCAACTTTTTCTACACCCTCTTTTTCCATTATTGGAAGGACAAAAATGAATTTTGAGCCTTTGCCTGGTTTGCTTTCCAACCAAATTTTTCCCCCTAAAGCCTGAATTATTCCTTTGCTAATCGCAAGGCCTAGCCCTGAGCCACCAACTTTTCTTGTGTATGATGAGTCAATCTGGTAAAAGCGCTCAAAAAGATGCGAAAATTCGTCTTTTACTATTCCAATACCTGTATCAGTCACAGAAAATTCTATATTTTTCTTGTCGGTTAATTTTGCTTCAATTTTAATATATCCTTTTTCAGTGTATTTTATTGCATTATTAATAAGATTTGATAAAACCTGAATAAGCCTGGATTTATCAGCGTAAAAACAAGGAATTCCTTTTTGTGCCTTAAATATGGGAATTAACCCTTTTTTCTTAATTGATACAGTTGATAGGTTGATTAATTCAGTAAATAATTCATCTACAGTTGTCTTCTCAAAATTAAATTTCATGGTACCAACATCCAACCTCGAAAGATCAAGAATGTCAGTTATCAGGCGCTCAAGCCTTATTGTATCCTCAATAATTATGCCAAAATATTTTTTCCTTAATTCCTTGTTTTCCATTATTTTTTCGTTATTAAGAAGATCTGCAAAGCCCTTGATGCTTGTAAGCGGAGTTTTTAATTCGTGGGCTGTTACAGACAAGAACTCATCTTTTTTCCTGTCCATTACTTCAAGCTCCTTTACTTTATTGCCAAGCTCTTCTTTTGCGGATATCAGCTCCTTATTTGTGTTATCTATATCTTCAAGAATATTCAAGGTTGCCTTTTTGGTATTTTCAAGCTCTTTAACCCTATTATCCAATTCATTAGTCCTATTAGCAATCTTATTTTCTAATTCTCTATTATGATTTTCTATAACTTTTTTTGATGAAATCAATTGGTCAAGCATCTTATTGAAAGAGAAATAAAGTTCTCCTATTTCATCATCTGAAATATTCTGAACTCGTGCAGAAAAATCATTATTTCTAAACTGTTTCACTATTTTTTCCAGATTTAAGAGCGGCAAAAGAATCATTTGCCTTAAACTAATAAATAAAATAAAAATAATTGCTGTGGAAACCACTATGATTTGAACGAGTATCTTTAATATTTCAGTTTTAAGATATTTATTCATGAAAAAATCCGTATAGTATATTGTTACTGAACCTATAACCTCATTTTCTTTGAGCTCATTTTCTTTGGTAATTGATTTTGTTCGAGTTAAAAAGCTTTTATCAAGTTCATCCTGAGTTTTGGCATCTAACTCAATTTTTTTGATTTCCTGATTACTGTCTTTTGATTTGCCAATGAGAAATTTGCCATTGTAATTAAACAGCAAAATCGCCTTAACATCAGGGCTAATCATCTCAAAAATCATGCTTTTTTCAATCTCTGGATAATTGATATTCCATAAAGGATAAATAAGGCTGTTGGAAAGGCGCTCAACTGACAGGTCTGCATTCTTATTCATGCCAGCTATCGCTTTATTTTTTTCTGACAAATATGAGAAAACACCTTCAATTACCATCATAGCAATTACAGAAATTACCAATATAGCAATTACTTTGTAAAGAATGTGGCTTTTCATTTTTAACTAGTTTCTAACAAATTCACTCAATTATACTTCCTTCTTGCTGTCCGTGTGCTGTAAGTATTGCCTGATATTTTCCATTTTCAACAATTTTCCTAACGGCTGAGTTAAACTGGCTTAACAACTCATTTGAGCTTTGGTAATTTTTCGAAATTATCAATCCAATGCTATTTGAGTCAAGCGGCTTGTCTAATGTGCCAAAATTGCTGGCCTCATCTGGATATTTGCTGCGAATTAGATCCCATCCATTTGATGTTGTGAAAGGCAGAAGGTCAATTCTCCCTGCTACAAGTTTTTGAAGCGAATCAGCTTCATTATCTGAATAATCATATTTTATGCCGCTATTATTAAACATCTCAAGATAGAAGTAACCTGCTACTCCTCCAACTTTATACGCTTTCAAATCCTCTAAGTTTTCAAATACAAAATCACTTTTATTTTTCATAATCTCACCTCTTTTTCTCCTTTGCAATAGCATTTTTAAGCAATGGAATTTCGCGTGTCAGGCGTATCAGTCCTTCCTGATATGCATCAAGCCTTGCATCATATATTGGCCTTGGCATTGACTTTTTATTATAATAATCGTCTTGAAGTTTTTTGATGCAACTAATGAGATTATTTTTTTGCTCTATTGCTTTTTTTAATTTATATTGATACACAAGTATTTGTATTTTTTTGTATATATATACCCAAAATATTATAATAGCAACAAATAATGCAAATAAATATATCCAGTTCTTTTTTATAAACCCAATAAAATCTACATTTAATCTTGAGAGTGTAATTGCACTCAGAACCTTATTTTTGTTTTCAATTCCTTCTGCTTTGGCAATAGCATCTTTTGCGTTCAATAAAGAACTTTCAAAATCGCTTTCATTGAATTGCTTCTTTGCTTTTTCTAACGCAAAAGATGCAGCAGCTATTTCGCTTTCTGCGGCATCTGTAACTGTGCTATTAAGCTTTGCGATTTTTGTTTGTGCATCACTAATTGCTGCATATGCACCTATTGCCTTGTTGTATTTTTCTCTTCCCAACAAATACAATTCTTTTACAGATTCAAATCTTGATTTTTCAATCAGGTTATTTGCTTCATCGCTGATGTCTTTGAAGATAATAGTAGGTACATTATTTTCTTTGGCATTGATTTCAAACTGCTTTAGTAAAACAAGATATCCAATAGATTTTTCAAGCTCAATAGTATTCTGCAATATCTCGGCAAGCTTTGAAATATCACTTGCTTCTTGTGCTGAATTTACACTGTTATAATAAGATTCTATCAGCCTTAGTTTAATGCCATTTTGCAATAGAGTAGCATTTAGTGCAGAAAGCCTTGTATTAATGGTTTTTTTCACATCTTTTGAGATATTGTTAATTTCTGAGTTTGCATAATCTAAGTATATTTTTGCCTGCTCATAATTTCCAACAGATAGTTCATATGATATTTCATATGCTTTTTTCTTTATCTCTTTTTGAGAATAATTAAGAGATCCAAGCGATACAATATTTTTATCAAGTACCTGCTGTGATTCATAAAGGCTTATAGCAAAAAGATATGCATCGTATGCCTGATTAACTTTTTTTTCATACAGGATATAATCGTTTTTCTGCAGCGCCTCTTTTGCCTCAATATGCAATTCTAAAATACGCTCTGCATCCATATTGCGCATGTTTAAATCTTCTGCAAATCCAACAATTTTTGAATAAGTAATATTTACATTTTCTCCAAATGCTGGCTGCACAGCTAACAGTAAAACTAATAAAACACATAAAATTAAAGAATGAATATTCATTTTTGCAAATCCTTTAGTCTTTTTCATTTTCACTTAAAAAATTATCAAGCACTGTTATTATTTCCTTCCTTGTTTTTGCAGCCTGTATTTTTTCTCCAAGTTCTTTATTATTAAATACATTTGTAATCCAATCTGAAAAATCATTTCGGCTTTGTGAAACATGATAAGCAAATGTTTCATCTGTAATTTCCAGAAGAATAGTATGCAAATTATCTATTGAATCAATTTTTCTTCCGTCTGAAAGAATAAAATATTTTTCAGCAGAGATATTTTTTTCCGGCTCTTTTTGCCTATAATTATTTTCTTCATTAAGAGTGCTATCTGAATCATCTCTATGTAAGAGATAGTTTAGCACTGCTGTGTGTTTTTTACTTGCAAGCAAATTATCTTCCGAAGTTAAGTTCTCTTCTTGAACTAACAAATCATCATTTGTACCTTGTTTGCCAGAAGATTCGGATACAATATGCTCTTCATCATAATCAACTTCATACTCACTTTTTTCAGCTTCTTGTTGCTTATTTTCTTCTTGAGTACTATGCAAATCTAGATTTTTATCATATCTACTATTCAAAAATGTAGCTTCTGTTAATTGCTCTTTTTTCTCTTCATTTTTGTGGCTCTTGTTTTTTTTGGTAAGCAATATTTTTTCATCAAGCGACGCAAGCTGCTGCTGATAGATATATAGCATTTTTTCATATGATGATTTATCAAGCACCTTTTTATTATAGTAGGAATCCTGGATATCAATAACAAGCCGCTCAATTCTTTTTCTATGCTCATTTAAGCCATGTCGTGATGAGCCATTGTTCAATATATTTAACTCAAGCCTTATAGTTTCTTCTTTTATTTTTGCAAGCCTGGCCCTGTATTCATCCATGTATTTTAAATAAAGTCTGGTTCCCATAATCTTATCTTCAAAATGTTCTTTTTGAATATTGCAAAAAAGCTTCATTATCTCTTTTTCTTCACTTTTTAATAATCTAAGCTTTCTTTTCATTGTAACAAGCGCAATATGCTTTACGCTAAGCGTTATGAATATAGCTATAGCAATTAAGCCAAGTAAAATTGCAACCAGATTTTTTTTTATAAAATCTCCTACTGCAATTGGCAGCGGCTTTCCTGTTTTTTTTGTTATGTCTAAAAGAAATATTGAATCTTTCAGCGCCACATATGCCTTGTCAAATTCGCCGCTGTTAAGAAGAAGCAAAGATTCACTTAACGAAGAATTCGCAGCATTTATGTTGTAACCTTGCGCTTTAAGACTGATTATTTCATCTTCTATTTTTTGTAAGCCTTCTTTTGTTTTTATTGCATTAGCAGCAGAAAGTTTTATCATATCGCAAGCAGATAATAGCTCTTTGTAATTTTTTAAGTTATTAAGATAACTTGCTTTTTCATAATCTTCCTTAAGCTTGTTTACATTAAAACCAGCAATTTCAAGTTCATCTACTAATCTTAAAGATTCATCAAGACATGAGATATTACTAATAGCAGAATCAAAAACAATCAAACTGAATTCATCTGAAAAAACACCTTGGTCTGTTATTGCTTTTAAGACAAAATCATGCTTGCCTGCCTGCATATAGATTGGCGCAATTATGATGATTTTTATCTCTTCTTTTTCCTCATAGCTAAAGTTCAATATTTCATTTGGTGTGATATTATAATAATTTTTATAAAGGCCTTCAATGCTAAAATTTATAGAACCAAATATTATATCAGATACATTATTCATGATGCTAAAAGCAAATTCTTTTTTTTGGCCGCGGATAATTTCAAAATCAGATATATTTATTTCAAGCTTTGGGTCACGCACATAAACAGTTGAGCCACCGCCTGTTGAGCCGCCGCCTGTTGAGCCACCGCCACCGCCTCCATTGTTATCATTATTATTGTTATTATTTTGGTTATTATCATCCTGGCTAGCTGATGTAACAGTAACAGTTCTTGTGTCAGAATCACTGCTTCCTTCACTGCAGTTTACAATAATTTCAATCAGGGCTGCACCTAATGGCGCACTCGATGAAACATCAGCGCTAATTGTATATTCTTTTGAGTCATAACCGCCAGAAGATATATTATCATAAGTAAGGTTTGTTGCTTCCCTGCTTGTCCATCCTTCTGGAAGAGTCCAGTTTGCACTGACATTAAAAGCTGTCTCGTTTCCAACATTTGTTATTCTTGCCTTGATTGTATTTACATGGCTTCCCTGGACAACAGTTGATGAATAGTCTACAATATCAACATGCAAAAATGGGCCGCTTAAAACAGATATCAATGTAATATTACTGTAATAAGATTGCGGTGATGCTGTGTCGTTTTGCGCATCAACTAATATATTTATATAATCTGTTGAAAGCGAATTTTTTGTAGTTCCTATTATCTGATATGAAATTGTTTCTCCTGGATCTAGTGTAATTAATCTCTGGACTGATTCATTGATATAAATTATAGGAGATGCCTGGAGAGGCGATACATTGAATTCATATGTAAAGTCCGCGCTATTATTTATCAATAGAGTCCCAATTGTTATATTTGTGCCAAGCATTCCGCCTGTTGAATTAAATACATTTGGTGTTATTGACCAGTTGTATTCATAGCGCACGTCAAGCTCATTGTTTTCAATTGAATCATCATTAAATGAAGAGTCAATTACATAAATCGAAAAATACCATTGGCCTTCCCTATCAGGCGTAAAATTCCCTTCAAAATAACCAGTCTTATTTTCCATCTCAAAAACTGACCAGTCATCATCATCTTCATGCATATAACGAAGGGTAGCATTTGCTCCTGCCAGCTCATCTGAAACCATCAATGATACATTTATTGGAGTGCCTGGATCAAGCCCATCGCTATCTGAAGGTGTGTAAGTTAGATCGCTTATCACAGGAGGAGTATAATCTACAATAAAAGTAATGTATTCGGATTCAATCTGCGGAAAAACAGAATGGTTTGCAAAAAATTGGACATTATATTCCTGCCTTTCCAAATCAATATCTCTTATCAGGTATTTTTTATTGTCATATAGCCTAAAGAGCATATCTTTTGTTGCATTGTTGCTTAAGTTTCCGCCAGCATATGCGCTTTGTGAATTTATCTCAAATTCATAAAAATTTTGTTCAGTTCCATTTGAAATTAAATATATCCAGTAAGTTGTATCTGCGTTTAAAGAAACAGTCTGGTTAAATGTCAAGTTAACCCATTCAAAAGATCCTTCAGAAACATCATCTGAAGTTATGTTTGCAGTTGCAATTGCATTATTTAGCGGATAGCCTGAATTATCCTTTATTTCAACAGTTGAGTTCTCAGGGTTTCCTGTTTTTTTAATCTTAAGTGAGATTTTGTTTATATTCATTCCATAAACAGTAGCAAACGACTGCGAGATATTTGTTAAATCAACGCTTGCCTGGGAGATCTCTTCTTCTTCGCTTCCGCTTTCTTCAAAAGACAGCTTGTAATTATCGTTTGCAAATTCAGTAGAATATCCTTCTAAATAATACCACACAAAATCTGCTCCATATAAAGCAGGTATCTCAAAAAAGAAATCAGTTTCCTGATATTTGTAAACGCTGTTTGAAACAGGAGAGTAAACTGTAATATTTGAAGTCATATTGATTATGAAATAATTTTTTACTGTCTGGTTTATGTTGTTTAAAGTATCATTTGCAATTAGAGTATAATTGTAGATGCCAAGAAAACTTGTGTTTGTAAAATTGCCAAGATAAATCCCATTTCCAACATGCGCAAGGCTTATTAACTCATTTTTTGTTGACCAGGAAACATTTGCGAAAACTGTGCTTACGTTAATATTATCAGAGACGTTTGCTGAAATATTAATTACAAGATTGTTTTGGTAATTGAATTCAGTGCCTGATGGATTTAAGTTTCTTACTGATGGCATCACTAAATCCACTACCTGACCTGATAAAAGAACGTAAAGGCTAACATCATCTGAATCAGAATATCCTGTATCATAAGTGTATCCGCACGTCATCCCAGTTCTTCCGCCATACGCAGTAGGCGAAATTATTACCCTTATTGTGTGATATCCTCTTACATTATCTAAAGTTATATTTTGGTATCTATGTGAATATCCGTCAACAGAGCATGTTGCATCACCCACATTTTTCCAGCCGCTGCCGTTATTATAAGCAAAAGAAACAGAATCGCCGTCAAGATCGCAGTTTAAGAAAGCATCTGCTTGAACAGTATCGTGCCCGTTAAAAACAGAGTCGTTCTGGTTTGTTATATTAATATCGTGGATCCATTCGTAATTATAATTTGGGCCATCCCGACAGCTGTCTATAGTATTATATCCATTTGAAACTTCATTGCCAGAGTTGCAGGCGCTGCCGCATGCGCAGGGTGATGTTGAATTGCAGATTCTTCCTGCTGGCGCAAAAATCTGCGGCAGTGAAAAAATAATTAAAAAGATAAGCAGAGCAAAAGCTAGCATAAATAATATTGATTTTTTAGCTAACTTTTTTTCTGCCAATTTTCACCTCTTTTTTTGGTTCATAAATATAGTTCGAATATTCAAGCTAATTATTATTTATCATCAAAAAATAATTCTTCCATAGGATATACAACAACGCCTTTTCCTGAATTAATCTTAAACGGAACTATTCTTTTTTTATGTGATGTCCCTCTTATTTTCACAATTTCAGTTGCGTTAATCCTCTGTGTTCCTTGCCTCAGATTATAAAAGACAAAAACCGCATCAGCTAAAAATTCCTCAACTCCAGACTGGCTGTATTTAGTTGTCGAGTGCTCTATTTCTGAAATTAAAAATGAAGTTGCCCCAATTTTTCTAAAGGTATCAAATATCTGGCTGATGTAAGCCCTATAGCCTTCGTCTTTTCCAAAAAATCCTGCCGCAACAGCAGATAGTGAATCAAGAACAATTCTGTCCGGAATAAAATCATCTGGTATTAAATCCTTAACTTGGTTTGTCTCAATTAAAAGCTCTCCTCTTGCTTGTGCCAAAAGAGTCTCAACGCTTCTTGAAATTTTAAATGGGTCAAGCTTTTTTATTAATAGATTACCATTTTTTATAAGCTCATCAGGATCCCAGCCGTATTTTCTCATATAATAAATTAGCTTTTCTGTATCTTCTTCAAAAGACAAAAAAAGACATTTTTCATTGTTTTTTGCCCCATGTACAAGAAGCTGCAGGCAAAAAGTAGTTTTTGACGTCCCAGGCCCGCCTGATATAAGAACTTGCGAGCCACGAGGAATACCAACATCAATAAGCTCATCAAAACCAGGAACTCCTGTTTTTAGGTATTTCATTGTGTAGACTTTATTTTGCGGTAAGCCTTCTCCCTGCGACGAGCCTATATGCGTTGCTGCATCGTAATCGAGCGCTGTGTCTGTAATAGAATTATTTTTTAGAATCTCTGATTTTTGATTTTCCATTTATTTCACCTTATTTTTTTAAATTACTTAGCTCCATTTACTTCTTCTGAATTCATTTTTTCCATGACAAGCCGCTCAAAGCAGTGCGACTCATCTGAATACTCTTTTTTTTCCATTTTTTCATATACCCACGAAAGGATTTTCTCATCTACATAGAGCCATAATCTTGTCTTTTTTGGTTTTGGCTTTCTCATAAAATCACTTTGTGAAAATTATCAATTTTTATCAATATTATTATAATAAAAATAATTTATTGATATTTATTGAAATTTTACAATATATAAATTTTTCGAAAATATATAATATAATAGCTTTGCAAATAGATTTAAAAGAGCATTGCCATTCTCCTTTGTTATGGCAGCAATAAATATGCAGGCAGAAGAGCTTAACAGCATTATAGAGAAGGCAAACCCTATAATATACGACTTATTATCTGAAAAAGGAAAAGCAATATATTTTCCAAAGGAAGGAATATTAGCACAAAGCGCACAGGCCAAAGGAAAGAAAATTAATGCAACAATAGGAGCTGCAATTGAAGATGATGGAACACCTATGCGGCTTTCAACAATATCAAAATATATTGGAATAGACCCAAAAGATGCTTTTTCCTATGCAGGAAGCTATGGCAAGCCAGAACTTCGAACTGCTTGGAAGAATCTTATATACAAAAAAAACCCAAGCCTCAAGGCAAATGTCTCAGAGCCTGTTGTTACCTGCGCCCTTACGCATGGGCTTTCCATGATAGGCTATTTATTTGTAAACCAAGGAGACAAAATAATTCTTGCAGATAAATTATGGGGAAATTACAGGCTTATTTTCGAAAATGCGTACGGCGCGAGTCTCGACACATTTAATACGTTTGTAGAAAAGCACTTTGACACTGAGGCACTGAACAATAAATTAAATGAAAATTTCGGGAAAAAAATAGTCCTTCTTAATTTTCCGAATAACCCTACAGGATATACTCCAACAAATTCAGAGGTAAAAGAGATTGCAGAAATAATTAAGAAAGCTGCTGTAAAAGGAAATAAAATAATTGTAATCTGCGACGATGCGTATTTTGGCCTTGTATTTGAAGATGGAATTTACAGTGAGTCAATATTTACTCTTTTAGCAAATATTCATGAAAATGTCCTTGCTGTAAAATTAGACGGCGCAACAAAAGAAGATTATGCATGGGGACTAAGGGTTGGATTTATTACTTATGCATCAAAAGGGCTAAATGCAGAAAGCTACAAAGCTCTTGAAGATAAAACAGCAGGAGCTGTAAGGGGAAGCATTTCAAATGCGCCGCACTTATCCCAAAGCCTTGTGCTAAAATCTATTAATTCACTTGAATATATTTCTGAAAAAAAGAAGAAATTCGATATCCTTAAAGGAAGGTATGAAAAAATAAAAGAAACATTACGCGACAAAAAATATGAGAAGCACTTTTCTCCAGTTCCATTTAACTCAGGCTATTTTATGTGCATAAAACTACAAGAAGGATTAGATTCTGAAAAAATAAGGCACATTCTTCTTTCTAAATATGATACAGGGGTAATATCAATAAAAAATATGCTGAGGATTGCGTTTTCAAGCGTTGCGCAAAAAGATATGAAACAATTGTTCGATAACATTTATAATGCGTGCGAGGATTTTTTTAAAAAATAGTACTCGCATTAAATGTTAGGACAGCTCGTATTAAAACAATAAATAAGGTGTAAAGATGAATGAGTTAATGGATAAAAACAGCGCTAAAAAGCTTGCTAAATTAAATAATTCACATGTGGATTCAATAATTGAAAAATATGCAAAGCTATGCAGACCGAGAAAAATTACTGTGCTTAGCGGATCAGACGAGGATCTTGAATACATTAGAACGCTTTCGTTAAAAAATTGTGAGGAGAAGCCTCTTAATATTTCTGGCCACACGATTCATTTTGATGGTTATTTTGATCAGGGCAGGGATGCACAAAATACAAAAATTCTCCTTCCAAAGGGAAAGATGCTTTCAAAATCTATTAATACAATTGACAGGGATGATGGATTAGATGAAATACTTAATCTCCTGGATGGAATAATGGAAGGAAAAGAAATGCTCGTGTGCTTTTTTTGCCTTGGGCCAAACGAATCAATATTTTCAATTCCTGCACTGCAGATAACTGATTCTGCATATGTTGCACACAGCGAATCTATACTTTATCGGAAAGGATATGATGAATTTGTCAACTTAAATGGAACGGATAAATTTTTTCATTTTATCCATTCAGCTGGAAAACTTACTTCAAATAATAATTCAATAGATGTTGACAAAAGAAGAATCTATATGGATCTAGAAGAAGAAAGAGTTTTTACAATAAACAATCAATATGCAGGCAACAGTGTAGGGCTAAAAAAGCTTGCGCTAAGGCTTGCGATCAGTAAAGCAAATAGGGAAGGCTGGCTTTGCGAGCACATGTTTGTGATGGGAGTGCATCCTCCTGGAAAAGAAAGAGTTACTTATTTTACTGGAGCGTTCCCAAGCGCATGCGGGAAAACATCTACTGCAATGGTTCCTGGCCAATCAATTATAGGTGATGATATTTCATATCTCCGGGCAGGAGAAGACGGCCTGTGCTATGCTGCAAATGTTGAACAGGGAATTTTTGGAATAATTCAGGATATAAATCCTATTGATGATCCAGTCATCCATAAGGCCCTTACAACAAAAAGAGAACTTATCATGTCTAATATACTGGTAAAAAATGGAAACCCTTATTGGCTTGGAATGGGGCAAGAGCTTCCAGCTAATGGAGAAAATTTTTCAGGCGAGTGGAGTGAGGGAAAGATGGGACATGATGGAAAAGAGATACTTCCAGCACATAAAAATGCAAGATATACAATTAGGATTAATGAACTTGAAAATGCAGATCCTAATCTTCACAATAAGAAAGGAGTTCCTGTCTCAGGAATTATTTATGGTGGAAGGGATTCAGATACTAGTCCGCCTGTAATTGAATCACTTAGCTGGTCGCATGGCGTATTTATCGGTAGTGCTCTTGAATCAGAGACAACATCAGCAAAAATAGGCCAGGAAGGAGTAAGAGTTCATGACCCAATGGCAAATATGGATTTTTTAGTTATTCCGCTAGGAACTTACATCAATAATCACTTAAAGTTTGGAGAAATACTTGATGAAACTCCTAAAATCTTTGCAACCAATTATTTCCTTAAGGAAAACGGAAAATTCTTGAATCAAAAAGTTGATAAAAAGGTGTGGCTTTTGTGGATGGAAGGAAGAATTCACAACGAATATGATGCAATTGAAACACCAATTGGATTTATTCCTAAGTACGATGATTTGCAATTATTATTCAGAAAAACTTTTAACAGAGATTTCTCAAAAGAAGACTATGTTAAGCTCTTTTCAATCAGAACTGAAAAGCTTTTGGACAGGCTACTGCGAATAGAAAAAATATATGCTGATGAGCAAGATGTCCCAATTATTTTCCATGAGCACCTAATGCAGCAGCGAAAAAGGCTGGCAGAAGCCAAAGAGAAATTCAAAAAAGAGACTATTACTCCTATTGATTTACGCTAATGAACTTCAAAAAGCAAAAAAGTTCACAAATTAATTATTTCTTTTCTTTCTCTTTTTTCTTAAACAGCCCTTCTAAGAATCTTGCTTTTTTTTCAGTTGCCTCTTTTGATGGAGCTTCATCCTTATTTTCAGCTTTTGGCATATCTGAATTTATTAGAGACGCTCCTTCCTCTTTTTTTTCAGTGGTTGCCTGGTGAAGTTTTAATTCTTTGGCAATTTTCTGTGCTTTTTTTTCAATTTCTGAAATCAATTTATTTGTTTCATCTGTTTTTCTTATCTTTTTTTCAAATGCACTGTTTATATTTTTTTCAAAGCGAGCAAATCTGTCGTTTATCTCGACAGGAAGATCATTTGCTCTTTTTGTAACAAGATCAATTACATTTGCAGTGTGTTTTTCAAATTCATTGTATTTACCCTGAAGATCTTCCATCTCCTTTTTTGTTGAAAAAACGGGAATCTTAATTTTAAGCTGATCAGACTGCTCTTGAATTGCTTTCACCTGCTTGTCAAAGTCCGCCTGCTTGTTTACAACTCTCTCAAAATCCTGGAACCGTTTTTGTGATTCCATAAATATTCCTTCAACCTTATCAGAGTGTCGCTCAAGAGTTGCCTCTACTTTTTTGATGTTCATCAGCTCTTTTTTTACATCTTCAGATAAAGAAACAATCTGGTCAACTCCTCTGAATTTTGACACTTGTATTCTCATATCTTTTAGCTGGTCAAGAATTGATTTCATAATAGCTTCGTTACTTTCTATATTAGCTTTGAGTGCCTCAATTTTTGCATCCTGCTTTTTTACTTCAACCATTAGCTTATCTGGCTGAACTGCGCTTACCAAGTCAACTGCTTTTACAGTTTTTACTTCTACATCCTGCATGGAACGATTAGTATCCATTATCATTCCACGAAGTTCCCCAATCTGCTCGTTTATTCTTGTAAAGCGTTCATTAAATACTTTTCGAAGCTCTGAAAATTGGTCAAACTGCGCTTTTAATTTCATAATTTCAGCGCCAAGCATAGAATCAGAAGATTTCCCTTGAAAATCATCATTGCTAGGCGCAGCTACCGCTGACTCATCCTCTTTTTTTTCCTGCTGGTCTTCTATTCTTGCAAATTTTGGCTTAAACGGCCACATATTCAACCTCTTTTTTAATAATTACAAGTATTGCTGTGATATCTTGATATTTTAATCTAGTTTATAAATCTAGGTCTTGGAATTTTCATGCTTTTTTATTTCATCATCCAGACAATAGAATAAATGAAGGATATCTATTGCATTTTTTTCATTTACATATTGGCCAAATTCTCTAATCTTCATCTCTGTTGTTCCAAGATAAAGCTGGCACTCCTGTGTGTTCTCGCCACGGCTTTTTAAGCTATATACTTTCCACCTGTATTCCTCAAGCGACTCGCTAAATATTACTTCCAAATCAGATATATCTTTAACTTTACTAATAAAAAGCCTTCCACGTATGGCTTCGCTTAAATTGGGTTTAACAATTTGCTTTAGATGAAGAGTCTTTTTTATCTTATAGATTAAATTTTGAAAAAAGCCAACAGGTATTTTTTCATTAGCCATGCTACCATTTTGCAGTTCTTCCTGAATTAAGGTTTTGTCTGCAAGGTAATCAACTAGGAATTTAAGGAGCGATGCCTTATCTTTATGCTCTTGCATTCTTTCTCCTAAGTTCTTTTGTCCAATTTCATTAATGACCCATTCTGCAAAATCATTTTTGTTTTCATTCACGTGCGCTGAAAAACACATGTCATCCATTGTACGAAGCGCAATCGGAAGGCTCATAAGTGTTTTTATTTTCTGGCCAGTGCACGTAATAAACTCCTTATTACCTTTATTTTTATCAATTTTTTGAATTGTTTTTGTCTTATTTTGTTTCACGCCAACACCATCTCCTTTTTAGTAAGTATATTTAATTCTTCATTAATAATATAAAATAAGTGTATGAGCTTCAGCGACTCTTTTTCAGAAAAAAAGTGTTCAAGCAGCTTGATTTTTGAAGGAATTTGCATAATTAACAAATTGCAATGGCTAGTATCATATCCCTTTTTTCTTTTTTCAGAAATTTTCTTTTTTAACTCATCATAATGAAAAAAAAATGCTTTTGAAATTATGCTATTTTGATTTTTTTCTCCTCTTTTGTAGGTATATATGTAATTATCTTTTGTATCATTTTGATTCAATATTGTTTTTTGATCTTCTTGTTTCTTAATTTTTTCAGGTTCTTGATTTGTAGTTAATGAATTTATTTCCAGAGCCTCTTTTGAAAGATTTAGCGAGTCGATTGCCGTTAACTCCTCAGATTTCAAACCATTTAGTTCTTCATTGCCGTGCTCAGAAATTTCTTTTTCATATTTTTCTAAAGAAGAATGTATCTGCTGCGCTGGCTGATCTGCATTGATAGAGTTATAATTATTAACAGAGAGGACAATTTTGCTTTCCATGTATTCTCCTATTATATTAATCATTTCGTCTTTTGTTTTGGAATTTTGTACTTTTTCGGCAAGCAATGATTCGTTAAAAACACCCATTATCCAGGATGCAAAGTCATTTTTTTCTTCAGTTACATGGAATACAAATATCTGCTCATCCATACTCGTAAGGTATATCGGAAGCTCATCAATACATCTTATTATTGTTCCATCATGTACATAAAAATACTTTTCAGGAGGTATTTCTTCTTCCATATCAGCATTTAAGCCTCAATAAGTTATCTTTTCGATCACATAATTTTTTTGAAATATTTTTACAGTGCAAATCCTGCATTGCCTCAAGCACATTGTCAATCTCCAGTATTGCGCCATAGAGCTGATGTTGCTTGCCTGCATCCATATCATCCCTTGCATTGTCAAGCAACTTCACTAAATTACTGCGTCTGTTTTCAAAAATTTTAATCAGTTCATTTACCATATTTAACCAACTTTTAAGACTTTTAATTTCTCTTCTACTTTTTTCTTCAGCTCTTCTCTTGTTTTTAGCGATGAAATTTCATTTGCAAAAGCCTCATCTTTAAGGCTTGTTCTTATCCATTCTGCAAATTCATTGTTTCCTTCATTAACGTAGAGCATAAATGTATCATCATCTATTTTTGACAATGCTTCAAACAAATCTTTTAAACTATTAATTCTGGTACCGTCGAATAATTCAAGAGGAGCAACTCCTGATTGCCCTGAAGACGCATTTGCCTGCGTAGACTGTTCTTGCAAATTTTGTACCGAAGGCTGAGCAACAGGTTGAACTATTGCAGGATAAACTGGTGCAATAGATGCTGCTTGTGTCGCTGCTGCCACTGGTGCTGAGCCTGCTACTGGTGCTGCTGCCTCCTTTGGTGGCCTTGGCGCTTTTGGCTTGAATTTTTCACCTGTTCCTGCTTTTATTGAATCGAAAAATGCAAGATAATCTTCTTTTGCAATAATATTATCAGCGATATCAGCAAGCTTTGGACTATTTAATGCTGTTCTGATCCAGTTTGCAAAAGTGTTCTTGTTTTCATTTACTTCATTTTTATAATCTGAATCTTTCATCGGAACAAGCTCATCATAAAGCCCTTTCATACTTATTACAATCATTCCGTTTGAGAGGTTAAGGAGCTTATCAGGAGGAACTTCGTCATTAAACCCTAATGATGCAGGGCCTTTTTTTTCTTCTCCTCCGGCAGAGGGCCCTTTTTCTTTTTCATATTGCTCTCTTGATTTTTGAGCTGCTGCAATATCTGCCTTTATATCATCTTCAGACACAAGTTCTAAAGTTCTTTTTTTAGGTTTTTTTCCAAGATCCTTCCACATTTTTTCAAGCCTAGGCTTTAAGCCTTCCAGATAAATATCAACCATGTTAAAACTTCCAGTTTTTATCTTATCAAGAGATAACTTTAATTCTAGCCTCAAATCAAAAACATCTAATTCTTCTTTTTCAAGCTGGTCTATCTGGTAAGATAAGTCATCAACCATCTCATTATATTTATTGTACAATGATAGCTCCTCATCTGTCAATCTTGTTACGCTGTGCATGATCGGCCTGAATGTGACATAATACGGTTTACCTCTATTCCATGCCGAATTTTGCAGCATTCCTGAACCAACTGGCGCCTTTACTAATCCCTGTAAAAATTCTTTTCCATACTTAGTTTCGATTCTTGCAAGATCTCCTTCATCTCTTGTTTTCATCTGGATTTCTGTGTTAATGTTAGCTTTGATTTGACCTACGAAATCCGCCAGGACTTGGGAAATAAGAACTACACCTATTCCCCATTTTCTGAATTCCCTGCATGCTCTTTCGATCTGGATGAAGCCTTCGCCACTTCCGCCAAATTTAGGAAGAAGCCTGTGGACTTCATCGTAAACCATCATATATCTAAGCCCCCTATATTCCTGAAGGTTTGACTGGAAAATTGCCCTCACGGTATTTGCAACAAAAATGTCAATTCCTTTTGGGTCAAGGGTGCTCATTGTAAATATCTGAATTTCTCCAGGCTTAAGGTATTTCATCAGGTCAACTTTTTCTCTTGGGTCTTTAATTGCTCTGATGTTGCCGGAAAAAGCTCTTGCGCTTTTTGGCGTCATATTAAATCTTGGATAAAATTCCATCATCTTTTTGTCGGAGCATTTTCGGAGCATTCCGCTCCACTGAGCTGTAGGATCAAAAACTATCACTGCAACATTTTTCAGCAGGCATTCTTCTACTATATCCTGACCGGAAATGGATTTACCGCCGCCTGTTGAACCAGCAATTATTGAGTGAACTGTTAATACATCCATATCCATGTAAGTATCATTTTCAGTTTCAGCTATTTTTCCGATATACAATGACCTTGGCCCTTTTTTTGGGAGCAATTTATATTCGACTTTTCCATGGAATCTCTTTTTCGATTCAATATGCCTCCTAATAAATATCACACCAAATACAATTATTGCAAGGCAAAGAATTCCTAAAAACAATTTCCATAACTCAAGAACTCCAAAAAGCTTATACATATAAATAGGCTCATATACATTAAAAACAGTTGATGTTTTTGAATAAAGATCCAGATACTCGGCCTCAATGTCAAGAAGGTATTCTCCTTTCGGCCAATTTTTCGGTATGTTAAATTGCTTAATTAGAGATACTGTTGTTAAGATTGCAACACTTTCTGGTTCTAATTCCATTGAATAATTTGATGTCCTTGCCTCAATACCTTGGATTTTATATTTGAGAGAAATGTTATACCTTTCTTCAATAAGCATGTTATGAAGATTGAGCTTAAATTTGTATAAATCACCAGCATATGGATGAGGCGTCAATAGCTCAAGCTCCATAAGAAGCGCTTCAACTGGAAGCTTATCTTCATCTGTTACTCTAATTTTAATCGGAAGGCTGTCGTTAAAATCACCGCCAAAGTCAAGAGATCCAATATATTCACCAATCTCTTTTCCGAATCCTGTGACAGTCACATTTGCAACGCCATTTGGCTCAATTGTTACAGATTCTTTGTCTATCTCGACAATTTCTGTTACATTTCCATTAAGCCTTATTTGGACAAGTGCATTTTCTTTCCTAAAACTATAGAGAAAAACAGTCTCTGTAAAGAAATTGTCCAATCTTATTTTTTTATCAATTTTGTCAAGAGTAATAAAATGATCTATGCCCATTAGCTCTGGTTTTTCTAGATATGGTCCGATATTTGGACCAACTCCTGGACCAACTCCTGGGCCGACACCTGTCCTTGTCTTGTCGGTTTGACCAGGGCCAACTCCAGTACCGACACCTGAACCTATCCCTGTAAGCGGCTCCTGATATAATGTCATTGATATATTATGCTCAGTATAATTGCTGTAATAGACAGTAATATTACTTATATAATTGTTATAGCCATATTTTATTCCTATTATTTTATATGTGCCTTCTGTGACAGAAAAATTATAGTATCCATCTTCATCACTAACAGCACTACTTTTTCCGACAAATACTTCTGCATTCTCAATCGGAAGCCCAGTTGAGTTGTCTGTCACCCAGCCAGATACATATCCGGTTCCTAATCCTACATCTTCTCCTGCCGGACAGGTGTCATATGGATCCGTCAATATATAATATCTGACTGTCCTGTTTAAAGGAACAGGCACAAACATCTGGTAATTGTAAAGGTTTCCATCAAATCCCATAGGATATCCTTCTGTTACTTTTGCAACTAATATTATGTGCTCTCCATCTGTTAAGACACCATGCGAAAACACTTCGCTGTTATGATCATCACGCTGGTAAGTGTGAACCATAGGGATATCATAAATTGTTCTGGTACCAAGTTCAATAGTCATAGTATCTGTAAACGTCTTATTTGCTGATATAAGTGATCCAGAATTTATCTGAAGGTATTCATCAACGATTTCAGCATCCGCAGCAACAACATTTTCCCATTCTATTTGTTCTGATGTTACATTCGCAGCATATAGCTCGTTTTCTTGGCCTCCAAGCAGGCATGGCACCAGCATTACTAGCTGATTCATTCCAGCATTTTCCGTAAGCACTGACCATGTATTATTGATTGCAGGAAACATAATAACTAAGCCATAGATTCCATTCCAATATTCTGCAGGCTCTTCCTGCGCAAGATTGATTTCTGATATCTGACCGCCTCTTGCAGCATGGAAGGAAGCAAATCCAATGAAATCCCTGAAGAACAATAAAGACATGAACGATATAGATAAAACTAAAATAATGAGTGTTTTTTCAAGTAGATTGTCAATACTTTTTTTATTTAGCTTATTTTTCATCTTAATTACAATTCAATTTTTTTATCTCAAGAGCCACAATTAACTCGCATATTTTTGGATAAATTTTTTCTATAGAGTTTTCATCAAGGAGAGCATATTCCTCTGAAATCTCCTGATATAATATTAATGCGCCGTCAATATTGCCTTCTGCCATCCTAATATAGCAGTCATCAATTAAGCTATGCATGTATTTGATATTGATTTTATTTGCACAGTGGATTATTTTTGGATAGAGTAGTGACTTGTGGTAATCAGACATTTTGTTGAAAAGATATTTTGCTTCTGAAAATTTAATTGAAGATTCCGAAATATTTCCATTCTCAAGAAGAGAAGATGCGCTATCAATTGCTTTAAAGCCTTGGCCATAAAAATTATAGCTTGAAACCGGCTCTTTGCTTTTGGCTGTTTCAGGAACGCCATTCACAGTTTCGGCTCCGCCATATCTAAATTGATATGAAATATAGATGCCTGCAAGGATTACAATAACCAGTATTTCGATGTAAAATACAATTTTATTATTTGAGCCTTGCGTATTAAACAACGCAAACCCTGTTATTGTTCCTCCTTCTTTAATTTCACTTTGCTCGTCGAGCGTTATAAGTAATGATTTCATTTTTGGTATTTCACTAAGTAAAATCTTTTTATTTATAGAATAAGATAAGGTGTGCGCTTCATCCTGTGGTATTTCAAAAATTCTGCCATCCTGTAAAATGGCAGGAGATGCTGTAATTACAGATAATTCTGCAGAGCCTATTATTTCATCAGGAATAAATTCTACAAATTTCCCATTAGTAACACTGTTGTAATCAGATTTTTTGCTAATAAGTGTTAGTTCTTTAATTCGACCTGAAAGATACTCTATTCTCACATTATAGCTTTCTGTGGATACAGTTATCTTTTTTTGGAGCAGCTTGTTTTGATCAACTATTTTTTTTCTATCTCCTGATGAAAGTTGTGTATTTTTTAAATCAATATATTTATTTATTAACTCTTCTGCCTCTTTATCATCAACATATTTAATAAATTCAACCTTATCTTCAACAGTAACTGACCTTGGCGTCTTATCCTTTACTGCCGCTATTTGCTGAATTATTTTTTCAGATTCACCAATTGGATCAATTAAATCTTTCCTATAACGCAGATTAAACATATCTCTATTTGCCCTGTCTAACTCAACTTTTGATTCTTCAAGTACATTGTAAATATCCAGTAATTCAAGCACTCTTTTTTGATCAGGTGTGTAAGAATCAAGATCTGGAAGCAGGTCATAGACACTTTGCACAGCTGATGAAGTTTCGTTTATATCAGCCACCTCTGTATCGATAGAATTTTTTTCTTCTGTTTTTATAGTAAAACTATATTCAGATGTTTCTGCACTCTTTTTTTCTTTATCAATACATTCAATTTTCCAGTAATATTCTCCATTTTTTAGCCCAGAAAGAGTGTGCTTTGCCTCTTTATTAGAAACTAAATTACTAAATGTTTTTTCAGCTGTCCACCATGAATCTCCAAAAGAAGTGTAAAGAGTGCAGTTTAAATCTGTATCATCAATCACATAGAAAGAAAATTCAACATCTCTATTTTTATACTCTGAATTATCAGAAGGCAACTGGACAAATATCTGAGGAGGAAGGCCAGTTATTTCTCTTATAAGCCTATACTCTTTATCATGTGTTCCATTTATTTTTATTTCAGCCGAGTATGTGCTGTAATTTGCATGAGATAGCTTTATATCATATGTTTTTAATGCAACCCTAAATTCAACGCTCCCGCTTGAATTAGTGTATTTAGCATCACTATCAAGCTTCACTTTAATGTTTTTAATTGCAGCATTAGTATTATTGTCAACTACTTTCACTAAAAGCTTATACTCATCAATTACAGAAATTGTTAGTGTCTGCGTTCTTTGGTTTCCGAAGTAGTCTTTTACTCTTAGCAGAACATTATAAGTTTTTGAAGAATTAAATGCATGCACTAAATCTTTTTCAGACACAACTGTTCCGTCGTCAAAATTCCATGAGTATGTGTAAGGTGCGGTTCCACCTGAGGCTGATGCAAAAAAGCCAATCTTATTATTTTTAAAAGCTTCTGTCTGGTTTGCGGATGCAATGGCTACAAGATTATTTTCAACGCCAAATGAAATCTCTTTTGAAATGGTATAATTATTATAATAAGAAATTCCTTCTATTGAATAATTGCCTGAATTGTTTGTGTGTGAAAAAATAAGAGTTTTAGGATAAGTATCATTAGCATATATATACACATAAGAAATATTTGACGGCGAATTAATGGTTATATATGCATCGGAATTATTGTATGACCTAATTGTTACCTGAACTGATTCGCCCAATCCATATGTCAGCTTATTTGTGCTGATATCAAAAAAGAAATAATCAAGTGTTGCACTGCTGCAGTCATCATCAACTCCATTATATAATATTTCAACTTTTCCGGGATTTATATTCGGGTTGTTGTCATTACAGTCATAGATATAAGAATACCCGTCACCATCATTGTCTAGATGTGTATCGTTTGCTGAGATAAGAGGGCTTATTTCAAGGACTACTGATTTGTTAGAACAGTAATATCCCTCACTGCAACAATAAATTCCAAAAGAATAGTTTCCAGGATTATCATATAGTACTGCGTAAGTGAATAATTTTTTTGCTGAATCGTAGATCATTGTATAATTAGATACTGTTTCTGTTGCTGTGCAAAATCCATCGGATAATATATCTCCTGATGCTCCATCTGTAAAGTTCGAATAAATATAAGACACATTTCCAGGATATGCGGCCTTTCCACCATATGGCTTTCCGATAATTGTTTGCGGCCATACGTCAAGCAATGTTTCTTTTAAATTATTCTCCTTAGCAATATGCCCGGCGATCGCAGTAAATGAATCTGCTATAAAAACAACATGTGTTTCATTTTCTGCGTAGTCAAAGTCAGCTATACTCCAATTCTGGCATACAAAAGATCCTTCAACAAAATAATCACAAGCAAGTAGCGCATCAACATTTCCAGGCTCTTTTTTAACGAGTGAAATTTCAACAAGGGTTGCATTCAATCCAGAGGTATAAATAACATCTGTTCCCATTCCAATATCGCCAAGGTAAAATCCTGAGCCATTATAGTAAGACATATCATAGAACGTAGCCATTGAACCGGCGCTTGCTACATTATAATCCTGATTTTCAATATTTCTAAATGCAAAACCATCTATTGAGATTGTGCTATTATCAATTATCGCAACCTGAGAGCTTGCATTTAAAAGCGCAGCTATACAAAGTGCTAAAAGTACAATTCTTGATAGTAGCCTACCTGATGTCATTTAGCCCCTCCAATAGCTTTTGCAGGTCTTTTTTCAATGCATCAACTTTTTCCGGAACAGTCACTTTTGATAAATTATTTCTTATTTTTTCAAGTTCTGATGCATAAGGATCATGATAGCTTAAATATTTTTCACGAAGAAGAAACCTGATTTCTTCACTAATATCAAGAAAATGGTTTTTATCTGCAACACTATTTAATTCTTCAACAAGGGATTTTGGCATTCTTAGTGATATTATCTGGTCAGCTATCTGTCACCACCCCTGTTTTTAAGAACATAATCCCGTGAGAACGCTCTGATTGCTTCAGATCTTGAATTATAAAGCTCTGATTCAACTAGTGAATCCAACCAGGAGATTATGTTATCAGGAAGCCTTATGTTTACAACTACTGCTTTTGGACCCATTTTTGACTAAAATAGTATACTGATAATCATTTTAGTATAATAATTGTATTTTTGTATTATCTGTGTAGTATATAAATATTACGTTTTTGTATATTGTATTATAATTGTATGACAATTGTAAGACAAAAAAGAAAATAAGTAAAAAAACAATAATATAAATATTCAAGAAGGTATGAACTATATGAAAACAATGCTAAAGAGTATAGAGAAGTTTGCAAAAAACTTTGCAAACTCCTAATATAGCAAATGGATATATTCCTTTGCTATTAGGAAAAGCGCAATTTTTGCGCTTTGAGTATAGATAACTTTGCAGCACATTTTTCACGTCGAGAGAGCTTTTGCTCTTCATGTATAGGGAGCGCACGTAATATTCGTAGAAATTTTTATTTGCGCTCCAATATATCGTGCGCATTAATAATTTCGATTATCTATGCGCACGCTATAAAACATGATTTTTGCAAAGTTCCCTATTGGAATTTCCATTATAAATCCAGTCAAGTACTAAAAAAGAAGTATTGGTCTTATTGCCAGGCGAAACACCCAATTCAATAAGCATATCTGCACAGCTTTAGAATAAAAAAAAAGCTTATATCTGTTACCGCGAGTGTCTTTGTAAATCTTTCCATTAATTTTAAATATCTTTTCAACAAGATTTTTTGCTGAATCTATTTCATCTGATTCTTTTGAATAAAATGAGATAAGATTTCTTCTTCCTGTTTGTAAATGTCCATCACTATTAATTAATGCAACTATTCGTGCCACGTCATCATTTTTAAACATTGAAAGTGAATCTTCCATTAACATTTTACCTTGCTGTCTGAAAAATATATCTTGTTAATGCTTTAAATACCTAACGTGGACTTGTCCAGTGCACGGCCACTAGTCACTGGACATTCCCGCGCCAGCCTTATAAACCAGGCTTGCGTATTATAGGTTATGATAAACATATTAAGCATAGGAATTGAGATTGCTGTAATAGCTCTTGCTGAAAGTTCATGGCTTATTTTAAGTAATGCAATAAGGCAAAAAAGATCTCATGCGATTTTCCAGTAAAGTGAATTATCTCTGATGAAATACATGATTTTTTTGCTGTTGTGCAGATAGCCAAGGTAAGCCATTACAGCACTATTCATAAGATAATATGATGGTGCTTTTGCAAGCGTTACTCCTAAGCTATTGCATAATGTTGAGAGCACATCTTCTGTTGTTTTTTCAGTTATTAAAAGCTTCAGAATTCTTTTTTCAACGTCCTCAATTAATTCAATGTTAAATATTGCAAGCTCTTTTATATCAAAAACTAGCGCTCCATGCGAAGGAATATAGAATTTAAAATCAGATGCAATAAGTTTTCGCAGGCTCTCTTTTGTTTTCTCAATATCGCAGTTATATGGAATCTTATATTTATCTGCAATCTCTTTTGATATAAGGGAATCAGCGCAGAAAAGCACATTGTCAAATGCGATTCCGACCTGTCCGGGTGAGTGGCCTGGCAATGGAAACACTCCTATTTTAATATCATCAATCATAATATCATTTGATTCAGATGAAAAAACAATATCTGGCTTTGTTGATTTTGCCATTAAAAAATCCTTCTGCATCTCATCAATCGGAAACGCACCTGAAAATAAGTATATGGGTTCAAGCAGTGTGTTTGAGATTATCGCCTCTTCAAAAGCAGGCGCATAAATCTTAGCGCCAGACCTATCTTTCAATAGTTTATTTCCGCCGCAATGGTCAGCATGATGGTGCGTATTTATTATCGCCTTTATCGCAATCTTTTTTTCAGTAAGGAGATTGTATACCTTTCTTGCAGTATCCTCATTAAGCCCAGTGTCAACTAGGCAACAGCTATTTTCGCTAAGTAGAATTACACCAATATTTACGCTACCTTGAATGTAAAATACCTTTTCAGTGATTTTAACTAATTCCATTTTTTCTTAGAATTACCCAACGATTGTCTTTACTTCAACATCAACAAGCGCCATATTTACTAATGCTTTTACATCCATTTTTTTTTCAACTGCTAATATTTCTGCAATTGTTGATTTTGTCTTTGGATGCTCTGCTACAAAAAACGAGCAGCAATCATCGTATGGCTGAATTGAAGTAGAATATGTCCCTATTTTTTTAGCAAGGGCAATTATTGCATCTTTATCTTCACCGATTAACGGCGCAAAAACAGGAATCTTTGCTGCTTCATATATTACTCCTATGTTTTCAAGAGTCTGGGATGCAACTTGTGACAAAGAATCCCCTGTAACAAAGCCAAGCGCTTTTTCAGATTCAGCGATTTTTTGTGCTATTCTAAACATGAATCTTCGGTAAACAATCATTCGCACATCAGCAGGAACACTTGCGATAATCTGCCTTTGCACATCATCAAATTTCACGATAAATAATTTTGTCTTGAACTGGTACTTTGATAAAATCTGCACAAGGTCAAATATCTTCTGCTTGACTGAAGCCTTATTTGTCGTCGGATTATAAAAATGCACAAATGACACAGAGCATCCTCTTCGATACATCTTCCAGGACGCAACAGGGCTATCGATTCCACCAGATAATAATGAGATTAATTTTCCAGTGCATCCTACAGGAAGCCCACCCATCCCGTCAATCTTTTTATCATAAACATACGCACCAGAATCAAGTATCTCAATGTTAAGCTCAGGTGAATGTATATCATAATGGTTCGAAAGAGAATCTTTTAATTCCTGGAAAACGATTCCTGACTGCTTATTCGAAAGAAATATCTTAATATTGTATTTTCCAGGATGATTTTTTTCAACAACGGATTTTATATCCGTAATATTATTTTTTGCAAAATCTGCAATGCCAAAAAAGCCAATCCCTGCAATCATCTGAATCTTTTCAGTTATTTTTTCAGCATTTTTGTTAACAGTTATAATTATTCTTGAATTTTCAGATTTAATAGAATCATAATCTTCGCGACGAAACGCGCTTCTTATATTATCCTTTAGCTTTTTGGAAAAAAAATTCCTGTTTTGCCCCTTAGAGCCTATTTCTCCAGCGTAATGAATTACAAAGTGCATAATGCATAGAAATATAGGTTTCTTTTTAAATATATTATTGATTCTTTTAAAAAATACACTTATGAGACAAGCATCGCTTGAGAAAATAGTTGATAAGGGTTCTTATGCGCTTAGTTGCGCAGTAATTGCTGCAAGATATGCTGTTGAGACTAATTTATTAGATGAAACACCTTTTTTAAGATCAGTAACACGTGATGAGATAGCCCACGGAATTTTTTCTTTTGGTGCGATGCAACTAGGATATTCTGTAATTTATAACTATATAAATAAAATATATAATAGAATTACAAATTCACAGCTTCCTCAGTCATTCAGATATTATTTTGCTCTGCTTACAGCAACAGCTGTTGGAGTAGGTGTTGAAGTTACACAGACATACTTTATGGGAGCTCAAAATGCAGATTTTGGGCAAGACATTGTGCGAAATGTCATATATGGTGTTTTGCCTTTTTTAGCTTACAAAAGAATATCTTATCTCTGGAATAGGACTATTGAAAAAAAGCAACCATCTCAATTTAATGTTAATTCTTGAAATTCTCGCACTCGACAATGCTTAGGCAAAAGCCTTCATTAGCAAGCCTTTCATTCTCGGCAAAATCAGAACACGCTGTGGAACATTTGCAACAATGGCAAATTGATTTTCCCTTCCGACCCATGGGCATTTAATAAATTCTTTTCTTTTTAATCTTTTATAATTACGGATAAGTAAAGAAAACTAGATAAAAATAATGGAAAAATGGGCTAGGGAGGATTCGCGGAGTGAAACGAAGCGCACAGGAACGAAGTGACTGTGTGTTCAAATTATCTTCAAATATAACAATTGATTTCGTAAGAAAATAGTAAATGGGCTAGGGAGGATTTGAACCCCCGGTGTTCTGCTCACTTTTTGGTTTTACCCAATTAGAAGGCAGACGCCTTATCCAGGCTAGGCCACTAGCCCATTTGTTTGTTTTCATTTAAAAATTCCAATTTGTTTTTAAAATTTTGCTTAAATTACAACTTTTGGCCATAAAGATTACTTTTAGGATACTTATTGCCATTTAGTTAATGTAGTATAAGGCAACATTTAATAACTTGATTTGCGTAATATGTATAAAACGAGGTGAGATGAAAAAATGATGTATCAGGACAAAGACGGCAAGCTTTACATGCCTGAAGAAATAGAAGAGCTTCAGACATGGGAGATTGACGAGCTTGGGATTCATGTATATGAGAGTGAGATATAGTGCAGGAAAAAGCAAAAAAATAAAATTAAAATAACGCACTTGTTTTTTCTAGGTTGACCTGTTTAATTCGCCAATGATATCATCTACCAATAAAAATTGAATAAATTTAAATTCAATTTAATTTTATGTTTGTAGATGAGTAAGGAATCATTTGAAAAGCTTGTAACAATGATGAAAAATCATTACGACAAGATTGATTATGAGAAAGAGAAAAGAAGGCTTGCATTAGAAAGGTATAATGAACTTGAAAGTAAAGTTATAAAATTTTTTTGGAATCCTTACTTTGGAATCATGCTTTTTATAATATTAAGCCTTGTTTTTAATTATTTAGTTTATAAGGATACACAGGATTATTCTTATACATTAAAAGTCTACATTGCATGGTTAATTATGCTTGCTCTAGCAGTAGTTGCTATTTTACTTCAAGCATTTGTACTTGATTTATTTTCACCATATCTTTGCAATGATGAAGCAAAAGAATCATATAGCTACAGAAAAGCACTTAAATTAACAGTAATATTAACTATAATTCATTTATTATCTCTATTTATTCCAATTGATTTAATTCGCTCACTATTCTCTTCAATGGTGTCATATGTAATAATTTATAGCCATTATCCAAGCATTAGCTGGCAAAGATTATTAACAATTGGTATTATTGTTGTTATATTCAAATTTGCATTTATAGTCCTAATTCTAGCAACATCAGCGATTAGTTATATGCTATTTAATTTTTAGTAATCTTTTATTTGAATGGAATTAAGGCAGCCAGCTTTTTGGATCTTTCAGTTTCTTTGGCAGATGTGAACACTTGTTGTTGCGTCCAATTTAGGAATAAATTTATATTTTATTAACATTTAACTAGTGCAAATGGATGATGAATTCAATTGCAAAAAATGCAATATAAAAATAAATGGCCATAATAAGTACATTCACGATGGAATGTGCGATGACTGTTATTTCAAAGAATACTTCCCTGAAAGCAGGCATGTTAAAGAGTCAATTAGAGATTATTATATTAAAAAAGATAGAAAAAAAGAAAGTGAAAACATAGCATGGATTATCCTGTCAGCGATTAGCGCTGTTCAACTTGGAAAACTCAAATTAGCGGAGTTTTTAAAAGGCTCAAAATCCAAAGATGTTGTTATGTATTCTAACTTGGCAGGCTTTGGAGGGCTTATGTGGCATGAGATACTTATTATTGAAAAATTCATTGAGCAGCTTGAGGCAATGGAGCTTATCAGAAGGTCGCAAGTGTCTGAATTTTATTCATATTATGTTTTAACGGCTGCGGGAGTTAAAGTCCTTAATGAAAAAATAGATGTCAACCTTCAAGTAATTAAAGAAAAAAAACAAGCAGAAGTTGGTGAATCAGATAAAATTACTCTTGAGATGCACAAGCTTGGAAAAAGCATTTCTGAAATTGCTAAAGAAAGAGGGCTAGTTGAATCAACTATTTACGGGCATTTTTACAATCTGATTTCTAATGGATATGTAAATGCAGATAAAGTTGTTTCAAAGGAAAAAATTGAAACTATTCTTGCTGCAAGGAAAAAATTTGGGAATGCTCAAAAACTCTCTGATATCAAACTGGCTCTTCCTGAAAATATCACTTATGGAGAGATTAGATGCGTGCTCGCCGACAAGGCGCTGAATAATTGAGGAAATAGAATGAAATCGCTTTTTGATATTGAAAAAAAAGACATTAGGGACCTATTTGGCAGCACAATTTATTATAGGGGTGAAGAATATTTTGATGAGGGCGATTTGGGAATCTTTCTTGAGGATTGGTTTTTGATGTACGGGGAGATGTTTGCTACGCTATTTGATGATAAGAAGTATAAGGAAATATTTGCAGATAAAATAATATCAATAATTGAAAAAGAGGATTATGGCAATGAGAACAGCTATGCAAAAGCGCTTGTTGGTTTATGCACAAAAAAAGAGGATATAGAATTAATAAGAAAAAAACTGCATGAATTTGAGCAAAAAGAGAAAATAAAACATAAAAGTGATATAGGCACATACAGCGAAGACATAGAAGAATTGGAAGGTGATGAAACAGATTCATTATTCAATTCAATATATCCTGAAATATGCGAAAAGTTAAATCTAAATGAAGAGTATCTTGATTATGAAAAAAGCCATAAAAATTATCCTGCACTTATCACAAAATTAATTTCACTAAATAGGTTAGATGAAGCTCTTGATGCAAGTGATAATATGCCTGGCGAATCCTATGTTAAGATGTTTGCTTTTGACAAAAAAATTGAAATCTATAAAAAAATTGGAAAAAACGCTGAACTAACAAAAACAATTCTTGATGCTTTGATTTATGCCTTTGATATTAAGTATTATCTTCTCCTAAAAAGCATTGCCTCAAAAAATGAATGGCAGAATTATCTAAAAAAGATTGTTGACACAGCTGAAAAAAAAGGCAAAAAAATATTTTTATCCAGGCTTTATTATGAAGAAAAGGATTACAAGAAGGCTTATGACTACTATAAAGGCTTTAATGAGCATGGATTTACTGAAATGCTGTCTGAAAAACTTGCAAAAAATTATCCAATGCTATCTTGTGAGTTAAAAAAGAAGATGTGCATAGGCTGGATTGATTCAGGAACAGGTTTTCATTATAAAAAAGCAGGAGAATTGCTTAAAGACATTAAAAAGCTTGATAAAAGTGGAAGGTTTTTTATCAAGACAAAAAATGAGATAATTGCAAAATACGGCAAAAAATACTCGCTGATGGCGATTGTGAAGAATATATGAGTCAAAATATAACAATAAGGTAAACTAAAATGTTCACTGAAATAATTGACCACTCATATCTTGAAAAAATCAAAAAAATTAGCCTGCCTGATGTTATAGAAAACAATACAAGCCTTCTTGTTCATAAAAAAGGAAACGGTGTAAAATCACCTTCCTCTTTCAATATAAAAGTATATCATAACAAAAAAGGCAGGCTGACTCTTGTAACAACGGATAAATTGCTTCTTGATGAGCTCATATCAGGAAAAGAGCGTGAAGACCTAAGCAGAAAGCGTATTATCATGATTGACGACAGTGGCTGGGGCTTTCCTCTTGGAGGCGTTCTGTGCGGAGCATATGATTCAGAAACAGAAATGTTCCATACTAAAGAAATAAATGTATCTTTTTTTCAAGGTAATTTATTTGCAGAAAAAGCATACCTTGACGAATATGCTAAAAAGGCATTTGAAATAATTCACTCAATACATCCCTTGCAGGAATCAACTATCATTAGAATATGTACAGGGTATATTAATATCAAAGCTAAGGATGATTTAAGAGAAGCAGGATTTCAGGTCATAATTGACAAGATTGGTGAACCGCTTCAATCGTGGCTTGAAATGGAGCACAAAAAATATATCATAAGGCTTGTTGGCAGAGATATTTATTTTGACCCAAAGGAAACAGAAAAAAGTAATGCAGCGCAATTTTACCAAAGAGCAGTGAAATTTGCAGAACAGAATAAATTAGAGCACCTTTTGAAAAACGGATGGCATGCTTTGCAGGATATGTCAAAAGGCGATAAAGAAATGAAAAAAGATTCACAAATGAAACTTGATTTTACTTATAACAACAGGCATAATTAATTATACAATCTTATATGCCGGTTGCTTATTATGAAAAGACTAAATTTTGTCTGAAAATTTATTTCTTTGAGTATAGATATTTCAATGCAAAATTATATCTCCAAATGCTGTTTTCAAATGCATGCAGCAAATCCAAATTTAACTTGGTGAGTGTTTTCTGTGAGGTTGAATATGTATCATTGTCGATAATACACTTAGACTTTAAAAAATCATAAAAAAAGTTCAGCGCAACAAGTATTCCAAATGCGCGCGACTGCGAAAGTGAGCACATACCGCCTGCATATGATGCAATATATTCGTCTGTTATTTTGTGGTTTAATTTCACATCAATTTTTTGTTTAGTCTCAAGCAAATAATTAAGGATAAGAATATGTAGATAAAGCGAGACAGCATAATCTAATTTATAATTCTCATTTAAATACATTGCAAATTCAAGCGTAAGCAAATAAATATATTCTTTTTTAGTGAGATTATCATCTTGCCATTCTGCATATCCTATTTTTTTGTTAAGAATATCCACTCTTTTTTTAATAATTTTTTCCTCTTGCCCAAGACCATATTTATCCAGTATTTTTATTAGCGCATCATAATTACAACTATTTTCTTGAAGGCATTTACTAATAGCAAGCATGCTTCCAATTATCGCCATTTCAAAAATACCGCCACCCAATGTTTCTTTGCCATCACTTAATACACGATAATATTTTTCAGATAAACTCGAAGCGTCATCAATGCAATTGTTAAGTATAAGGTGGTCTATTATGTCAAAAATTATGTCTGGCTCTTCCTTTGGGTTCTCAATAAGATAATTAGCTAACCTGTGCACTTTATCGTAATTTTCTTTATATACATGCCATTTAATCATTTCTCTTATGTACCACATGAAATCGACTGAAAAAGCAACTGGGCACTGTTCCATGAATTTATCAAGAAACTCAAAATACAAAGATAAATTTTCGTTTTCCATAAATCCCTTTTGGATGTCACTGTCAATTATTTCAAATATATCAACATACTTGTAAAATTCTATTGGCTTATTGGAACTGCATATATCAAGAACTGTCTTGATTTTTTCTTCATGGCCTTTAATTTTCTCATACTTGTTATACCATTTATCTGCTTCAGCGTTTTTTTGTGTCATGTTATCTACCTTTGGTTTTTTTCCTGTTCATGCTGTATAGGCTAAAACATGCACTTATGCCCATTCTCCTTCAGCCAGTTAATGTGCTTTTTATAATCAGGCATTGCATTTTCAACAAGCTCCCAGTAGTTTTTGCTATGGTTTGGCTCAATTAAATGCGCAAGCTCATGGAGGCACACATATGTCAGCACATCATCAGGCGCAAATAAAAGCCGAGTTGAAATATTTATGTTTCCAGCTTTTGAGCAGCTTCCCCACCTTGAACTGGTGTTTTTGAAAAAAATCTTGTTTATCGGCTTATTGAAATGCGTTTTATTTAGCTCGTTAATTCTTTGGACTAATTTAGGCATCCTTTTTTTTGCAATGACTCTGCTTAGAAGAGTTGATGTTACTTTATTTTTCCAATTATCCGACAAATTTGAAGAAAGAATAATAATAATTTTATCCTCAATTAGCCTTGCGCTGCTGGATACTTTTTCTGCAGATGAAATGCTAAGATAAAATTTTTCATCGCCAATTTCAAGCACATCCGCATCTTTGTAAATTTTGCATCTATTCAGTATAGTATTCTGCGGCATTTCTTTTATTTTTTTTATTGCCCAGATTTTATATTTTAATACCCATTTGTATTTTTCACGCTCACTTAGAGCAGAAGGAAGCCTTATAATTACAGCGTTTTTTCCAATAGAGCAGCGCGCACTATTCCTGTTTTCATGATAAATATTAAAAATAATATTTTTTCCGTCAATGTCAAGGGTTTCTGTATGCATTTGTGTTCTTACCTGAATTTAGCGCAATATCCAATGCTTTTTTTGAGGCAGTTTTGTACATTTTTCCCATGATTTCATCAAAATCATTATTTGAAACATAGAACTTTGGCTTTCCTAATCTCTTAATTACGCTCATTTCAACTTCAGGCTGCTGTATAGCTATATGTATATTAGCCTTAGTTCTAAATGAGTAAAAATTTTTCATTGTTATTCCTTTTTATTTGCTTTCTTTTTTGTATTGCTTTTTACTGCCTTTTTTACAGTTTTTATTTTCTTTGTTTTTGCTAATTCAATGCTTGATTTTACAGGTTGCTGTTGCTTTTCTTCTAAGCCAGTTTTTTCAAAAAGTGATTCCTTGCTTTTTCCTCTTAAGGCAAACAGAATCATTGGGCTATAGTCAATTTCATCTGCAAGAGTGTAGAAGACCGCTGCAATATGCTTGCATGGGTTTGCATAGTCCGGGCAGCTGCATTCAGATTTAAATTTATCCGGAATAAACTCAAACCCGGTTATCTCCTTCATATTTTCTGGCATTTCATTATTAAGAAGCTTTCCAAACAATATTGGCACTTCTGAAAGCTTAGCAGTTATCTCATCCCATTCTTTTTCTTTAAATTTATCAAAAGAAATGCTTACTCTGTAATTTCCGCTTGAGCCTTGAACAGTTGCAGAAATTTTTCCTTCGCTAATCTTAAAATTTTTTACATGATTTGCTCTGGCATACGCTCTTCCCCTTGACATTCTTTGGTCATATTCAAACTTCGAAAGCAAGTCGACCCATCTTTTTCCCCACCATGTTGCCCCGAATTTTTTTCTTTCCTTGCCAGGCGCTGCTTTTGGCCTTGGGCTTGCTTTTGGAAAATGATAATATTCATAGTATCCCATTTTTATTCCTCAAGATAATTTTTTCTTAAGCTTAATATCTCTTTTAGCGACTCATTATCAAGCTCAGTAATCGCAGTATCCCCTTTTGTAAGAACTGAATCTGATAAATAAAGTTTTCTAATAATCATGTCATCTATTTTTTCCTCAATTGTTCCTTCAGCAATAAATTTGTATGCAAAAACATTCTTTTCCTGGCCTATCCTGTATGCCCTGTCAGTAGCCTGGTTCTCAACAGCAGGATTCCACCACCTGTCAAAATGAATTACATGGTTTGCTTTTGTTAAGTTTATCCCTAGCCCTCCTGCTTTAAGAGAAAGGATAAATATTCTTGGAGAGGCATTATCAATAGACTGAAAAATATCAATCATTTTTTCTCTTTTTGTCCTGTCTAGGCTTCCATGTAAAAATAATACTGGCTCATCAAAAATTTCTTCAAGATCAAGCTTTAGCATTTCTCCCATTTCAGTGTATTGGGTAAATATAAGGCATTTTTCATTGTTCTCAAGTATATCTTTAACAAGCTCCCGAAGCCTCGCAACTTTTCCGCTTCTCTCTCCCAGCTTTTTTGTGTCTTTAAGGTAATTTGATGGATGATTGCACACCTGCTTAAGCTTAATAAGGGCAGCCATAATAACTGCTCTTCTGCCATTTGCATCTTCCTTTGCTTTAATAAGAGTATCGTCAACAATTGCCTGGTATAGTGTTGCTTGCTCTTTTGTTAATGTACAATATTCTTTTATCTCTGTTTTTTCAGGAAGGTCTTTTATTATTTTTTTATCAGTTTTTAGTCTTCTTAATATAAATGGAGATGTTATTCGCTTTAATATTTCAGTTTTCACTGCATCTCCATTAACCTCAATAGGTGCGGCAATATTATCCCTAAACGAATTCCACCCGCCAAGAAGCCCTGGATTTACAAAATTAAATAGTGACCATAATTCTGACAGCCTGTTTTCAATTGGAGTTCCTGAAAGGCAAAACTTTCCATTTGCATTTAGTTTAGTTATTGCCAAAGCCTGCTTAGTATAGCAGTTTTTAATATTTTGCGCTTCATCAAGAATTAGCGCTTCCCATTGTGTTTTCTTAAACAATTCTTCATCTATTCGCAGAGTAGAATAGCTTGTTATAATAACATCTTTGTTTTTTATTTCATTTTCAAATGCAGCTTTTGTCAGCCTTTTTGAGCCATGATGCACTAAAACATTTAGTGATGGCGCAAATGTTTTTAATTCCCGCTGCCAATTTCCAATAACTGAAGTGGGGCATATAACAAGTGATTGTTTGCCTAAATGCATTAGGTATGCTATTGCCTGAATTGTTTTTCCAAGACCCATATCATCGGCAAGAATTCCGCCAAACCCAAGGTTATTTAAAAATACCATCCATGAGTATCCCTGCAATTGATAAGGCCTTAGGCTTCCTTTAATTTTATCAGGGCATTCAAGCATCGGCAAACCGCTGAAATTGAACAGGCCATTTACTTTCTTTTCAATTTCATTAGGAAAAGAAATTTCATCAATTATTATCCCATTAAGGCCTGCAGCAAATGTGTCCTGCAGTGACAGAAGCTTTTTTTTCTCAAAGAATTGAATGACTTTATTTATGTCACTCTGATTAATTTCAACCCATTTGCCATTAACATTCACAAGCTTTTGCTTTGCCATTGAAAGATTATTGAATTCCTCTTTTGACAGCACAAGGTCGCCGATTGCAACAGTATAATCAAAATCAAATAAAGAGCTGCCAAGCATTCCTGTGCCTGCAATCTTGCCGTTATTTTTTAGCCTAACCTTAATTCTAAATTCTTTTAGATGCGCATAATTTATCTTAGGAATCTGTATGTTAAACCCGGCATCATTTAGAAAAAAGCTGTCATTTATCATAAAGAAATGTGCTTCATCATCAGATAGAATTGATTCTGCGGGACTTGGCTTATATAGCGCTCTTTCAATAACTTTTGAATATTTTGAGGCTGCTCCAAGTTCAGATAATAAAAATACTTTTGTCACAGGAGCGCTCTTGCTTTTCCATATGTCTGAAAGATTATAAATTAAGCTGGGATCTTTTCTTGACTGGATATTAAAAGATAGTGCCCATTTCCCTTCCTCTGGCTCGATAAGCCTAAACATCAGGCTAAATTCCTGGCTTTTGTTAACTTTTCTTATGGCAAGCCACTCATCTAATCCATTTGCTATTTCTTTTGAGAGAGCTGCATATTTTCCACATAGCCCAATAAGCCATTTGTCTGTATCAGTATTATTATGCCGTATGGATATTTTTTCAAGCGCACTTTGAACAATTAGCTCCACAAAAAAATTAATTGCTGCCTTTACTATTTCTTCGCTGTTATTCTTACTAACATCTATTCCAATAGAAAGCGGAGCTTGGTGAGCCAGCGCAAGAAATATTTCATAATCTTTAGTGTTGTCAAAATTTGCGCTAAAAGCGCTTCTGTTTTCATTATGGAAAGGAACAAACCTTTCCCTGGAAACCAGGCTTAGTGCAAATTTGGCGCACAACCTTAAAAAATCATAAGAATCGCCAAAAGAAATCCCGTGCTGCTTTTCATTGTTAAGGAAAATATTAAATATTAATTTTTTGTCCAGCTCAATTCCCTTAACAATGATTTTTTTTTGCGTTATTTCTCCAACATCGTATTGGCTGTAAAAAATCTGCATGCCTTGCGAAACTACTAGTTTTTCTTCAGAATATGGAAGCATTATTTCTGCGCTGCATTCCTTTCCGGACATTCCAAGTTCATCATATATTTTTTCGAGCCGCAAATAAGGAGTGAAAACCTCATCTGTATGCGAAGAAAAGCCCCATACGAAAAGCTCATCCGAAACAATTGTTGCTTGAAGCTCGTCCATTTTTATCTTTCAATTGCTCAGGCTAGCTTCATTATTCTGTTTTGTTTTTTAATATCTTCAAGAAAAAAAATCGCCTGCTCATTATAAGGATCCAGCTTTAACACTTGTCGAAATTCTTTTTCTGCAAGCTTATCCTCTCCAACATTCATATATGCTATCCCAAGGTTAAGATAAGAGCCAATATAATTTGGATCAATTTTTTTTGCCTGATTATACATTTCAACTGCTTCAGTTGGGAAATTTCCATTGTCATCACTTTGTGCAGAAAATGTGTTTCCAAGATGAACCATAAGCCTTGCGCTTTTAGGATACTTGGTTAACCCTTCATTAAATATCTTAATTGAATTTTTGTAATCCTGCTTATATTTGTAAACATTGCCTAAATTTAGATAGGTTCCTTCATCCTTAAGTTCTTTTAATACAATTGTGTTGATCTCTATTGATTTATCATAGAATCTTGTGTCTCCTTTTTCCTGCCCCTTGAAGCTGAATGCATTGGCAAGAGCAGCATAAATTTCAATCTTTTTATCTTTATCAGGATTCTGCTCAAGCGCACGATTCAATAAAAGGAGCCCTGTTCCAGGATTTCCAGCCATGGTCAGGCAAACACCAAGATATTGCAACGCATCAATATTATTTCTATCAATTTTAAGTGCTTTTTCAAAATAATTAATTGCCTTTTCATAATCATTTGCTTCAAATGCATCTTTTCCTTTTTCAATAAGTTTTTTGAGTTGTTCCATTTTAAGACACTTCCTTTTTATCTGCCTCTTTTTTTTCCTCTTCATGCTGTAATTTCATAAAAGTGCTGAGTGCAAGGTATGCTCCTGCACCAAACATCTCCTGTGCCAACTCCTTTTTAGACAATTCCTTAAGCTGATTTTTTCTCTCGCTCCAAAGGCTTGGAAACGTTTCATCAACCATTTTGCCAACCATCATATTTGCTGCTTCTTCTATAAAATCTTCTGTTGGAAAATCAACATGCACATCCTTAAGCTCTTCATCACTCCCGTTTTTTGGCCTTTCCAAAAAGCATTCATGGCACATGTGCTTTTTTGATTTTTCCATCATGCTTATGGGGCATTCTATTTCTTTTCCACAGAAATCACAATTGACGTTTACTGTTTTTTCATCCATTTTTTTCTACCTTTTGTACTTGCAATTCATATTTTTTTCTCATGGACTTTTTCAACCATGTTGCCAATCCATTTTTGCACTTCTTCATCCTGCCATGCTTTAAACTGACCTTGGGTCTCCCAGAATTCATAAGCCTGATCTTCTCCTCCGAAAGCAATATGCCCCGGCATGTCGGTTTTTGGTTTTTTATGCGTTTTCTTTATTAATTCCTTGGCACACAATGGAAGAAACTTAATTGCTTCAAAAAGAGCTTTGTCTGCCTCTTCTCTTCTTTTTGTCATAAATAAAATAAGCGCCCATGCATAAGAAATTGATGGGCTGGAATCTCCCTTATATTTATTTCCAAGCCAAAGCATTTTTCTCCAGTCTTCCAATTGTATATAAATATCTGCCAGTATATCTCGCACACCCTGGTTGTCATTTGGATTCCAGATAAGCATCTGCTCAAAAACTTTTACTGCTTTTTCTGTTTGGTTTTCATTCAATAAAAATAAGCCATAAGTGTGATATGCCCTTAAGAATGCCCTGTTCTCCAAAAATATCCATTCAATCCTGTCTTTTTTCATATCAAATCCTTCTGGAATCGCTTTTTTTCCGATATTTAATGCTTTGTTCAAATATGCAAGGGATTTTAATCTGTCTTTTTCAAGAGAAGACATGGCGCAGAGAGCATCAATATGGTTAGGAAAAACAGATAACACTTTTTCAAAACATTTTTTTGCTTTAGCTTTGCTTCCTCCACCCATATGCTCAAAACCGTCATAAAGAAGGTCATTATTTATACAGGGCCACACAAATGCCCATCTCTCATTATCCACTTTTTTGAGGGTTAATAATTTATTCATTGAAAATCAGTATTATGGAGAACAAATTGGGAAATAAAAAAGTTGTGGAAATTAAAAGATCAAGGCAACCAAGTTTTTGGGTTTTTAAGTTTGTCAGGTAAATAATTACTAATAACGTAATTAAGACCCCATCTTGCCAAAGCTTGTTGTTCTGCTCTTTTCTTCATTAATGACATTTCAATAATTGCTTTTTGCCATTCTTTATGCTGTATCACAAAGGGGTCATTCTTAATAGCATCTTTGCCTCTTTTAATATCTATATCCTTAAGAGGATGTGTTGGCAATTTATAATCAATTATATCTCTTGCAGTGACTCCCAAAAATCTGGCATTTGGTACGCAGAAATATTTGTTAATGTGAGCAGCATTACCAGATCCTACCTTCAAAGTTCTGTATATGTTCATCCAACCGTAAATATCTCCATCAGTGAATGCATACACTGGAATATTCTTATCGTCAGAAAGTCTTCTTATGAATCTCCTGCATGCTCTTGAAGGTACTCCTCCCATAGAAATTAAGATACAGTTAGCCGTCTTCCAGTATTTGTGTTTTACTAGCCTTTGGAACATACCAGCTGTCTCAATTGCAAGGATGAACTTGGCGTCAGTCTCAAATTTTAAGTGCTCAACTGAAATAGGGACTGAATAAGCACCTGAGCCAAATTTTGTGCAGTCAATCTTTATTTCTTTTTTAGTTTCTGAATCAATGTCATAGATAATTAGTTTTCCGGCAACATCTCCGCCCTTCTCTTCAGGGATAAATCCAAGCTGCTCGCGATTTACCATAAACATCGCTTCAATATCATCCATTACTGTATCAGATTCAGGCTGCGCATGAAATCTTGCCTCGCCCCAGTTTTTGGAAACATAATACATCTCTCTTTTTGTCGCAATATCATCAGTCTCAACAAGCTCTTTACTTACTGACATCATTCGCAGTGACTGAGCAAAAGTTTTAACTGTGCTTACAGTAAGGGTTCTTGACTTTACTTTATTGTCTATCTCAAAATATCCTACCGACGGGTCATAGCGCACATTCTGGAGGCTTCTTATAGGTAATGTTAGTTTAGGCCTTTCTTTATTGATAATTTTCGAATAAACATCATTTGCAACTCCCTTGATTTTTTCAACAACAGGATTACTCATTATCTTCACCTCCTTCGCTATCATCTTCTGGCTCTTCGTCGCTGTCATCACCTGAGTTATCATCATCGGGTGAATCATCATCGCTATCATTGTCATCTCCTACTGAAAAACCCATTCCTTCAGAATCTTCAATTTCTCCGTTGTCCGCTGATTCAAGAGTAGGGATATCTCTTGTGCTTTCAAGTATTTCTTTTAAGTTTTCCTCAAGCCTTGCTTTTTCTTTGTCGTCAAGCTTCAATAATTCCTGAAGCGCAATTCCAACATGCGGAAGATATTTTGTGATATAATCAACTTTTTTTAATTCCTGGTTAACTCTTCTTTTCTTATTTAAATATTTACCAAGCTCTCGCCCGCATTCCTGCAATGCAAGTTTTATTTCTTTTATGATTTCAGGATAGTGTGCAATTGCCTCTTTTGCTTCTGATGTGTATGGAACCCATACTGAACCCATGTGTACAATAATAACGCATGGGCCTATAGGAACAGAGTTTGAGCTTTGCTTAAGGCCGTACTGCCGCCAGTTTGTTTTTGTGATTGAACTAGTTATCGCGCATGCTCCCTGCTGGTACAAAAGAGGGACCCTGTTTGCAAATCTTAGGATTTTCATTGAATCTTCTGCAGGGAGGTTTCCGCCGTAGGCAAGTGCTGCTTCAATTACAAACGGATTTCCTCGGTATACAAACGGAGGCCTTGTGGCTGATGCATAGAATTCAGCGTGGATCTCTTTTTTAATCCCTTTTTCAATTAATTCTTTTCCTATAGGAACAATGCAGTCAGTAGGAGGGTTCATTATTTTTGTTTTCTTTATTCCTTCAACTATTTTTTCAGCCATTTCCCTGCTGATTTTCTTTGGCGGAGTTGTTGGAAGTGTTGCTGAATTTTCACATATCTCTTTAGCAGTGCCGGCTCCAACCCTTGAAAACTCATTGGTTAGGAAAGCCTGCAAAGTCCTGTATTCTGTTCGCTCAAGCATTTTCAGAAATGTTCCAAGCTCAATCCCATAAGGATGCGGCTTTATCTCTTTTGGCTGAGCTGGCTTTTCCTCAGTTGCGCGGATGAACATTATCTGGCTGCCAGAAGACGGCTGATAGATTATTGTAGTGTGAGGATTTACTATTGCAGTATTTCGAAGATATTCATCGACTGACTGGCTTCCCTTTGCATAAGAGCCCTCAAGATCGATTTCAACCTTTGTACCGTGGTCTTTGCTCCATTCAACAATTTCTGTTTTTAATATTTTAGGCTTATTTGTAGCAGTATCAAGCATAAGTTCCACATAATGCGCAGGGTGGCTCGGTGATATTTTTGATATTATTTTTGCAGGCTTTCCTGTTGTCAATTGCGCATACATGACACTTGCTGAGATTCCAAGGCCCTGCTGGCCGCGACTCTGTTTTAATCTATGGAATTTGCTGCCGTAAAGAAGCTTTGCAAAAATGCTTGGTATCTGCTCTTTTACAATTCCAGGGCCATTATCTTCGACAATGATTTTAAACCTGTCAGGAATTTCAGAGGTACTCATATCAATAATTTCAACAACAATTTCAGGAAGAATATCAGCCTCTTCACATGCATCAAGGCTGTTATCAACAGCTTCTTTAATTGTTGTAAGAAGTGCCTTTTTTTTATTATCAAATCCCAAAAGGTGCCTGTTTTTCTCAAAAAACTCAGCGACGGAAATATCGCGCTGCTTTTTTGCAAGCTCAATAGCGATAGGCGTTTCGCTCTTCTTGCCGTTGTTATTAGTAAGAGAACCACTAAAAGAATCAAGGCTTATGTCTTTTTCCATTGGCTTAAAAAAAAAATTACGGTTTATATGTTTTTTGCAATTGTTAAGCTAAATTAAAAAACTAACTCAGGCATGATAAAAAGATTTATATAGGTGAAAATTACTCTTTTTACTATATTTAATTATTATATATTAATTAAAAAATAGTAACATTTATTTATTTTCGATTAATTTAAGAGGGGATGGTGGAATTAATGAATAGGAAATCGCAGGTCACGATATTTGTTATTCTTGGGATGGTTGTTGTTCTGGGTATTGTCTTTTTGCTTTACAATAATTCCAAGCAAAAAGAAACAGTTCTTGCTCAAGGCCAAAACAGGGCATTTTCTGCAACTCATGATTCTATTTCTATGTTTATTGAAAACTGCGTCAAGCAAACAACAATTGATGGCATCCTTGAATATGGCTTAGATCCTCTTTGGTCAAAGACAAATATTGAAAATCACATACTTGGAAACATTGATGATTGCCTAAATGAATTTAATGATTTTAAGGATCAGGGATTTGATGTAACAGTAGGTACCATGGCAGTTAATGTTGAAATTACAGATGAAACAGTTTTGGTTACATTAAAATATCCTGTCACTCTTACAAGACAGGACGGCGAGTTTAAATTTGATATTCATACATATACTTTTCAAAGGACAGTGTTGGTTCCTTTTGTCCAAAACAGCCTTACTGATACATTTGTGACTTCAGAAGACGGCTCATTAACAGTAAGAATACCCGCAGGGACAAGTGCCACCCTGAATGGAAACCCGGTGGATAAAGTTGGAATTAAGCTACTTGAAAAGAACTTTGAAGATCTGGAAAATGATGTTGTTCCAGGGATGGTTGCTTTTGAGGGCCTTCCTTCTGGCACAGAATTTAGCAACGAAATTGAGCTTACAATGTTTTATGATGATAATGATATTCCTATTAGTTTTAATGAAAATGATATCAGAATAGGCTATTACGACAGGGAACACCTGATTTGGTATGGCCTTCCGACAACAGTTGATGCTGAAAATAACAAATTAACTGTTATGTCGAGGCACTTTTCACCTTATGACGCTGTTGTAAATTGTGATACTAAAATAACTAAGGAATGGACTACTCCAATTCTAGTAAGGAATGATGCAATGCCTTGTGCTGATGTGTGGAAAGATGGTCAATCTATAGATATTGACTTATATAAATCTAATTTACCTAGTGTAACATTATGGACAGTTGCACCTGTTACTGGAGTCTATGCATTTGGCGATATCCAAAATTTTGCACCAAGTACCAATGCTCAATTTTATGAAACCCCATATCCAGCACATGGTTATCATGTTTTTGTAAAAGACGTTGCAGGAGCAGGAAATCATGATAATTGCGCAGTAAATAAATGCAGAGAATGTATTAATGATCATAACACTGCTAATACAGGTGATGATTCACTTGATTATTGCTTTGCAGATAGTTGCAATACAGGACATGGCTGTCCCTCTAGTACTTCTGACAAAAAGGACAACCTATTATGCGAAGATGGAGCAACTAGCGATGATTTTCCTTATATTTGCAAGCAGATATTTAGTTATGAATTGGCAGAAAGCGATACAGATGCGCCTGGCAGAAATATAATCAGGGGAATTTCGTATTTATATGCAGTCCAGCTTGATTCTAAAGGCAAGTCATGTATTCCAATAGAATTCGTAGATGCGCCAGCAAACTTTTTTAAAGCAGTTGAAACATCGTTAAATAAAAATAAAAATGCCGGAATTAATAAGGAAGGAAAGGGAGATGAAAAATATTATGTAGTCCCCACATGTGATGTTGGTCAAAAGTGTAAAATACTTGACCCAGATATAGAGACAGTTTTACCTAGCCTTGGTACTAGCATTAAAGGTGTCCAATTAGCAGTTTCAGTAGACAGATCACCAATTCTCCGTTTCAAGGTTCAGGCTGAAAACATACCTCCTAATGTATGCTTTGAGTCTGCTGCAACAATTTATCTAAAGGGCATTGGAATGAGTGAGGGATATTATCAATGTGACAATTCTCAAAATGGAAATATAGACTTTATTAAAGGACAATGCATGAAGTGCAATGCCATGTTAGCAAGTGAAGGAAAATGGGTACCAAGCGATGACTGCTTTAAAGGAGGATGCCTTCCTGCTCTTGCAGGATTAGTTAGAATGGATGAGGAAAGAAATGAGTGTGAGATGTGTGTTTACGAAAATACACTGTATAAGTGGGTAAGCGTGGAGCTCGAACAATGCGCAAGATGCGAAACGCCTACGGAAAAGACTCTACCTAGATGTATAAGTAATGTGAAACTACCTGAAACATGCGGAGATAAGTATAGTACACCTGATAAAACAAGCGCTGACTGTACAGATACATGCCATTGCAGCGGCAATTATGACGGACAACAACTTGGGCCAGTAGGAAGTGGAGCAGGAGTTGGATGCCCTAATCCTAATGCACAAGTTTGCTGCAGATGTGCGGATGTAACAAATGGCCAGTGCGCTGCATCAACAGAAGGTTCATACGCAACTTGTGAAGCAGATTGCATTGATGGCATAAAAATAGGATATGGTCCACTTGACGGTTGCCAGACATCTGAAAAGCCGTTTTGCTGCCAAAAGACAATCGTTGAAGCATGTTCAAGCGGTGGTACATATGATAGTGCATATGCACATGCTGATTGTGTTAGCCTGTGCGGTTGCAGCGGCACAAGTACAACAGGCGGTGTGCCGCTTGGTGTAATAAGTATTGGCGGTGAGAACTGCCCTAATCCAAGCAGAGATGTTTGCTGCAGATGCGATAGTTCAAGGCCAAAAATAAGAGCAGAATGTAAAGCCTTTGATGGAAAAAATAGTGAATGTACAAATAATGGTTGTGCTTATTATCAATGCCGTGAACGATGTTGGCCAGTTGGTACAGATGAGGCTACAGCATGTCCTCCTAGAACAACAAGAGAAGAATGTTCTGTTTTCGATACTAATGATAATCAATGTAGTATAACGCCCAACTGTGCTTATTACGGATGCAGTAAAAAATGTTGGCCAAAAAATACAGCTAATAATGTTGCATGTCCTTCGGCAACACCAACACCGACAACAACTCCAACACTACCAAACCCGGGTTTACCTACGGCGTAACTTATTAAGAATTTCTTTCTATTTTCTTGTTACTAGAAGTAAGTCATAATACTTTGTTGTGTGGAATCTTTCAATATCATATTCATCTAAAGGAATCTCCTGCCACTGGCCATCTTCTGAAATTATCATGTCATAATTGTCTTTTTCATAATCTTTAATATTAAGATTCTTAATATTGGTCATGTACATGTATGGCTCATATTTTTTTAAGTAATTAGGTATTGGAAAATAATTATTAGCAGTGATTAGAATATGCGGTTTTTCAGAAAGGGCGTTAGCATGCTTTTCTATTGCACTAATTAAATCAAGAAATCCCTGGTTTTGCTGCACATACGCAAGCTCGTTTTTATCTTCATCATTTGGATATGTAAAATTTGTGTAAATGCACATTCCTAATGTCCAGGCAAGTGCTACAGCGATAACTGCTGCAAACGCGGGTTTAAATCTAGTATTTTGCCAATTGCCTTTGCCAATAATCCTTTCAAATACTATTCCGGCAACTAGAAACATAGGCAATAATGTTATTGTTAAAACCCAGGGAGTTTTATATGCAATAATAGAAAATATCCCAAAAATTGCATAGGCTGTAAAATATGCAAACTTTTCAAATTCTGTTTTAGGAAGGAAAAAAAGCGAGAGAAATAATGCTATTGCAAGCACTGTCTCATATTTGAGGAGAAGCTTAAGATAATATGCCATTTCTTTGTTGTGGCCTGTGCTGTACGACTTATCCGCATTAGAAAAAATTGTTTGTGGAAGCCTTGCAATATTATTAAGATTAGTAAAAAGCTGAGACTGCAGCGCAAACAGGACAAATAGGAAAAGTGCGGCAAATGCAATATAATCAAAGGCATTTAGTTTATATTTTTTAACGTTTGTTATAATCTCTTCTCTTTTTTTGGGGGCAAACGTAAAATATGCAACAAAATATATTACCACAAGAAGCGGCAGCACAAAAAATACCTCGTTAGTGAGGAGTGCAAAAGATGAAAACAAAGATAGCAGGTAAAAATAGGCTTTATTCTTGGTTTCAATAAATCCAATTGACAATACAAGCATGCACATTGAAAAAAAAAGAAATATCTCAAATGAAATTAAATATCTTGAAAAATAAGCCATTGTCGGCGATATTGCAGCCAAGCATGCGGCAAAAAGAGTTCCAATATCTCCAAGATATTTTCTAAGCGGAAAAAATAAAAGTACAATTGAGGCGCCGATAATCGCGCTTGCAAGCCTTAAATCAAATATGCTTTCTCCAAATATAACAACTGGAATTGCTGCTAAATAGTATGTCATTGGACCATGAAAATTAACAGGGTCGTAATTAAACTTAAAGTCTTTGATTATGCCATTAACAAAAAAGTATGCATTTGTCCCTTCATCATGATGTAGTATTCTATTGTCAAGCATGAAGAGGCGAAGGAAAAAAGAGAGAGCAATAATTGCGAAAAAGATATAATGCCATCTTATAACTTTATTTGTTTTAAACATTGTTGATTAATATTTTAATTTTCCGTAAACTATTTATACCTTTCTAACTGTTATCTATCTATCATCCAAAAAAGAGGCTATTTTAAGTTGCGAAAAAACGTTAATAAGAAATCAGAAGTTACATCATCTGTTTTTCTATATATAATAATTGCTCTCTTCATTGGCGTTATTCTTTTTTTTGGAATAAAAGGAGTTGCAACGCTAACGAGTACAGGAAAATCAGTGAACCTTGAAAACCTGAAAAGTGATATGAAAACAGCAATATCTTCTCAGGCAACAAAATACATGTCAGTAAAGGTCTATGAGTTTAATGTACCAAAAGCATACACTGAAGTATGCTTTGCTGATTCAAAAGTAAACAATGTGTATAGCAGTGATGTAATAACTGCAGCAGGCACAAAAACAGAAGGCAAATACGCGCTGCTTAGAGACGCGATAGAATCTGATTCAGACGCAAATGTTTTTTTTCTTGATAAAAATGGAGTGAAAGAATCATTTTATGCAGATAATCTTGATGTTGATGCAAATGTTTTATGCATTCAAAACGATGATATGCTTAAATTCACGTTAAGAGGGCAGGGGAGAACTTCGCTAATGACTTTACCATGAATAAAAAAGGAGTAGTTATTGAGTTGCAGTTCAACTGGATATTTGTCCTGATAGTTTCAGCGCTGACTCTTGTCCTTACAGTTGGGATAATAGCCGCGATTAGCAGAAGCTCTAACGAGAAGCTTGCAAATGTAGCAGTTAATTATTTTAAAGAAATATTTGCAAATATTCAAAAATCTACAAATAGGGAATACAAATTATCACTGGAAGGCTTATCTTTATCCGTTGACTCTGAAAAAGACTTTTGCAGCAAGTTTTCAGTTAAAGGTTCGTCTCTAGAAGGAGAATCAATTGCATCGATTCCTTTTTTTTCGCCTGCATCAATCAATGAGGAGCTGCTTTCGTACTCTCTATCATGGAATATTCCTTTCAGGGCAAATTATTTCCTGTATGCAACAGGTCCTGATGTTGCTTATGTTTTTGTGACAGCAGGAGGAGATGAAACCAGCGTCTTATTTGATAACTCTCCGAAGGGAATTTCAAAAATTAAAGTGCAGGCTGGCGCTGGTTTTGTTAATAGTAATTTCAAAAGCATTAGGTTTATCTCAAACAGCGATATTTCTGTAATTGACCAGAGCGTATCAAGGTTAAATGATAAACAGGTTTCTTTTATCAAAATTGAATCAGCAGCAAATAAGGTTAAATACCATATCAAAAGCGGAAACGTCTTTGCTTTGGAAGCAGAGTCATACTATTTTGACACACCATCACTATTAGCTGCAATATATTCAGATAATGCAGGGTCTTATGAATGCAACATGCTGAAAGCTGTAAAAAGGCTTGGTTACGAAGCGCAGATAGTTAAGGCAAGAATTGCACCGATTATTGCAGGTTATTATGATAAGTGCAACTCACTTGAACAAAAATACCACGACGCAGAAGCACTCCTTGATGAAATAACTCCATTAACTGTTGGCGCAGATTCATTGTCAGCATCCCTTGTATCTGAATTAAGAGCAAAAAGTGATGCATTAAGTGCAATCAATAATGATATTAACGAACTTGGCTGCCCGACAATCTACTGATGAAAATGAAAAAAGCGCAGATGCAAATTATGCAAAACACGATGATTATGATTATGCTCATATTTATTTTTATGATTGCGCTGATTGTATTTATCTCATTTGAGCTTTCTGACCAAAAGGAAAAGATGAAAAATCAGGGAGAGCTTGAAACTATGAGAACACTGCAGTTTGTCGGGTTTTTAAGCGAGCTTCAATGCTCTGAAAACGGAAATGTTAACCCAGATTGCTTTGACAAGTACAAGGCGCAGGCATTCAAGCAAAAAATAGATATGGACCCGGAATTTAAGAAATATTATGAAGAGATGTTTGGGTTTATCTCAATAAATTTAAAGCGCCTTGAGCCAAGCCCAGAATTTAATGATTGGGATCCAAGTTTTGATCTGACTATATATAACAATCCAAAATCCGAATATACTATCAAAAAAACATACAGGATTCCGGTAATGCTAAAGCAAAGCGCTGATGCATCAACCTATTTTGGCGTGATGACTCTCGAGGTGTATAGCTAATGCACCATTCATTTTCTTTTTTCAGCAAAGGATGCAAAAAATCTCAGATAGATATAATAGGTTTAGTATTGATCGTATTCATTCTAATTATTGGTGGCCTTTTTATGTTAGGGACGAAATTAGCAGGCAAAAACAGCGCCATTTCCGGCTCGCTTGTTGATTCGGATACATCACAAAGCTTTCTTGACACACTAATGGAAACAAAAACAATGCAAAACAAGGAAGTGAAAAATGTGATAAAAGATTGTTTTGAGTCAAGAAGAGCAAATTTGTGCAAAACTGCTTCAATAAATGACTGCTGTGAATACGCGCAAGCCACTTTGCAAAATGCTCTTGGCAGGACAATAAATGAATGGAACAGAAAATATAGACTCACTGTAAGAAAAGAGCCTACAAATCCATCTAATATAGAATTATCAAACGACCGGAATTGCAATATTAACTCTGAAAAAGAGCAGCCTGGTTTTTATTATATTGCTGATACTCCTCAGCCGATAGAAGTTGTGTTTTATCTATGTAAGTAGAAGCAACTGCCACGCACCACTAGACATTCCCGCATAAGGCTTATAAACATACTTTTTCTAATTGATTTTAAATTTTTTAAATAATAACAAATACTTTTATAAAAATAGCAAAAAACTGTGTTTTTTATGGATAAGATAATCATCCGCGGAGCCAGAGAGCATAACTTAAAAAACATTAGCATTACTCTTCCAAGAGATAAGCTTATTGTGTTTAGCGGGCTATCCGGCTCTGGAAAATCAACACTTGCATTTGATACAATTTATGCAGAAGGCCAAAGAAGGTATGTTGAATCGCTTTCAAGCTATGCAAGGCAGTTTTTAGGAGTGATGGATAAGCCTGACGTTGACTCAATAGAAGGTCTGTCTCCTGCTATTTCTATAGAGCAGAAAACAACAAGCAAAAACCCAAGGTCAACAGTAGGAACTGTTACTGAGATATATGATCACCTAAGATTATTGTTTGCAAGAATCGGCCGGCCATATTGCCCGCAGCACAATATACCTATTGAGTCAAGTACACCTCAGAGAATTGCAAAGCAGATAGCTAATGAATTCAAGGGAGATGTAATAATACTTGCTCCAATTATCCGGCAAAAAAAAGGAACTTATGAGAAGCTTCTTGAAGATTTGAATAAAGAAGGATATTCCAGGGCAAGAGTCAATAAAGAAATAATAAAAACTGACGACAAAATAACTCTTGAGCGCTATAAAAAGCATGATATTGAAATTGTTGTTGACAGGCTTGATTCAACTGACACAAAACGGCTAAATGAAGCATGCGAAAATGCAATTTCCAAAGGAGATGGATTAGTCATCGTACTACAGGGAAAGACTGAGAGGCTTTTTTCATCTAAAATGGCATGCCCTGTTTGTGGGCTTACATTTGAAGAGCTAAGTCCAAGGATGTTTTCATTTAATAGCCCTTTTGGCGCCTGCGAAGCATGCCAGGGCCTTGGAATTAAAATGGAACTTGATCCTGATTCAATTATTCCTGACAAGTCATTATCTATTGCAGATGGTGCTGTTGCAATATACCGGAATGCAATAGATGGATGGAGAGGCCAGTATCTTGGAAGCGTTGCAAAGCACTTTGGCTTTTCAATACTAACTCCAATTAAGGACTTAACAGAAAAGCAATATAATGCCCTTATGTTCGGAAGCGAGGAAAAAATCAGGTTTAATATGAGCATGAAAGGCGGTGAAGCTAGTTGGAGCCATAACGGAGAGTGGGAAGGGCTATTGCCTCAATCTGAAAGATTATACCACCAAACACAATCAGATTACAGAAGAGAAGAGCTTGAAAAATTCATGAGAATTAAAGGATGCGATAAGTGTCACGGCAAAAGATTAAAGGAAAAAATCCTTGCAGTGAAAATATCAGGCAAGTCAATTATTGATGTTACTGACATGTCTGTAAAAAGCGCAATTGAATTTTTTAATGCTCTTAAATTAACTGAAAAAGAAAATGCAATTGCAAGGCAACTTCTTAAAGAAATAACATCAAGGTTATCTTTTCTTGAAAAAGTAGGCCTGAAATACCTTACTCTATCACGCGCTGCAGGGACTTTATCAGGAGGAGAAGGCCAAAGAATAAGGCTTGCGACACAGATAGGTTCAGGCTTGGTAGGTGTCCTTTATGTGCTTGACGAGCCGTCAATAGGGCTTCACCAGAAAGACAACAAGATGCTATTAGACAGCCTGATTCGACTGCGTGATCTTGGAAACACATTAATCGTAGTTGAGCATGATGAAGACACAATAAGAGCAGCTGACTGGATAGTCGACATAGGTCCTGGTGCGGGGATAAACGGCGGAAATATTGTATTTGAAGGAACTCCTTCTGAAATTATTAAAGATGAGAAATCTTATACTGGCAAATATCTCTCTGGAAAAATGTCAATTGAAGTGCCAACAAAGAGAAGACACGAAAAAGGCTTTATTGAAATAATTGGAGCAGAGGAGCATAACCTAAAAAATATTGACGTAAAAATTCCTGTCGGAAACCTTGTTTTAGTGACTGGAGTTTCCGGAAGCGGCAAGTCAACTCTTATCTATGAGGTTTTATACAAAGCTCTTAAAAATAAGCTATATGATTCACGTGAGTACCCGGGAAAGCACAAAGAGCTTCGCCTGAACGGGCACATTGACAAAGTAATTGTAATAGACCAGTCGCCTATCGGAAGAACACCAAGAAGCAACCCTGCAACCTATACAAAAGTGTTTGATGAAGTAAGGAATATATTTGCAAAAATGCCTGAAAGCAAAGCCCGCGGATACTCTGCCGGAAGGTTTTCATTTAATGTAAAAGGCGGAAGATGCGAAGCATGCGGAGGCGAAGGCTTGATTAAGATAGAGATGAATTTCTTGCCTGATGTTTATGTTGAATGCGAAGAGTGCAAGGGAAAACGATTTAACTCTGATACTCTTGATATCAAATACAAGGGAAAAAACATTGCTGAGATTTTATCAATGAGCGTTGTTGAAGCCCTAGCCTTGTTTGAGAATATACCATCAATAAAAAGCAAGCTAAAGGTTCTTTGCGACGTCGGGCTTGACTATATAAGCCTTGGACAAAGTTCAACAACACTATCAGGCGGAGAATCCCAGAGGATAAAATTAACCAGAGAACTTGCAAAGCGCTCAACTGGAAAAACAATGTACCTACTAGATGAGCCAACAACAGGGCTTCACTTTCATGATGTTAAAAAATTATTGTCTGTATTAAACAAGCTAGTAGACCAGGGAAATAGTGTTGTTGTGATTGAGCATAACCTTGATGTAATTAAATCAGCTGACCACATAATTGACTTAGGGCCTGAAGGCGGTGATGAAGGAGGATATGTTATTGCACAAGGAACTCCTGAAGAGATATGCAAAAACGAAAAAAGCCATACGGGGTATTATTTGAAAAAACTGATTGAGAAAAAGTAAGTGATATTTGTTTCTGTAATTCTAACATTAATTTTATATTGCTATATCTATTGTAATCTTACATGAACTTACAAGTTCTTCCAGACAGCCCGGGATGCTACTTATTTAGAGATTCTGTTGGAAAAATAATCTACATAGGTAAAGCCATAAACATAAAAAAAAGAGTAAGCTCTTATTTTAATAAAAAGACTCACGACATTAAAACTGACGCACTAATTAATAATATCTTCTCAGTTGATTTCATTGTCACATCAAATGAAAAAGAGGCACTTCTTTTAGAGAATAACCTGGTTAAAAAAAACATGCCTAAGTACAATATTGATTTAAAGGATGGCAAAAGATACGCGTATATTCTACTGACAGACGAGCCTTATCCCAGGCTTGTTGTTGCGCGTGAAAAAAGCTCCAAAGGCATTTATTTTGGCCCATTTACAAGCGCCGAGAAGCGCGACATTCTCTTAAAGTTTGCAATAGACACATTTCGCCTGAGAACATGCAAATTAAAATTAAAAAGGCCATGCATTCGCTATCAGATGGGAAGATGCAGCGGAGCATGCATTGGAAAAATCAGCGAAAAAGAGTATGATAAGGCAATTGAAGACGTAAAATCACTTCTTTCCGGAAAAACACAAGAGCTACTGCTTGAACTTAAAAAAAGAATGGATTCTTTTTCAAATGCAATGGACTATGAGAATGCAAAAATTATTCGCGATCAGATTTTTGCGATTGAATCTCTCAATGAAAAGCAGAATATGGAAAAAAAAAGGACATTTGACCAGGATGTAATTAATTATATTATCTCTGATGAGAGAGTGTATCTTTCGGTCTTTAAGATATACAAAGGAACGCTATCTGAAAAAATAGATTACGAGTTTAACTATTCGCCTGATTTTCTGGAGCAGTTTATTATGCAGCAGTACACTGAGTTATTACCAAAAGAGATAATTGTGCCTGATCCTGTAAGCGACGCCTTAATCGAATTGTTATCTGAAAATAGAGGAAATAGAGTAAGTGTTTTTGTCCCGCAGAAAGGTGAAAAATTGCAGCTTCTTTTGCTTGCTAAAAAAAATATCGAAAAGCATTATTTCAAAGATACTCTTGCAATAATTGATCTTAAAGAAAAGCTGAGGCTTGAAGTTATTCCTGAAATTATTGAGTGCTTTGACATCTCGCACATATCAGGAAGTAATCCTGTAGGATCAATGGTTAGATTTCTTAACGGAAAGCCAGATAAATCAAATTATAGAAGATTTAAGATAAAGACAATTTCAGGAATTGACGACTATGCTATGATTGCCGAGATTGTGCAAAGAAGGTATTCAAGACTGATACTTGAAAATAAAGAATTGCCTAGTTTGATTGTGATTGATGGAGGCAAGGGCCAATTATCTTTTGCAGTGTCAGTTCTTGATAATCTTGGAATTAGAGTTCCAACTATTGGACTTGCTAAAAGAAACGAGGAAATATTTTTTCCGGGTAGAAGCGCTCCACTTGTCCTAGATAAAAAATCTGAAGCCTTAACTTTGCTTCAACGAATAAGGGACGAGGCGCACAGGTTTGCATTAAAATATCACAAGCTGAGAAGAAGCAAAGACAGATAAGCAAAGAATATTTATTTATTAAAATGGCTCTGATTTCAATAATTATTCCAGCACTTAACGAGGAAAAATACCTGCCAAAGCTTCTTGATTCAATAAAATTGCAATCTTTTAAGGATTATGAAATTATTGTTGCTGACGCCGGCTCAAAGGATAAGACTGTCGATATTGCAAAAAGATATGGATGCATTGTAGTAAAAGGCGGAGCACCTGCTGTTGGCAGGAATGCTGGCGCGAATATTGCAAAAGGCGACTTTTTGTTTTTCTTTGATTCAGATGTAAAATTGCCAAGCGAATTTTTAAAAAAAGCAATAAAAGAAATGCAGGAAAAATACATTGATGTTGCAACGTGTGAGTTTAGGCCGCTTTCTAATGTGAAACTTGATGTAGTAATGCACAGGCTTACAAACTTTGCTTTTCGAACTCTGCAGCATATTAATCCACATGCGCCTGGTTTTTGCATATTTATTACAAAAAGGCTGTATTTAAGGATAGGTGGATTTGACGAGTCATTAAAGCTTGGTGAAGACCATGACTTTGTAAAAAAAAGCATCTGCATACAGGAAGCTTGAGATACTAAATTCAATATATATTAGAGTGAGTGTCAGAAGACTTACAAAAGAAGGAAGGCTAAACCTTATGAAAAAATACCTTTCTTCAGAGGCATACAGGCTGATACGCGGCGGGCTGAAGGAAGACTTGATTGAATATGAGTTCGGCAACTATGATAGCAAAAAAACAAAGAAGATAGAATGTAAACTACCGAGGGCTCAAGCCCCTCAGCGTTTAGTTAAAGGCTATTAATTCAGATTGGAAAATTTCTTTTTTCCAATGTTTTTCTTGGCATTCTTCAATATAATGCTGCATTGTATCTTTGTTTACTTGCCCAACAC
>JAZDLQ010000093.1:0-54409 GCA_043801855.1 archaeon | reverse complement strand
AGAGAAAAAACAAGCCGCTTATGAAAATTAGACCGTTGGCGCAGCTTTGTCAAGTCATGGCAAGAATAATTCTTCATAACAAAAGAAGAACTTCTTATTTCAACAGGCTAAGCAAAGCCTGTTAATTTCTGCGCAAAGTCATTTTTATAGAAAGATTATTATACTCTTTTTTTTTAATAGCAATTAATGGGCTTACTGGACAGTGTCCAATTCTGGAAAAAAAAAGAGGAGAACTTTGATAATAGTAGTTTTAACAGCCCAAGTAATTTTAGCCCACCTCCAGAGCAAAGCCCTTTTAATTCGCCGTTACCTCCTCTTTCGCATGAACAGGGTTTTAATCCATCACAAAATGAGCCGTTTTCACAATTCCATAATCCTGCGCTTCCGCAACCAGAGCCAATGTTAGGTTCAGTTCATGGCTATTCTCAAGATACTGTTCCTCTAGGAGCGCCTTTGGCCCCTCCAGACCCGATGGGCATGGAAAATTCCCAGACAAGTGCTTTTGCAATAAGGGAGCAAGCACCGATGCAACAGCAGGATGGATCATTTACATTAAACAGCAACCCGCAAAACTACGGTGTGCCAAGTCAACAATACAGGCAGCCTCCCATGCAAATGCAGCAACCGCAGCAGGGAATATATGAAGAATATTCACCGCCACCGCAACAATTGCGAAAACAAGACAATCTGCTTGAAAAAGACCTTGAAATAATCTCGATGAAACTTGATTATCTTAAAGCGACCCTTGAAAACATAAGCCAGCGACTCGCAAATATTGAAAGAAAAGAAAATTCGCATCAGGGATCTGATTATAAGTGGTAATTCTAGAAAAATAATTAAGTATTTATACTAAAAGTAAATAGTACAAAGTATTATCAAGTGGGGGATTTATATCATGAAAAAAATAATCTTATACTTATTTTTAATAGTTGCATTCTCGTTTTGTGTACAAGGCGCATATTTTTCTGTAAATAAAATAAACTATCAATATTTTCCTACATTCACTATTGATGTTATAGATAATACTACAAAAACAGGATGCATCACAGGTGACTGCACAGGATGCACTGATATGTATAAGATGGACTGTGCATTTTATTATGTTGATGCATGGCAAGGCTGTGGCTCATTATATTCTAATATTAGGGACTATGAAACTTGCGCAGACATGGTATTTCATGTAAAAATAAAAAATCCAAAGCAGATTACATCATTCTGTGATGAAAGAAAAGAGTATAGAGACTTTTGCATCCAGGGGCTTGCGCTTGAATACGGAGGAGAAAAAGACTCTGAACTTTGCAGTGAAATCGATAGAGATGATATTGTTGATACTTGCTATGGCTCATATGCTGTTAAATTAAAAGATCCAGAACTATGCAAAAATGTAAAGACTGGAACTGACCTTATGATCAACTGCTGCCTTGATGCCAAATATAATTATCCTGATTATTATATAACAACAAGGCAGGATCTGATTGATTCATATACAGAAAAACACGGGCCAGAGTTTGAAGAGTGCAGAAAAATAGCCCTGGTAACTCCTTTTTCAGTAGTCGAAAAATGCGAGGATTTAAACTGTGACTGCCTTGATCCATGCAACAAAATCAAAAATGACAATGCAAAGCAGATAAAATGCGCACAGGACTGCGGAGTTGAATATCAGAAATGTTATGCAAAAGAAAGGACAGAGATGATTGAAGAAAAAAGAAACATGTATTATTATCAGATTATGAACGGCGGTTTTTCAAGAAAACACTGCAAAGGCCATTCATTCATGCCGGATTCAGTTGGTGATGAAGCGCAGATGACAATACAAGGAACAATAAAAGATAGGAACAATAAACCGCTTCCATATATGCTTATAAAAATAAATTCAAGCACAGGCACAAATGCGCAAGGCTTTACAGATAAAGACGGTAAATATTCAATTAATGCTGCTGGATTAAAATTAAAAAAAGATACTGATTATGTTGAAGCAACTATAACACTTGTTTTTTCATACCAAAGAGACGGAAAAAATTACTTTAACTTAATCTGGAATTCAATCGAAGAATACTCGCAGCCTTTCAGGATAGGAGACAAAGGCGACACTGAAGTAAATATTATACTTGATAATTCAATTCCTGCTGATTATTCAAGCAATAATGGATTAAATCAATTCACAGAGCAAAGCTTTGGAGTGATTTATTATCGCATGCATGAGGCTGTTGAATTTTCACTAGTCAAACTTAAAGCAAACATAGATTATAAGCTGCCGGTCGATGTTGTTATCGGAAATGGCGATCAAAAAACGCTTTATTCTCCTGGCACTTCAACAATCCTTATTGCAGCAGCGCATGCAGCATACAATCATGGTTATACTCCAAAGAACCGCGAATACCATGAGTTTGCACATCACCTAATGTATACCAATTACGGTTCATGGACAGATGGAAGCAATGCCCCTGGAGTTGTCAATCACGACGGATACATAAACCCAAATTCAGGCGATTCTTTTGAAGAAGGCTTTGCTGAATTCATGGCTCTTGTCATGTCAGATTATTTCAAAGACCCAAATCCTTGGGAGTATTCTGTTTTTGGCACAATGGAAAAAAACTATGTGCCCTGGGATAATACAGGCTATGATGAGGAATTTGCAGTTGCCTCTTTCTTATGGGATTTGTATGATAAAGCCAATGATAAAGGAGACACCTTAACAATCCCGCTAGATGAGATATGGGATGTAATAAAGGTCAAAAGAAAGGATTTTTTTGCGTATTATGATGCATTTGTGAATAAATATCCTGATAAGAAAAAAGAATTAGAAGCAATTGCAATCGAACATGGATTTTATCATGAGACAAGTTTTGGCAATGGGCAATACGATGCAAATGAGCCTTTTAGAGATACAACAAATAATGGTTATAATGCAGGAGAACTTTATGTCGATTTCCCCGGCAACGGAACCCTTAATTTTTCATATGAAAAAAATGAAATAATAGGAAAACCAGCAAATTACAACAGGGAAAACAGAAGCCTTGCTGTAATCATCCCAAATGCATTCCTTAAAGTGCCTGATGAGAGCGTTGTCAATTATATCGTAAAAGTGAAATTCAGAAACTCAGCCGATGGCCCTGATTACCAATACATGACCCAAAATATAGGTGGATATATTTATGTGCATCCTGTGCCTGAACGTTTTGACGCTGAAATTGAAATTGTTCCAAAAAGCGACGCATTTAAGGCAAATGCACCGGCATATAAGATAACAAACGCAAACCTGCATCAGAAGATACTTAGCGCAAAAAACGGCTATTTTGCAAGCTATAACTTTGACCTGACACCAACCGGAAAAACACCTGATGAAAAGGTTTTAGGGCTTGACGGAAAACCCGCATCATTCTTAGCAAATGACGATAATGACTTGGATGTAAGTGCATATATTCGCAATGTTGAATACCCTAAATTAGAGCTGCAGCAGCAAAAGAAAAAAGCAAGCAATTTACCTATGATAATTGCAGCACTTGTCATAGTAGCCACAATTGCATTATTTGCATTTGCGCTAAAGCAGAAAAAGAATGATGGAAGCAACCGCAAAGATAAAGAAGAGATAAAAAAGGAAGATAAAATCAGTGAAGAAGAAAATAAAAAAGCTCATCATGAAAAGAAAAAAGAGTAAATCTTTTTATCTTTTTTAATATTATTTATGCTAATCTAATCCATTAATTTCTTTGCAACTTCAACTGCTTCTTTTTCGCAACCTTTTGGTATCGGAACTCTCAGTGTAAAATAATCTTTACCATGTTTTGCAAGGGCAGAATAAGTAATAATTAGAAGCTTTTTTTTATTGTCAACCTCTGCATTCTCAAACCATGACAAAAAATTCCAGGAATGAAAACACTGATTAAGTAATATTCCTTTTTTCCCGATGTATGCAAAGCCAAGATTATTTTTATTCAGCGCATATAAATGTCTTCCCTGGAAAAAAATAAGTATTCTGATAAAAATAATTACTCCAACTATAACACTTATTGAAATTAATGCTGCCTCTTTGTCTTTTGCCCATATAAAAAAGCCAATGCCAACAACTGCAGATATTGCAATTAGCAATTTCCAAAGCCCAATTTTTGCCTCATACTCATCTTTTTTTTCCTTTTCAGTATATTTATCCCATTCTTCATGAGTATAAGTCCAGTGCGCTATAAAATCATCTTTGCTTAGAATTTTATTTAACGCGCTTGCTCTTGTGCTGTAAATTGCTGCTGTTATAATGCCTGCAGGAACCACTAAAGCGCCGCTGATAAAAATCATAGCGTAGCCGCCATTCATCATGTTCATATCGAGAATAAAAGGCAGGAAAATCAAGGAAATACCTATTATTGCAATGATTAATCCAACATAAACATATTTGACTTCAGTGTTCTTTGGAGTGTCCATAATTATGTGTTAAAAAATTAAAATATAAAAATGTAAGCTTTCTAGTGGACAGTATGTAGGATTTTAATTTGGTTATCTGCCTTGCTCTGCTGCTAAATACTCAATTCTCCTACCTTCAAGTGTTGCGAGAGTATACATTGTCGCTTGTTCTTTTGGCTTAAACATTATTCTCTCAGAGCCTTCAGACCATACACTTCCTGCGGGCAGATATATAACACCATCTGGAGATGCTATTGCCTGGCAGCCTAAACTTGCTACTTGCACAGGAGCGCTTCCTTTAATATCAGTTCGGTAAACAACACTTGGCTTATCTAATCCCTGCCAGTCAGTATATACCACACTATTACCATCAGAAGAAAGCCCTTTTATAGATTCAGCGTTTGCAATTGTTCTTTCATAGCCAGTAGCCAGATTTTTAGCAAAGATGTGTTTTCCACCGCATAATGGGTTTGTAAATACAAGTTCATTTCCGCAAAGCATATAGCACTTGTCTGCTGTAGTTGTCTGCTCTGCACTTTGTGTTCCTGCACCTAATGTTCCAGACCTTGTTCCGGAAAATGCAACTAATTCTACAGGCGGTCTATTAGAGCCGTCTGTTCCGTAAATTGTTGTATTGTAATCATAACGACTTCCTCTTTCTACTGCAAAAATTAATCTAATATCCATACCAGCCACTCTTGGCGGTTGCCCCTGCGTTGGAGAGAACGAAGATATGCTTTGTATGCTGTTTGCTGGTGTGTTGTAAAATTTAGTCAATTCAGTTTCAGGTATTACAACACCATTATGCGCTATATGTGGTATAAACATACTATCGAGTGTATAATTACTTTCATTAGGATGATGCCTCAATACAAAAAGATAGCCGCCAGCACAGGCTGCCTGATATGCAGAGCTTGTTTTTAATTCCAAAGAGGCAGTATAGTCATTTGGCTTATCAAGCCTGGCAAAATCAACCATTTTATAGCCAATTCTTGGGCCCGCTATCCAGTGCTCATTTACAATTGCTGCGCCAGCATTAAAATCTTCAGGTAGAGTAGCAACTTCACTTACTGTTGCCTGCCCATTCTGGTTTGCAATAGAATAAACTAGAGTTGGCGCACCAGCTACACATCTTGGCGATACTGCATATAGTTGAGGGAATGGCGGTATAGGGAAATTATTCATAACAAGAGTTAAATAGACTGTATGTGTAAGCTCATTTGATGATTTTATTCCCTGAACGGCTACTTTCAGAGGAGGAACAGCGCCTTGCGCAGCATATTGCTCCAGTGCATTTGTATTAGTTATAATACTAATTCCTAAATTACTTTTTTCAGTAACTGTTACAGGAGAACCTATTGCGTTACCGTCCAAAGTTGGTGTAACTATATAACCAACATAATCTGCATCTTGACCGCCTTCGACAGTTAGGTCTAATCTTCCTGTTTGCGCAATATTTTCTAGACTCTGATCTGTTGAAGCAGTAACTTTTGGTGGCCTTGAAACAGCGAATCCACCAGTTCCAAGCAGCAAGCCTGCTCCTAACATCGTTCTAATAAATTGTGGTCTTGTCATATTTGTCATTTTTCTTTCACCTTTTCAATTATTATTTTTTATCTTCGCTTTTTGCAAGCTTTTTATTAAGGAATATATTGGGATTGCCGTCAAGGTAAGTAATTATTATTGGCCTTTGCTCCATGTCTTCTCCAAGGTAGGAATGCAGAATATCTCCTTTTTGCATATTAAAGCCATCTGCAATCATCTTGTTGATTGTCATCTTGAATGAATCCTTTTTTTGGGTGACTTTTGATTTCCACTGTACAGGGTGAAACCTAATTTCGCTTCCCATTTTTGCAATTGGGTTGTTGCCTTCTCTTTTATCTGTATCCAGCTCCTTTTGGGGGGCTTTTAGGGGATACTTTTGAGGAATAAGCAATGATTCTTCCTTTGGTATTTTTGTGTAGAGGGGCATTTTATCTGGAACGAAAACTATTTTTATCTCGGTAAAATGCCTTCGATTCTTGCTGCTGCATATACTTTGGAAACTATTTCTTCAATAGCTTGCACTGCAATCTCAGTTGGAAACTGGTCTGCTGGTTGGGAATGAAAAAGATATTCTGCCTTATGCATAGGATTAGTTACACCAGCTCCAATATTTGCCGTGCTATAACAACCAGACACTCCTTTGATACGTACTTCAGTTACATCCATTGGAATGTTGTCTGCTCCACTAATGTCTATATATGTCCCATGTGGAAGGCTTGTAACAAAGATTCTCTCATCTTCTAGTGGTTGATTTGTGCCAGATCTTAATGCAATTCCTACTCTTAACTCAATTGTGTCAATTTGGTCTCGAGGTGTTTCTTCAGATAAATTATATCCTGTATAACCAATTGCCACATCAAAAAACTTTTTAGCTGATGTAACATGATATGCTGTTTTTACATCTGTCATCCAAAAAGGCGAGGCTGGCAATTCAGGAGTAACTTCAGCAACTTTTGGATAATTCAATCCATGATAACTTCTTTCCATTCCTGTTATATCTACAAATTGAGAGCCAAATAATTTAGTTGCAATATCTGCAATTGCCTCTTCAATTTGTTTTGCTGGTATACTTGTGGTTGTCATTTTGTCACCTTTTTAATTTGATTTTAATATTGTTATCTCTTATTGGTGACAATTATATTATATATATATACTTTTTCGTAATATAATACTTATTGGTAATTATATACGTATTTTATCGAAAAATATTTATATTACAAGTTATTACGTACATATCATGAGAAGAAAAATAACTAAGATGGGGCAATCATCGCTTGTGATTACTCTTCCCAGCAAATGGGTTAAGAAATACAATGTGAAGAAAGGAGATGAGGTAGAGATAGATGACGATGGGGAAAGAAAATTATCTATTTTATTAAAAACGCAAGATGAGAATTATCAAATTAAAGCCATCGAAATTGATATCTCAACGATTAGCATAAGAGTTACAAACTGGATTCTTTCTTGTATGCATAAGAAAGGGTTTGATGAGATAAAAATTCATTATAGCAAAGAAAACAAAAGCGCAATAACTACTGCCCTAAAACAGCTATTAACAGGGTTTGTTATTACAGACGAAAAAGATAACTGCGTAACAATAAGGTCAATATCAAATGATAACCCGCAGGAGTTTTTTTCAATTTTCAGAAGAGTTTTCTTAGTGACTATCACAATGGCGCAAAACACTTGCGCAGCAATTAAGGAAAAAAACTATGATAAGTTAAGTGAATTATTAGAGCTTGAAAATACAAATAACCAGCTTACTAACTTTTGTGAAAGGCTGATTAATAAGGGTTTTGTTGAAAAAAATTCAACTTTTTATTATGCAATTAACTGGAACCTCGAAAAAGTCTGCGATGATTACAAGAATATTTGCCTTATTTTTTCTAGCCGTAAAAAAGTATTAATACGAACAGAACTGATAAGTATTTTTCAGGATGCAATTGCCTATTTAAGAGGATACTACGAGCTTATTTTTAGCTTTGATGTAAAAAAATTAAATGAGTTAAATAACCTAAAAGACGACTTGCTTAGCAGAATAGATAGAGAGCATTCTCTTAAAAAGTCAGAAGCAGAAGAATTGTTATTGCATTATCTGCACAGTAACGTGATTAAGGTTTCAGATTTTTCAGTTTCATTGATGGGTATAAATTTTAGCGAAAAATGAGCTTTAGTTTGCAAATGAATAAGAGTATATTCCTGCGGATACAGTAGCTTGAGTACAGTTTATGTCGTAATTACCACTTCTTGTAAACAATTTTAGTTGTGACCATGCATTTTTTGCCTGCTTTAGATAAACATCGCATTTGTCAGGATCACAAGCCTTTGTGTCAAGCATAGCTTGGGCTAACCGTAAATTGTCGGCAACAGCTGCTGCCCAATACAAGCGATGCACTTCCTTAAGATAATCTAAATTTGTGTTTCCGTTTGCATACAGTGAACCATAATAATTAATGTAACTTTTTTTTGCATCTAAAGAAAGGCCGCCTGTCACACCATCTAAAATTGCAATATCTGGATCCTCCAGTAATCTTGTAATATCATGTATCCTTGGAGCTCGAGCAAGGCTTGCCCAGTCGCATATTGTATATCCATCCGAACCCAATATTATATTTGAAAACCTTAAATCCTTATGTACAAGGATATTTTCAGAGTACATTCCTGATTTTTCCAGTATATGTATTGCAGTTTCATATGCGAGCCTAAGCCTACTAAATCTATCAGGAAGGCTTACCAAGCGATCTATTGCTTCATCATTCCCAAATTTAGCCAATTTATCAAGTACAGCTCCTTTTGGCATAGTGATATTTTGGCCGATTTCATCAAACGAATGATAAGAAAAAGGCATTGTCTCTGCAAATCCATTTTGTTTCCTCCATTCATTATCAAATATTATTGAATTATCAATATGAAATGCTGCAATTCCATTTATAATATCATAGATCGTATTTGAGCGCATTATTGGTGTACTTTTAACTGCCCTTGTAAAAAATACGCCATATTTATCACAGTACTTCGGATCGTCTTGAATAATTACAGGAGCGAAATTTTTAGGAAGATACCCTTGCGCCTCCGCCCAGTTAAGCCTTCTTAAGACAGCGCTTTCCTTTGCAGCATTTTCTTTTGAATCTATTTTGGCAACAAACGCCGTAGCCTCGCCAGTGCCATCTGTTAAGGATACCCCTGAACTGAGAGGAAACAAATATACGCCAAAAAGAGTCCTGATTGAGTTTGAATATGGTCTTACTGCACGAATATTTACACCTTTTTCGGATAATGCATCTCGCGCCCATAGCAGCACATCAGCACTAACATCCCCAAATGCATTTCTTAAGTATCCTGCAAGTGGAACAAGTTCATCTTGAGTAACAAGCATATAGCCTCCTTTTCCTCTTTCTTCTATGCGTACTCTCTCTAGTGTTCTTTTCATTCCTTTTTCAACTAGAGCATTTTCAAGGCTTTCATATACTTTTGGAACACAATTCCAACTCATAGTAGATGTGTCATAATCCAGCCATTTTGCAATCATCGATCTTGATACGAACCTTCCATCTGCTTTCATTAGCAAATCAAGAAGTGCTGTTTCTGCAAGCCTCTCTGACCTTAAATGGCTTGCGCTAAGAGCAACATGCCTGTGCTTTTTTCCATCTTGCTTTTCCAAATAAAGTTCTCTAGCTGCTTCATCAAAAACCAAAATACCTTTATCTGTTTTGCAGCAAATTTTTTCTCTAAAATATGGCACTGCAAATCCATATCCATCCCTTCCATCACGCACATATGGAACTTTTGTAACTATTCCTCTTAAGTCAAATCCTTCTCCATGTAATTTATCGTCAAGTGATAATAGCTGATCTGTAACAAAGCCATAGAACTTGTTGGTTCCTTCACCAAGATATTTGTATTTTCCTCTCTTATCAAAAAAATTCCTAATATTTTCCTTAGATACATATTTTGACATTGCACTGTCTGACATAAAAAGATAGAGCAAATCATGTTGCATAGGTGACAGATTAATAATTTGCACTCTGCCCTCAGGAGATTCATACCTTAATGCGCCATGCTGTTTCCTGCCATATTTACCTCTTTTCATTTTTATAAGGCAGTATGTTCCATGCAGCTTTTCAGGCAAATCAGGATTATCGACAACTACTCTTAATGGAATGTCTGTGTTTCTATTCAACTGAAAGTTATCTGCAAAAGGAGCTTCTTTGGAACAAAATGAGTCAAATAATTCCGCCTCAAGAGTCAGCTCCCTTGTATCACCAGTTTTTATCCTATATTTTACATAAGGTTCTTTTTTAGCGTCAATCGTTGTTATAAGCGAACCAAGCTCCTCTGGCAGTTTACTTCTTAAATTGTTAATTAATGGTGAAACCATTCTTTCTTTAATATCAGCTCCTACGGCAATGTCCCCTGTTAATAATTGTTGGCCTCTATGTTCAAGTAGGTAAAAAATCAATTTATATTCTGAAAAATTTAATGAATATTCTACTGAATTAAATGTTAAATAATATTCTTTTTCTTCGCTAAAAAGCCTTACTTTACCAATAGGCAAATCGTAATAATAGCGATGAACAAACACAGGATCATCTGGAACAGCAAAGCCTATTAATGGCCTTTTACATCCTGTACCCGTATTTTTTAATAAATATGAGACAACTTCATGCGACAAATGCTGTTGTAATTTATTTCTGATGTGTACCAGAGCATAACTTGCTTGGCGTGGATTATCAAATAGATTAGAATATGCATCTCGAGTTAGCATTTTCGCAGCATCTGCCATTAACGGAGCCAATAATTTGATCTCATTATTTGAAAGATGAAAGCTATGCGTGCTTTGGATTCCACTTGTTTCAAGTTCAGAAATAAGACTTCTATATCCGCTATAAATATGAAACATTCCTGTAGAAATGTCTAAAACATATACTCCGTTAGCTAGCATAAAATTATGATCATTTACTTGCACTGAGATTCTATCGTTAACTAACCTGTCTCCACAAGCTTTTCTTAATGCAGCTGCTTCTTTTGCTGGCAAATTCAACGCTTCATTATCTCTTCGGTTTTTTACTGTAAGTAAATCTGAAATTTCCTCAGGTAACTTTTTTCTCATTACATAGAATGGTTTTCTAATCAAGTTTCTATCGATTCCTGTAGATGCAGCAACATCTTCGTAACAAATTGGAGAATTTAAATTGTGCAGTACAAAATCAAGAATTCTATATTCACTTTTAGATAGGTCATAACTTTTTCCTCTATACTCAAGCCTATATTCGTAGTAGTTTGCAGTTAACCTTAGCTCCCTATCTTTGGATACAACAGATAATTCTTCAGCTAATTTTGAATCTTCTGGAACACCAAAGCCGTATATTAATTTTTTACCTTCGCCTTCTGACCTTAATAAATAAGCAGAAACATTGCCTGGAATATTTTTTTTGAGTAATGTTCTTAATGCGCCCATATTATTAAATAATTGCTGCCTGGTTATTCCTGCAATATCAAGGAGTGATGTATTCGAAATAAATCTGCCACTATTACTCATCAATGGAAGCAATAGGTTAAATATTCCTGAATATAATTGAACCGAATATCTTTCTGAAGCTGAGCTATCTGGAACAAAATCTAGAACCATAGTATCAATATTTAATGAATAAGTGCCGTTTGCAAGGCTTGCATTTGGATCATTAATTTGTAGAGTAAGAGAACTATTTCTAATTAATCCTTTTCTTTCAAGCTCTCCTATGAGGTCGTCAATTGTCATTTATGGTTACCCAAAAGCCTACAAAATGCTTTTATTTACTATTTAGTGGCTTTTTTGTATATAAATGTTTCTATTTTTTATCACTGTTTAGTAATAAAAATATCTTTTTAAATAAAAAATTATTCACTGTTTCTATGCATAATCACGAATATAAAAATCTTCTAAAAAAATACGGCCAACAGGGTTGGTGGCCGCTAATTAATGATAAAACATTACTTTGTGAATATCACCCTGGCGATTACTCCTACCCACATAACCAAGCTCAAATCTTTGAAATTTGCATCGGCTCCGTCCTGACGCAAAATACTTCATGGTATCCCGGAGTTGTCAGGTCATTGCAACAACTTAAGCTAGGGAGACCATTTACTAAACAAGAATTGGAGGTAATAAAGCAAGCTGAAATCATGCAAGCAAGTGTGTCTGGAATTACACAAAAACAAACTAAAGACGATTTATTGACCCAAAACACAAATTGGACTAATGTTGAAAAAGCGCTGCTGAATCTAAAAGAAAAAAACCTTCTTAATGCAAAAGAAGTACTTAAATGTAACATTGAAGAAATAAAAACAGCAATCAAGCCCTCCGGCTACTTCAATCAAAAAACAAGAAAACTAATTGAGTTTTCAAAATTTTACCTAAATCTAAAAAAAACACCTGCAAGAAATGAACTTCTTTCAGTATGGGGCATTGGAAAAGAAACCGCTGACTCAATATTACTCTATGCTTACAAAGTTCCGACATTTGTAATTGATGCATATACAAGAAAATTCATTGAAAAAGAAAATCTATTCAATTCAAATGAAGAGTATGATAAAATAAAAGGATTCTTTGAATATAATTTACCAAGAGACTTAGCAATCTATCAGGAATTCCATGCGCTTATTGTTGAAGATGCAAAAAAAAGTAAATAATTACAGTAAATTATGTAATTTTATTATTGGGCTGCATGATAAATCATAGCAATAATTTCAGCAGCTGCCTTTTTTTGGTGCTCATAACTAGTGGTAGTATATAAACGATAATTTCTTCTTTTAGCTCCTGAATATGAAAAAAAATGATTTACTAATCTTCTTGCCCGTGTCAGGCTCCCAGATGCATCAAGGCATACATCAACAAGTGATTTCAGGGAATTTCCATCAAATAGTTCAGGAACAGCTGCCATTAATGTTGCATATCCTCCTGTTTGAAGATAATGCCCATAAGCGGCTAAATCATCCTGGGACAATGCTTCTTCTCTCGAAAGTTCTGCTCTTCTAAGTTCAAGGTGAATGCCGCACAGTAAGCTTTTTGCTGCATATTCAAGCTGCGGATATGTTGCACCTTCAATATTTTTTGCTCCATATGGAATTATTGCATTTTCGCTTCCAAAAACTACTAGAGAATAATTCCTGATAATATTTCTTGCGCGAATAAGCCCTCTTGTTGATTCAACAGCAAGCTCTTCAAGTGGCTTTAAAAGACTATCTTTAGGAAGTAACATCTCATCTGAATTACTTCTAAGCTGCAAGGCTGAGATCCTTTTAATGTAAAGAGAAGAAAGCGCTTGGCTAAGCTCTTTACCTTCAATAATTTCCTGCCTGCAATATTCAATAATTCCATTTCTAACTTGTCTTAAAAGAGAATAACCCATAACATCGGCATTTATTTTAAAATTTCCTGCATATTCTCCCTGAAGCTTTTCTGTAGTTAATATCAGGTCTTCAAGTGGCTTTGCTCTTCTCCAGCCATTAAAAAAATCAAGGTACATTGCAGCAACTGTTTGTGGTTGTAAATCTGGTACTTTTTTTGTTTTGCTTCTTTGGAATCTTTCTGACCAAATGTCAGCATATTTATCCCAAAAGCCAAGTATCTCAGTTTCTTTACTCCAATCCAAATCAGGAATTCTTGTCTGAACATCTTCTGACCTATAGTTTCTTTGCCTAGCTTGCAGAATATCTCTTCTGGCAAATCCAAACTGCACGCCAGGTGCCATCTCGAATTGCTCGCTAAAAGGAATCCCTCTGGAAAACTCAAGAAGATTCTGTGTAAGTATTTTTAAGTCATCAATATGCATATATTCAATAAAAACCCTGTAATCTACTGTTCTATATTCAGTTGGAACAAACGCCCAGCCCAGAAAATCTTTGAGTAGCTCTTCAACCAGAGTGGATTCTCTAAAGTTATCAAGAGGAGCATATAGCATTTTTGCTTATTAATTGATACCTGATTTTGATATCATTTTAAAATAGTTTTAATTGTTCTGGTGTTTCTGATTCTGAAGCTATATTGACCTGTGCTATGTATTTACTACTTAATACCTCAAGGTAATTCCAAATGAAAACTACGCCTTCTTTTTGGCTTATCGGCGCTGTCATACCTACATGTCCTTCATATAACACATGCGCTTGATTTTTATGCCAAGACTCAATAATTTTAGTACCAAGTGAAGCTATAAATGCAGAGTTTTGTGTTTTAAAAAAGCTACTCTCAGATAACTTAACTGCAAGCCTTTCTCTTAATGGTGTATTTTTTTTGTATTTCTCCTTGCCAAATCTTTCTTCATTATAATGCCCTAGCAAGTTTTTTTCTCCAATGCCAATTAAATAACTAACAGCACTTATTAAATCATTATCTGCAATAAATTTACAGATTTGCTCTTTTCCTGCTTCTGATTTCTTATATCTCCAAATACCTGCATAAAATTGTACTCTTTCCGTAGCGCTAAGTGCATCAATGACATAACCCGGCGCATCACAATTATGCATGCCATAATAAACCCACCTTAGAGCATCTAAATCCAGAGATTCCAAGAAAACTTTCTCAATGCCAAACCTCTTCTTATGCGCTTCAAGAAGCTCTTCAAGATTTGCCATATTTTGATTTAAAAAAACGTTATATTTAAGTGTATTTGAAATATTTGCTTGTGAAGAGGTTGAGCGCAATATGAAATCCTTTACTGAGCATCTTTTTTTCCAGACAGAAGAGCGAATAGAATTCATTAACATCACGCATCAAGTTGAAGAATTAGTAAAAAAATCACATATACAGGAAGGAATCGTTCTTGTCAATGCGATGCATATAACTGCATCTGTCTATATCAATGATGCAGAAGACGGCCTGATTAATGACTATAAAGAATGGCTAAAAAAACTTGTGCCAATGGACAAGCACTACGAGCATAACGAGACAGGCGAGGACAATGCATATGCACATCTCATGAGAACAATAATGGGGCGTGAAGTAACAGTAGCAATAACACACGGAAAGCTTGATTTAGGTCCATGGGAACAGATATTTTATGGTGAGTTTGACGGGCAGCGAAAGAAGAAAGTATTAGTGAAGATAATAGGGGAATGAACACTTTTTCTAGTTTCACTTGAAACCATGTTAATGTTTCGTTTGAAACAAAATATTTAAATATTAGAATTGTTTCAATTGAAAATATGCTAATAGACAATCATTTAGAAGTATTAAAAGAAAGTATAGAGATGATCAACGAATCAATAGAAATAGGCATTGCTAAGAGACAACGAACAATTGGTTTTAATACCTCTGCAGCAGCTGTTGATATGCTTGAGATTTATTTGCATAGAAATAATCTAATAGACCCTGGCTTTATGATAAAGCATGAATGGCTTAAGTCAAAAAATAAGCTCAATGAAAAATTTTCATTTGACTTTAAAGAAAAGAAGAAAATTTTTGAACTGATGTATGAAATTGAAGAGAAGCGAAATGTATTATGCTATGGCAAACCGCAAAGCGTTGAAGTCATAATGAAAACAATTGAAGCATTTAATGAGCTTAAGGAGATTTTTAGGAAAAATGGAATCAGCGAAGTATGAGATTATTGCATATAGCATGGATTTTGCGTCTTATTTAGTTCAGAAAATTAAGTCTCCTCAACTAAAAAATATAATCCTCTTTGGCTCATTTAGCAGAGATGAAGGTGATAAAAACAGTGACATTGACATATTTATAGATTTAATCAGCAGTGACAAAAAAATTGAGGCAGATTGCAACAGGATTCTTGAACGTTTTTTTTCATCTGTTAAATACAGCAATTACTGGAAATTACTAGGGATAAAAAACGAAATAAAACTAACAATCGGAGTTCTTGATGAATGGGATTCTCTTAAGCCAAGTATCATATCTAATGGAATAACACTATATGGAAAATACAGCTCTAATTTTTCTGGCAGGCATTTTGTTTATTACTTTTGGGAAAATGTAACACCGAATAATAAGAGAGTTATGTTTAACAAGCAAATGTTTGGCTATTCATTCAAAGGAAAAAAATATAACGGCCTTATCCAAAAGTTTAAAGCCGAGCGCATGGGCAAAGGATGCATTAAAGCGCCTATGGAGTCTTATCTTGAGTTTGCAAAATTATTTAAAAAATACAGGATTGCGGTAAAGATAATCAAGGCTATGGAATTGTGATTATAGTTTTATAAACTTGGCCCATGGGAACAGATATTTTATGGTGAGTTTGACGGGCAGCGAAAGAAGAGAGTGCTGGTAAAAGTGATTGGGGAATGACTTTATGCTACTAAGGTACTTAATTTTATGTGATAAAGTAACGAAAACTTTATATACTTAATCACATAAATTTTTTTCATAATGAAAATTGAAAGCCATTTAGAAAATTTAAAGGAAAGTATAGCTGAAATTGATGAAGCCATAAAAAAAGGCATTACTTCAAAGCAAAGGACTATTGGATTCCACTCATCAGCAGCAGTAGTTGATATGATGGAAATTTACCTACACAAAAAAAATTTTATTACATATGATCACCTCATTAAGCATGAGTGGTTCCTATCAAAAAAAAAACTATCAGAAAAAATACCTTATGATTTTGAGAATAAAGAAGAAATTCTTAATCTTATTAGAAGCATTGAAGAAAAAAGAAATACTTTATGCTATGGAAGAAGGCAGCCGGAAGAGATACTTGAAAAGATAATTCTTGATTTTAATAAATTAAAAAAACTCTTCATTAGTCTCGGATTAAATGAAATAGAGGAACTAAAATGAGCAGGCTGATATCTTATGCTATGGACTTTGTATCGTTTTTAATTGAAAAGATGAAAGACTCTTCCGAAATTAAAAGCATTATTCTTTTTGGAAGCGTTGCAAGACAGGATACTGATAAAAATAGCGATGTAGACATTTTTATAGACACAAAAAAGGATATTCAAAAAGAGGTTGGTGCAATTAAAGAATCTTTTTTGGAATCAATAAAATACAAAAAATACTGGAAATTATTAGGTGTAGAAAACAATTTAGACATTCAGGTTGGAGAGATTAAAAAATGGGATCTTGAAAGAAGCATAATTTCAAATGGGATAGTTTTATATGGTAAATATTTTGATCGGCCAAAAACAAAAGGAAGCAGCCTGTTTGTAATTAAAGCCAAAGGTGAAAGAAAAAATCAAATAAAGCTATGGAGAAAGTTGTACGGATATAAGCAGAAAGTTAATGATAAAATATACAAAAGTGTTGGACTGCTTTCTAATTATGGTGGAAAAAAACTGGGAAATGGTGTTTTTTTAGTTCCTATTGAGCACACACAGCATGTAATAGCTTTTTTACGAAAAGAAAAAACAAATTTTGAAGTTATTGATGTTTGGATTGGGTAGATAGAATCTATTTCACAAAAGTTAAATATATATATCTACTGTTTATATTAATTAAAGAATGAGACAAGAAATTATTAACTGGATGCAACAGACCCAATCTGACTTTGATAAGGCAACAGTTCTTAAAAATTCTAAGAATTATGATGGCTCTGTTTTTTTCTACCATCAGTGTGTTGAAAAATATTTAAAAGGGATATGCCTTTTTAAAATAAAAGAGATACCAAAAGGTCACTCTTTGATTTTTTTAGCTGCAAAAGTAAAATTACCAAGTAGATTGATATCTGGCATTAGGGATTTAAATCCAGAATATATGGTTACAAGATATCCTGATATGGCGGCAGGAACGCCTGCAGAACTTTATGATAAGACTATTTGCGAAAAACACGAGAAAACAGCAAAGGGTGTGATGGAATGGGCAAAATTGCAGATAAAGTAGCTGTTGAATTCATTAATAGAGTAAGAAAAAAGTATAATGTAAAAAAAGCTATATTATTTGGCAGCCGCGCTCGAGGAGATAATTTTAAAGATAGTGATTATGATATTTTGATTGTATCTCCTGATTTCAAAGGAATTTTTTTTAGCCAAAGAATTGCAAGGATGTATGATTTCTGGGACAAGCTTCCAACTGAAGTTGAGCCTTTCTGCTATACGCCTGAGGAATTTGAGATAAAAAGCAATCAGATAGGATTAGTTAGCCAGGCAGTAAAAGAAGGAATTGAGATATAATCTTTAATCTTGTTCAAATATTGCAGTTTTTTTATTATCTTAATATAAAAAACAAAAAGTTTATATATTACTTATTATGGATAATATATCTAATGATAAAAGAAGGCAAGTACACTGCTGAAACATTTGCAAAGGAACAAAATCTTACACGCCAGTCTGCACTAAACCTGCTCTCCAAATTAAAAAAACAGGGCTATGTTAATGTATCAGGTGGAGGCAGGCAGAAAAGGATATATTCAATATCGCAAAGACAGAAGAAAAAGCAGAATGGGTTTTACTCTATCGTAAACAGATACTCACCTGATAAGCTTAATCCTGCTTTCGAACATTACACATATGGGTTTTATTCAGTTGAGCATGCAATAATAGATGGCCTGAAGATAGGTGACATTAGGACAAGAAGGGCAATATATTACCTATTTCTTCATATAATTTCCTGGAAACGACTTTTTTCTCTGGCAAAAAAAGATAACCTAACAAAAGAAATTATCAAGCTTTATCATGAAGCAAGAAAATACACAAAGTGCAAATCCATGCCAAAGAGGTATCAAGTATGATAAACACAAAAGACCAGGAAGACCTATTCAGGCTTATAGCAGATTATCTTAAAACAGATGTTTCATGCATCGCGATTGGCGGGACTGCCATGATGTTTTCAGGATACAAGACCGCAACTAAGGACATAGATTTGGTGTTTAGGGCATCCAAAGAAAGGCAGATTTTCATTATGGCTATAGAAGAATTGGGATACATGGAAAAATCACTTTCTGGCGTTTATGATGAGAAGAGAAAAGCTCTATCATCAAAACCAAAGCTTTTTTCCAGGGGAGAAGAAAGATTTGACCTATTTGCACAAGATGTGTTTGGCTTTTCAATAGGCTTTTTATTCAATTCTATCTTGCAGCGGCATGATTTTATTGGGAAAAAAGAGCTTTCAATAATTGTACCAAGCAAAGAGAGCTTGATGCTTCTTAAATCAGTCACAGGAAGAGACACAGATTATGAAGATATTGAGACAATTGTTAAAACTGAAAAAACTATTGACTGGGAAAAAATAATTAATGATGCTATAAGCCAGAAAAAAAACATGCCATGGATACTTATAGACCTTGAGCAGACCCTAAAGAAGCTAAAAAAAATAACATTCATTAAACAAAATTTTTTTGATATGATATATAAGGCACAAGAGGGCAAATAATTGCAATTTTACAGTTTTATTATTTTACAAACCTGACATTCTCCGTTTTTTCAAACTCTTTGTCACCTGTTAGAAAAACACAGTTATTTTTTTTTGCGTAAGTATAACCAAGGCAATCTATATACGATAGGTTTGATTTTTTATGAGCATGCTTTAGCTTTACAGCATCAACAATAATATCAAAAGGAATATCCTTTGCAATAATTGAGTATTTTTCTGAATATTCAATCATCGCTTTTTCATCTCCACTTACAAGGAAATGATATGCAAGCTCAGCTAAATTTACCTTTAATGTAACTATTTCAGCATCAAAAAATTCCTTGTAATTCGGATTGCCTCTGATTATTTCAATTATTGCATATGTGTCAAGAAAGTACTTCATTTTCTTTTTGGCTCAAAAGCAGCATCTATTTCTTTTAGTATTTCATCTGTGTTTTTTTTAAATGAGTATGTTCCAAATGTGTCTCTTACAACACTGGTCTTTTTCTTCACAATAACCGAAACCTCGTCCTCAGGGCTCAAGCCTTCACTATTTAATAAATCTTTAGGAATAATGATACCTAGTGAATTTCCCCATGCTTTTAGTTTAGTATTGACTTCAATCATGAACAGTATAATTATATATATAATTATATATATTTCGGTTTTAAAGAAAAAAAAGATAATGAAGAACTGTATACTTGTTGCAATAACACACGGTAAACTTGATTTATGGCCGTGGGAGCAGATTATGCTGAGTTTGATGGCCAGAGATAGAATTGAGTATTGGTTAAGATAAAAGGTGAGTGATAGTAAATAAAATTAAACTATTGAGTAGTAACAACCGCAAAGTTTATATAGAAGATATACAATAATATGATAAAATAATAAATAATTAATTATTGAAAAGGTGCTAATGGTATGGCTGCAAAGAAGAAACCAAGTTTGCTAAAAGAATTAACAGATTATTATAGAAAAGAAGGTCAGTTGACGATAGGTGCACATTATAAAGGGGTAGATTTAAAATTAGAAGAGATAGTAGATAAGAATCTAGAAAACCCATTTGAATTAGCCGCAGAATTGGCAAGGGCATACTATGCAAAAGTTGAAGGACATGATGTTGCACATTTAAAGACTACTGAACAAGTAGTTGGATATTTGACAGCACAAATGAGCCAAGATGATTATGGTAAATTTTTGCAAAAACTTGTGGAAAAAGATATAAGTGGTGCTTACGAATTAATGAGAGATGCTCATCAAGAACATTTTCAGGCTAACGCAAATAATGTTAAAGGTCAGATGATCAAAAACTTATCTGCAGAACAAAAAGCAGACTTGGCAAAGAAAATTATTGCTGAAAATCCAGACGCACTTGATTTAGCAAAACCTGAAGAATTATTTGAACAATTACCTATATATTTACAAGTCAGGGCTCAAACTATGGATCAATATAAGTCTTTACGTAGAGGTAAAGGTGGTAAAGAATATAGTGAAGGCGTTAGAAAAACTTATGAACAGTATCATCCACAAAAGAAGTAGGACTTTAATTTATTAGTTTATTTTTTTATTTCAAATACTCCCTTTTCATCTACGTAATAAACGCCCTTGGCGAATCCTCCTAATTGCCTTTCCAGGACTATTTTGATAAAATATTGGAAACATTTATATACAACTGTAAACATATGTTTCCACATGGAAATAAAAATAACCATCTTAAAACCGTTTTTTGAAGAGCCAAACAGAAAATATAGCATAAGAGAGCTTTCAAGGCTTCTTAACATTAATCATACAACAGTTAGGCAATACTTGAATAAATTAGTAAAAGAAGGTTATTTGGTGCAAAAAAGAGAAGGAGTTTATTCCTTTTACAGGTTGGTTTTATCAAAAAAAACGTTAAATCTAAAACTATACTACAACCTGGAAAAAATCAGGGAATCAAGTTTAATCGAACAATTGGAAAAAGAATTTGATTTTCCGGTTATTGTCTTATTTGGCAGCTATTCTAATGCAACAGATGATAAAGCAAGCGATGTCGATATTTGCTTAATCTCGAATATCAAAAAAGAATTTCCAACTGAAAAATATGAAAAAAAATTGAACAGAAGAATAAGCTTGCACTATTATAACAAGGATGGTTTTGAAAATGCCAAAAAAAACAATTCCAATTTAGTAAATAACATATGTAACGGCATAGTTTTATCAGGAGAATTTGAGGTATTATAATGGATTTTGAAACCTGTTTAAATGAAGGAAAAGCAAGAAAGGTGACGCCTAATAAAATAAGGGCTGAAAGTTTCTTTAAATCAGCAAAAGAAGCGATTGAAACTGCAAAAATGATAAACATAGACAGCAGATCAATAAAATCCATATTAAGAGAATTATATGAAGGCTTACGAGAACATTGTGAAGCTATAGGCTATCTTAAAGGCTATAAATTTCAGGACCATGAATCGATAACTTACTTTTTGCGAGATGTTCTAAAAGAACAAATATTATCTAAAAAATTTGACAGGTATAGAAAGCTAAGAAATGGAATAAATTATTATGGCGACGACATTGATATGGAAACAGTAAAAGAAGCAATAACTGAAGTTCCTGAAATGATAAAAAAATTAGAAAAATATTCTATTGAATTAAGTAACAAATAATAGATAAAATATACTCTTAATTTACATCTTGCAATAATTAAACTATTTCATATATTCCTTATTCATCCACGTAACAAACACTCTTGGCGAATCGTCTTCATGTCATTTCCATAACAATGAACAACACTTGCCATAAAAAATATAAATACTTATTGCTTACACAAAAGTTATGGTTACTGAAACAGAATCTTTTGAGTCAGCTTTAAATAGCATAAAAGAGGAACTTGATTTTATAAAGAATAATATGCTTACAAAAGAAGATATTCTCTCAAATGAGGAATTTATTGCTTATAAAAAAAGCTTTAAAAAAGAGAATCTTGTATGCCTTGAAGAAGCAAAGAAGTATCTAAAAAAATAAAATGTATTCTGTATTTTTAGAGAAAAACGTCATTAAATTTCTTGAAAAACAAGAAAAATTGACTAAAGAAAGAATTATTGCAAAAATAGAATCACTGAAAGAAAACCCTTTTCCTTCTGACGCAAAGAGAATAGTAAATATATATGACAAAGTATTTAGGATTAGGGTAGGAAAATACCGTGTTCTCTATAGGATAGAAGATGAAAAAATTGTTGTTATTTTTCTTATTGGAAAAAGAGAAAATGTTTACGATTAGGTAAAATATGTTTCTCTATCTTCTCACTTAAAATTTTTCATATTTCATTGTTACATCATGTAAGAATAAAACTATTTTAAATACTCCCTCTTCATCCACGTAATAAACGCCCTTGGCGAGTCTTCCTCGTGGCATTTCTCAAGTGAATTAAAATAAGAATCCATCCTTGCAAAAGGAAAAACAACCATAGGATAGCCTTCTTTCCACAAAATATAATTGAAAAGCATCCTTGCTATTCTTCCGTTGCCTTCTAAAAAAGGATGCAGCGACACAAGCCTCAGATGAAAAATGCACGCCTTTTCAAAAACATGCTCTCTAGATTCATTAAGGGATTCAATTATTTTTTCAAGTTCAACTTCAACTAATTCAGCGCCAGGCGGCATGAAATAAGAGCCATATATCTCAACTTCATGGTCACGTAGTTTTCCTGCATCAGGGTTAACATGATCCATTAAGATTGAATGCAACTTTAGCATGAGTTTTTTATTATTCTTTCCCTTATACTCAAGTAAAAAATCAAATGCCAGTTTTGAATTGTGTGCATCAATCAGGTTTTTTGGCGCTTTTTCCGGGAATGTATGCTGCAAAATTACCTTTCTTGTATCATCGAGAGATAAATCATTTCCGTCAATTGCATTTGAATTGTAAGTAAACCTAATCAGAAACTCTGATAAAAAATCCTCCTTTTCCTTAATAGAAAATGAGTTATATTTAGCATCAAATTCTTTTCTTATCTCCTCTAAAAACAGGATCTCTTTAGGAGACAAATATTCTGTTGCGCTAAAAACAGAATTAGAGAGAATATGATGCTTAAACTTTGTAAAAATGCTTCTTTTGTGCATAAACAAAAAATAGAAATATTGAAGTATAAAATTGTTTTGATTTAGTTCTTACAATTCTCGATAATCATGCTTTCTTTGTAATACATCTGCAATCACTACTTGATTTCCTTTTAATTCATAGATTACTCTATATCTATTATATATGTATTGACCAAAAAGGATTTCCTTTTAGTTTTTTTCCAAGAGGCGCCCTATTTTCAAGTTCGATTATTTTTTGCCAAATTTGTTTTTGTGCTAACTTATCTTGAATTTTAGAAAAGGATTTTTCAAATTGCTGTGAAATTAATAAATCAAACATCTTTAAGCAAGCTGTGGATGCTTTTTTAGAAATTCAAATTTACTCATAAATGGGCCTTTTAATGCTTTTTTAATGCTTTTTAGCTCTTCTTCATTTAGGTCTTCAGTTTCAACAAAGTGATCAAATAACTCAGCTTTTGCCCTAAGCATATCGTATTCATCTTTTGGAACCATAACACTTGTGTCACTCATTTATTTCACCTTTGATTAAATGTAATAATCAGGTATTTAAATATATCGCAACTTGAAAATAAAAAATATAAAATAAAATTTACGAAACAGTCCCATTCACAACTTTCTCGCAAATAACTTCCTCGCTCTTAGTACGTAAGTTTTTTTCTTTGTATATTGCTTTTCCATTCACAACTGCCATTTTTGCCTTTGTAAAATCATCGTACTTAATCATTGCGCTTCCATGAGCAATTCCTTCAACAAAGACTCGATCTCCAAGTACTGAATTGTTTGCTGTTAAAACACCGACATTGTGGCTTTCATCTTCGCCAGCCAGAAGCATCCCGTAAGACATCTCTCCTCTTAGCTTTGCTGCCTCTAGATTTGCAACAAGAATTATTTTTTTCCCCACGAGCTCTTCAGCAGAGTAATATGGCGCAAGCCCTGAAATAATCTGCCTTTTTTCAGTCCCAAGGTTAAGTTCTTCTATATAAAGCTTGTCTGCTTTTGGATGCTTTTTAACAGCAACTATCTGTGCAACACGCAAATCAAGCGCGGAAAAAGGATCAGTACTGCTACAACATTCAGTAATAAGCATATATTGCCCGCCGTTTATCTTAACCATTAGTTTGCACATTTCATCTAACGCTGATTTAAGATAATCGTGTGGCGTATTCTTATTTCCCTGAACATACAATAGAATATTTTTGGTTTTTTCACTTGTTTTTGTCTCATCGCATTGTTTTAAATCAAACCAGCAAAGGACTTTTTCTTCATCAACAAAAGCAATTTCACCTGCAATAAGTGTTTCTGCACTCTTGGTTCCTAATTTTGTATATTTTTCATTTCCTTGTGTTATTTTAAGTTTAAGTTGGTTGCCTTTTATCTTGCTTATATCGTGGCAGCCAGCAGAAACCTTGTATTTTACTGCAACTAAGTTATACGCATCCACAGCAGAATTGATTTGAGGGAATTTATCTTCCTTTGCAAGCTTCCAGAAGCCAAGTGCATTTGGCTCAACATTTAATCCGTGTTGCCTGTATATATCTGCGTAGCCAGAAATTATACTGTCATTTGAATAGTTTTCTTTAACAATTTTACCAAGATATTCCTGCTTAATAGTTTCTAATTCTTGGCTTTTCTTTTTTATTGTAACGCCCTTAATTAAGGCTGCTGCGATTTTTATATCAGAAAGCCTATCATCTATTTCTATAGAATAATTTATTTTCTCTTCTTTATTTTCCGTCTCTTTTAATTTAATCTCATCTACTTTAGAAAAAACAATCTCTGCTTTTGCAATTTTATGGTTATCCAGGCTTTTTGATAAATCTGTCCAGGATAGCTCGCTAAGCCCAAGCTGTTCTTCAATCTTTTTTGAAAAAATCGGAAAAATAGGCTTAATAGTAATGGCAATTGCTTTTGCAATCATAGCACATTCAGTCAATACCTGCCTTGTTTTTTCAACATCAGTTTTTTTGAGTTCCCACGGCGCGTTTTCCTGGAAATAGCGGTTTCCCTCTGTTGATATTTCAAGTATGTGCTTGACCGCTTCCCTAAAGTTCAAATTTTCATATTCAGATTTAACCAGCTCGCATTTTTCATTTATTTTGTCTATTAGCTCTTTGTTTTTGGAAACTGTCAGCTCCCCATCATAATTCTTTAGCGTAAAAGAAAGAGTCCTGTAAATGAAATTAGCAATATTTGACACAAGCTCGTTATTAATCTTGTCTGTTAAGTTCTTTAAGTCAAGGTCAATATCAGTCATTGTCTTAGTTAAATTTGAAGCATAATAATACCTTAAAAACTCCGGGTCAACATAAGACAGGAATTCTTTTGCAGAAAGGAAAGTTCCTCGGCTTTTTGACATTTTTTCTCCGTTTACAGTCAAAAATCCGTGCACTATCACACTATCAGGAACCTTAAAATCCGCGCCCATCAATACAGCCGGCCAGAAAAGCAGGTGAAAATATATTATATCTTTTCCGATAAAGTGAACTATATTATTATTTTCAGTCTGCCAGATGTCATCAGCGCTAAAGTTCTTGCCTTTACAGTAATTTGCCGTGCTTGCAATATAGCCAATAGGCGCATCAAGCCATACATAAAAAAATTTATTCTCTTCACCTGGTATCTTAAACCCAAAATAAGGGCCATCTCTTGATATGCACCAGTCCTGAAGCCCATCCCTGATAAAAGAAAGTATCTGGTTTCTGATTTCAGGCTGCAGGCTCTTATTTGAGCTTAGCCAAAGAGTCAATCTTTCATTAAAATCAGAAAGCTTGAAAAAATAATGGGTTGAATTTTTTCGTACAGGTGTGCTTTTGCATATGCTGCAATAAGGCTCAACAAGATCTGTTGTTGAATAAGTTGCATTGCATTTCTCACATACATCACCATACTGGTCAAGCGAACCGCACTTTGGGCATTTGCCCTTGACATACCTGTCAGGCAAAAACCTTTTGCAGTGATTGCAATAAGTCAATTCAACATCCTTAGTGTATATGAGTCCTTTATCTTTGAGCCTTTTAAAAATTAACTCAGTATAGTGTTTGTTTTCAGGAGAGTGCGTTGTATAATAGGAATCAAATTTTATATGATAAGAATCAAATGCGCTGACATGCTCCTTATGCCATTTTTTAATGAATTCCTCAGGTGTCATTCCCTCCTTGCCTGCGTTTATCTCAATCGGCGCTCCGTGAGTGTCATCAGCGCAGCAGTATACTGCATCTTTGCCAAGAAGCTTAAAGAACCGCACATAAATATCAGTCTGAATATATTCTACAAGATGGCCTATGTGAATCGGCCCATTAGCATATGGAAGAGCACTTGTTACAATGATTTTTTTGTTTTCTTTCATCAATTTCACCGGTTATTCCTGTAAGATAACTTAGTATTATTTGATAATTAAAAAGGTATTGGAAATGACATATTTCCAAAAAATGTTCAAAACAAATGTTCTGAGCATATTCTAATAACTATAATGTTCTATATTTAAATAATATTGCTAGGCAGAAAAAGAAAAAAGTAATTATTGTTAACACTATAAAACCAATACCTAATAACGTTTTCTTTTTAATTAATGCTATCACCGCTGCTATGCCCCAAAAGGGAAACGAAAAAATAGCAAAAAAAACAAAAGCAGTCATAATAAAAAAGATAATATCAGCCATAAGTATCTTAGTTTTTAGGCATTATTTAAATTTTTTCAATTATATTAAAAAAATATGAATCTACTTCTTTCTCTCACTAAAAATAAGTAATATAATTAAGTGTATAATTAATAGAAATTAGTTACATGAATTCCTTATCTATCTCGTCTTCATCGATGTCGCCGGAGTCTTCCCGATAATCGCTATCGTATCCCATCATAAAGCCTTCCTCTTTTCCGCTTATTTCATCATCTTCAAGATACTCTTCATCAGTTTCATCGTCGTAGATGTCATCGTCATCTTTTGGCATGAGATATATTAGCAGATGCGAATTTTTAAAATTTTTGTTTTGGCGCTGCATAAGTTTCCAAAATACATTTAATCTTATCTGGGTTCAGAATAATCCAGTCATGCGGTCCTTCTATCTCAAGTAAATGTGCATGTCTTAAGTTTTTCATGAATTGATTCGAATATTTAAATGGCAAAAGTTCATCTGATTTTGCCCATAAAACAGTAACTTTACAGTTTATTTTTTGCATTTCACTAATATAATCTTTTTCAAATTCCCTTTCCAGAAGATATAAAAATTGTTTTCGGGTTATATTTTTAAAAAAATTGAAAAAACCTGATTTATACAGGTTAATTTTTCTTTTTGCACTTGCATTGCTCATACATACTGCAAAAAACTTAGTGTAGATGATTCGCAGAAAAAAATCAAGCTTTCGCCTAAAGTAACGAAGGCCTGAAGGCTCAATAAGAATCAACTCCTGCACCTTGTTTTTTGACGCATAACAAATGGCGACAATGCATCCAGCAGAGTGCGCGCATATGCTTGGATTTTTAAGCCTTAATTGGTTGATGCATTTTGATAATATTTGGGCAAATGAAGAAAGCGTAGCATAATTTTTAAGCCCATCGGATTTGCCATGAAACGGAAAGTCCATAGCATATACACAATATTTTTTACTAAGTAAATCAATAGCTTCCTCGTACGCCGAAATATCCATAAATGCACCATGTAAAAAGACTAGAGGCTTGCCTTTTCCTTTTTTAACATAATATATTCTTATTTTATCAACAGTTAAGTAAGGCATAATTAATGTAATTGCCTAAGAAATATAAGTTTAATCAATTTATTAAAAAATGCGATAGTAATCTTTATAAAATAAACGCCCTTTTAACCGCAATAATGGTTCTTGAAAAACTGGGAGATTCACTAAAAGCAACTTTTGAAAAGATTGCAAAAAGCGTATTTGTAGATGAAAAGCTGATTAATGAGCTTGTAAAAGACATCCAGCGAGCGCTTCTCCAAAGCGATGTCAATGTAAAGATGGTTTTTGAATTAACAAATTCCATCAGGGAAAAAATTAAAAAAGAGCACGCTCCGGGTGGGCTTACTCAAAAAGAGTTCCTAATCCAGATTGTCTATGACGAACTTGTCAAATTCCTTGGTGGAGAAGGCCACAAGATTGCAGTAGATAAAAAGCCATTCAAGATAATGCTTGTCGGCTTATTTGGCTCAGGAAAAACAACAACTGCCGGAAAACTTGCAAGGTTTTTCCAGAAAAGGGCTTTTAAAATTGCAATGATACAGCTTGATGTTTGGAGGCCTGCGGCATATGACCAACTAATGCAGCTTGGAGCAAGCCTCGGAGTTCCTGTGTTTGGCGAGCCAAAAGAAAAAGATCCTGAAAAAATATATAAAAAATACTCTGAAGAATTAAAAAAATTCGATATTGTGATTGTTGATACAGCAGGAAGAGACGCTTTGTCAGATGAATTATTTGAAGAATTGAATAGAATAAATGCCCTTGTTAAAGCTGATGAGAGGCTTTTAGTCATCAGCGCAGATATTGGTCAAGCTGCTGAAATTCAGGCAAAAGCATTTCATGATACTTGCAATGTAACAGGAGTAATAATAACTAAGCTTGAAGGAACAGCAAAAGGCGGAGGCGCGCTTGTTGCATGCTCTGTCACAAAAGCTCCTGTAAAATTCATAGGCTTAGGTGAAAAAATCAATGATTTTGAGGAATTTGCGCCAAAAGGTTTTGTATCAAGGCTTCTTGGAATGGGAGACCTTGAAGCTCTTTTAGAAAAAGCTAAAGAAGCAATAACAGACGAAGATGCTGAAGACTTAAGCAAAAGGATAATTAAGGGAGATTTTAATCTAATTGATCTTTATGAACAGATGCAGGCTATGAAAAAAATGGGCCCTTTAAGCAAGATAATGGAGCTTATTCCAGGAATGGGCGCTATGAAACTTCCTGAGGATGTGATGAATGTTCAGGAGCAGAAACTTGAAAAATGGAAATATGCAATGGATTCAATGACTAAAGATGAGCTTGCAAACCCAGAAACCATTGATTCATCAAGAACTGAAAGAATATCTAGGGGCTCTGGAATTCCCAGTTCAGAAATAAGGACTTTGATCAAACAGTACCGCCAAAGCAAGAAAATGATGAAAATGTTTAAGGGTGGAGACGAAAAATCCATGGAACAAATGATGAAAAAAATGAGCAAAGGCGGCGGCTTTCCTGGCATGGGAAAGATGAAGATGCGCTAATATGGACTTGAAAGAATTTTTTAAACCAACAAGATGGAAAATCATTAATTTTCTATTATTACCAGGAGTGTTTCATAATTGCACGTACGGTATGGACATTAAATGGACATGTAATTTTGGACTATTACCAATGATTTTTTATATTCCCTAATTGGTTCAATGCTAACTGCTTATATTCTTGCGTGCATGATTTACTTATTATTTGATGTTCAATTCAAGATTCGCTAAGAATTTTTTATAATCTTTTTTCTTAACCATGCCGCCGCACGCCTGATGGTGGCCTCCGACAAAACCCTCAAGTCCCATAAGCGATTTCTCAGCTGCGCCAAGAATATCAAGTGATTTTGAGCGAAGTGACATTTTAATCTCATCATTACGATCCCGTCCGACAAGAATAACCTTATTTGGATGCAAAAATAATAGTTCATTACTTAAGTCTGACGTAAAAGACATGTTATCTCCTGAATAGATATGCTCAACAACATTACCTTTACCTGGCTTAACTTCAGATAGCAGCTGGTTATATCTCTCCTCTGTTTTTGTAAATCTTCTCCAAAGATATTTTCCCTGAGAAGTGGATTGCTCAAAAATCTCATATGGCTCATTTATCCTGGTCATTATTTTAACACATGTCATTGCGTCTTTTGTTGTTCCTTTTAAAACAAATGAAATTATCTTTGCAAGTTTACCTATCCTTGTTGTAAAAAGAGCAGCATCAGGCTTTGTAGGATTTCCTTCAAATAAATCCGGATACTTACTGACAAACTCATCCTTAAAATCAGGTATATGCCAGTCGCCAACACAGCCTGCCATAGCTAACCATATCTTTTTTTTTGTTGCCTGATAAATAATGTAGCTGGTCGGACAAGTAACACTGGAATTTTTCAGTGGATTAAAATAAAGGACATTGCTTCTTTGCTGCGGCTGATGATGGTCAACCCAGATAATTTTAGTTTTAGCAGCATCAATAAAATCCTGCTCTACTTCAGCAATATCTAATATGATAACCTTATCAGGAGAATATTCGAAAACCTTAGGTAAAAATTTGGCATCAATCCTAGGAGTTGTTTTAATTATTACGCCATGGCCTTCTGATGAAGTATCATACGCCATAATGAACGAAGATAGACCGTCAGCATCATCATCAAAGAAAAACAAAGGATTATATGATGAAGAAAGCTCTTCTCTTAATATTTTAATCTCTTCTTCATCAATAGGCATGATTCAAAAGAAACCCAAATCCTATATAAAACTATGTAGAAGTTTACAAAAAACATCTAGACTTCTCTATAGGTGGTCTTGGCTAGAGAATCGTCCTTGGTATTTTACTTTTTTTGAAAGCTTTTCAATAATCAATTGGCACACACTTTCACCAGGGTAGAGAACAAGGGAAAATGGGCTGATATTTGCAATCTCAAGTACCTGCCTGTTTGAAACTCCCGGCTGCACAAATGAGGCAGTTGTATGAATCTGAAATCCAACTCTTGCAAATCTGCTCCTGCCTTCAAGCCATCCGCACATATTCTGCGGCAGCGTTATTTTTTCAAGAGTGATTCCTAAAACAGATTCTCCTCTCTTAAGTATTAAAGAATTGCACTTGACAAGCCTTGTAATTTTTTCAAGATTGATATTTTCTTTTAAGTCAATTTTTAATCTTGTGTTTTTATATACCCTAAACTCATTTCCAAGTGTTAAGTCAACTGAAGCAGGCCCAACTTTTGTTTCGGAAAAAGGATCAATTTTAATTGCACCTTTTTTTATCTGCGATAAAATTTCAGTCCTGGTTAAAATTGACATATTTGCCTCACTTTTTAGCAACAGGAGATTCTACTGCATTATCCTCTTTAAGCTTCTGGTAGAACAGCTCAAGAAAAATAATCCCAAATGGCATTAAAAGCATAGTAACTGCACACTGTAATATATTCGAAATTATCGGGCCAAGCAGTGGGATAAAATTTAGAAATACAACAGGTAGAAAAATCACTAAATTTAATCCAAAAGAAATGCCAACCATTATCAGAATGAAAAGCAGATGATAGCCAAAAACAGTCCACCATCTTCCTGTTACAAGCTTCTTCGAGTAAGCCATTGATTCCATAACCCCTTTTCCATCTGAAATCAATGCAAACGGCGCAAAAATCCAGAATACTGCAAAAATAATTCCAGGAACAATTAGCAATAGAAAAAGGCCGATTAACGCAAATCCCATTACAAACATAAGCCCCGTATAAGAGCCAAGGAATTTTTTTGACTCATGAAAAATTTCGCTAAAAGTTGGATTTTTATTTTCTCTTCTAATAGCAATCATTTTAACAATAGATATGTACATCAGGCAATACAGAATTACAGTCACAATATAGAGAGCGATAAGAATCACAGCAATTATTCCAAGGCCTGCAATTGCAGCTGGATTTTTGAAAAATTCTTCAGGACTGATTAAATTCACGCTTAACTGCAAAAAAGTCAGAAAGCCAATACCAAAAGTAATGAGCAGGGAAGTAGGAAGAAGGTAAAGTAGCCCAAGAGTCTTCATCAGAAGTGCAAAATGTTTTTTGTATTCTTCAAAAGTTGTTGAAAGAAGGTCTGTGAAAGATAATTCTGCTATTTTTATTCACCTCGTTTTTTAGTTCAGTAATAAGTCATTAATGATAAGTATAAAAATTTTGTTAATTTCACTTTAAATACAAACACTCCTGCCAAGTCTAATTTCATCAGATAGCTTTTTAAAGCAACCAATTTTCCTCTCAAATGGTTTAGAAGCTGATATTAGAAAGTCTTATTGAGGTTAAAGAATGGTAAGTGCAAATGATGTTCATCAGCAGGACCTTGTAGAGGTCTTGGCAGCAGAATTGAAAAATATTAAAGAAATACAAATGCCTGACTGGGGCTTGTTTGTGAAAACAGGCGTTGCAAAAGAAAGGCCGCCTGTCCAGAAAGACTGGTGGTATCTAAGAGCAGCATCAGTTCTTAAAAATGTATCTAAACTTGGCCCTATCGGCGTATCCAAATTAAGAAAAAAATACAGCTCAAAAAAGAATAGAGGAATGGCTTCTGATAAAGTATTTAAGGCCTCAGGAAGCATTATTAGAAAAATACTGCAGCAGCTTGAGAAAGCAGGATTGGTTGTTAGCGCGCAGAAAGATATTCATAAAGGAAAAATCTTGACAGCTAAAGGAAAATCACTTTTGGATAAGGCTGCAAGCAATGTTAAAAAAGCAGTCCCAAAACAAAAGAAAGAAAAGCATGTTACTGATGAAAAACAGGCAAGTAAAAAAGTAGCTCCCGCTGCTGTTGAAAAAAAGGAAGTTAAAAAGAAGCCTGAAGTTAAAGTTGAAGAGCCTTCTGGCGAAATGGCAAAAGAGACAGCTGAGGAGCAGGTAGTTTAAAATGGCACGCTATAAACATCCATCACGAAAAGCAAGGCTTGCAAAGCATGCAAAACAAACTAAATGGGCTCCTTTTTGGACAGTGCCTAAGATTTTTGGGCTAAATAGAAAGGTTCACCCAGGCAGGCAGACTCATGTTAAGAGACACTGGCGAAGACAGAAGATTAAAGCATAATTAAGGTGTTAAAATGGCAAAAATCGAGCGCACATATAATGTTCCACTAAGAAAAGCATTCAGGAAATCTCCTAGATATAAAAAATCTAAGAAAGCAATAGCAGAGCTAAAGAAATTTCTTGCAAAGCACATGAAGTCAGATAATATCAAGATTGGAAAAGTTCTAAACGAGCATATTTGGGAAAATGGCGTCAGATGCCCTCCACATCATGTCAAAATAACAGTTGTCAAAGAAGACGATGGGACTGTTAAGGCTGAATTATTTGGCTTTAAGTATAGAGAGATGACAAAAGAAGAAGTTGAAAAATTAAAAGAGCCAAAGAAAAAAGAAAGCAAGAAAAGTGTTGAAGTTGAAGAAGACATCGCTTCATTAGAAGAAGAACTTGGAAAAGTTACCGGAACTAAAAAATTAGCTAAAAAAGAAACTGTTGTAGAAGCAGAAGAAGTAACTACTGAAAAGGATACTGCTTCTGAAGAGGAAGCAAAGGCAGAAAAGGAAGAGCCTGTAAAAAAGAAAGTAGTTAAAAAGAAACCAGCAGCAGCAAAAGCTGCTAAAAAGAAAGAAGAATAAGCTTTTTTTAGCTTGTTATTATTTTTTCTATTTTTTTTAAGGCACTGTCAATTGCAATATAAATGTTTTTATCGACAATTTCGCTGTTAACTGGCCTGCCATTGTCCATCAATTTAACACATATCTCATATTTCTCGGAATTTTCTATTCCATGGATGCGCTTTAATGTTAGAGTGATGCTTTCAAATTGCTTGCAGCGCTCCTTAAACTTACGAGTGTAATTCCCGACTATCTTCTTTATTACTATCATCGCTGTAGGCTCAAATTCCTTAAAGCCGACTAGTATTATGTTTCCACCTAGCTCTATCATTTGCATCAACCTCTTTATCAAATTCGCTCAATGGAATTGTATAACCACTCAGGATATATAAAATTTTTGCATATATGGTAAATGACATAAATACTAGGACACTTTTTTTCTATTTTGTATGTTTTTTCATATATATAAGTCATTTTTTATCTACCAGGCCTTTTGCCCACCATAGAATGCCCTTATATAGATACAGGTCAGCAAATTCAAGATAGGCATTTACTTCTTTTTCATCATATCTTAAAAGCTGTCTTTTTAATTCTTTTCTTAGGTGAAGTGCATTTCTTAAGCTTTGCACAAAGCCGACCCGTCTTGAGAATGTCTCATACCCTTTTTTTTTATCTTGAGCCATATCGCCTATATCATCCATGTTCTGAGTATAGCTGCCAAAAAGATATGTCATTGCTGACCTTCCAGGAGGAACAACAAATAAGTCATTTCTGGCATCATAAGAATCTAACAAAGCAGGCATTGATGGACAAGCTGCAAGCTGTCCGTAGTCTATATCACCAACTAACTTAACATCCAAGTCTATCAAGGAGCCAAGGAGCATCAATGCTACACCTCCTTTGGCTTGCATTATCTTCATTAGCTGTTCATTGTTCAGAGGTGACCTGGATTCATCTACCTCCTGGCCCAATAGATAGTGTGAACCTGTTCGCTGCAGGTTAGCAATTAGTTCCACAACAGTCATAAAGCCTAAAATCTTATAGAAGTTGGGATTGCTATCCTCAGGCAACCTTTCAGTAAGCCGATTATATAAAGCATAGAAAGCTTCCTCATTCTGATTTCTCGGCTTATAATTACCAAAACCTAAAAGTTCAAAATATCGTTTGCAGGAGGCTATCGCCTCATCAATAGAGCTTGAATCAATTGCAGAATCATATGGGTCAATAAGTCCTCCGACCAATAGTGCATTAGATCTCTCATTCTCAGTAAGATCATGGCCTATCAAACGTGAGTATCCTTCTATATACAGAAGAACAACTGCTGCGCCAGCATAGACAAAATCTTTATTTTCATAACCATTGACTAGGTCAGATAATTCACTTTCAGCCCTTGTATAGAATTCCCTGTAATCATTTATCGCAGTTTTTATATTGTCGAGCATTTTTGTTAATGCTATTTAGGTTATATTTAAGTATTTACGTAATCCTGACTTCTGTCAAGAGCCATAGCTAATAAAAAATATTGTGAGCAATTACTTCGCAAACTCCAGAATTTTATAATATATCAACATCAAATATCAACAACTGCCTGCACAATAAATATCCCGTCTTTCTCCTCTATTTTCATGTCATTATAGGTTATTGCCTTAATGTCGCCTTTGATATCATAGTTCTTATAGCTGTCTCCAAGCGCAGTGCATATTAAATTATATCCTTTTTCTAGCTTTGATATGCTTATATGCTCTATTTTTGCAAGCATGAATCCTTCGGTATCAATTAAAAACAAAAACTCCCCTAAAAAATCATAAAGCAACGGCTCAATTCTAGTCGCGCTGACGTTTATTTTTTTTCTTACTTGTGGTATTACAGAATCACAGTTGAGCATGATACCATACATTGCAAGAGCGCTATTGGTAAATGCTTCCTCTAGTGTTTTTCCAAATGCCTGGAACTTTGCATCAGCAGTATGGTCAAAGTAAGTGAATTTTTCCATTGGACAATTAAGAAAGAAGCCTAATATAAAAAAGTTAATAAAAAATAGGTTTAAATTTAATCTCTTCTCCCTTTTCTTTTTTTTCCGGGATTATTTCTTTATATTCTTCATTATTATCCGATTTTTCATTAGACTTTTCCATAAGCATGTCAAAAGCAAGATTTGAGCTTTCGCTTTCTTCTTTTGCAGCAGCTGGAATGAATTTATCATCTTCAACAATCTGCCTTAAATATTCAATTACTTTTCTTATGTCTTCTTTAGAATCCTTGTTTGTATCAATTTTTAGTTCAACCATTGCCAATCCCTCATTTTTTTACCCATGTGTAAAGCCACAGTGTTTTAGGAGAATAATTTGTTTCATTTCCGGCTAAAAAATATGAATCTACAAAAACACCCTGGCTGGCTATGATATTGCCTTTATAGCCAATGCAAAGTGTAAAATCATAGTCAGGGCCAACATAATTAGATACTAACTGTGCAATAGCAGATGTCTCATTAGAATATATGCATCCAAAGCGTTCTGTAGCATAGTTTCTGAAATAATTGGATTTAGTTAGTTTATCAAGGGCCTGCGGCCCGTATTCCGGCGCATTTAATGCTGACTGCTGCGGAATAAAAACCAGCAAAAAAACAGTTGTTATTATTGCCGCAGCAATTACTTCTATTGTCTTAAGATACGCTTTTTTATTCATCTACCATACCTTTATATTGACTGAAACAGGGATAAGCAAATCATTTTCGTCTATCATAAATGAATCATAATCCTTTGCATAAACGCCTGCTTTAGAAGTGTCATTTTTTCCGATGATGATAATTGGTGAACTCTCTTTATATACATTTGCTGTTGTTGAGTTATAAACAAGAATCTCAAAGTTATTTTTGGACGGGAATTTCCATGAGGTTTTGAGCTCTTCGTAGTTTGGAAAGCCACTTTTGCTAAAATCAAGCCCGCTTATCTTCTGTTCTGCGCCATACGAAGAATAATAACTCTTTCGTGTTGTATTAGTATAGTTTCCTAAATGCGCATAAAACCTGTAATTTGCCCTATCTATCAATGTAAAAGTTGCATTGAAATCAATTGTTTCATTAAAGTACTCAAAGCTGATATTTACCTTTCTGTCAAAATATACGTAAAGCGAATCATAAGAATTATGGAATGTAATATAATCTGCTTCGTAGGAAATATTTTTTTTCTCTTCTGTAAAATTCAGGCGGGAATTATAGAGGTTATTTGAATAATAAAAATTATAGTTATCCATAGAAAATTTTAGCTCATAAAGATAGGATAAATTTTCAGTTGGGGAATTTACATCGGCAAAAGTATCAACTACTGAATTTTTAGCATATACATAAGTTGTATGGTTGATGCCTTCAGTGTATGAATAATACCTTGCTACTATTACTGAATCATTATAGCTATAGCCGGACGGAACAAGCCTATCTTTATTCAGGTAAATATTAAGGTCGCGAAGATTAAGAGATTCATTAAAATAAATTCTCCTTAAAAGGGAATATGTAAAAGTCGCCCGCAGCATTTCTGAAGTCGTGCACCAATTATCTGAGGATGCCAAATCATAGATATCAGTTGTTGTTGTCTTATTGGAATCAAAAATTATATGAAAGACTGAAGGGCTGCCTGAAATATTTGGCAAAAAAATCAATTTTTTCCTATCAACAATATAGTAATATCCCTCTTTAATGTTAAACTCGGGGTTTTCAAAAGAAAAATTAGCAATTATGGGAAAGTTATCTCCTACAGAATCAGACCATATAAATAAAGGCACGTATGATTTTACTGCAAGATAATCTCTAGAAAAGCCATTTTTGACAGCCATCTGCAAAGTCTCCTTTCCAAGGCCATGTTCAACACTAGGCCTGATAAAAATAAAAAACCACGCAATAAACAAAATAAAGATTGCAAGGCTCATTGCCCAATCAATCTGCGAGACCCCTCTTTTTTGCATTATAAGGATTAAATATTCTGGTTTTATATAGTTTATTGATTTGAAATAGAGTAAAATAGATAAAAAGTATTAATATAAAATCAAATAACTGATTGCAAAATGGATATTTTAAGTTATCTGATAGGAATTAGCCCATCTTATTTAATTCCTAATTTTTCTGTTCCATGCGTTAAAGATATAAGCGATGATTTTTTAGAGCGCAATGGGATAGAAGCAATTATTTTGGACATGGACAGGACACTTTCTCTTCATCACAGAAACATTCATCCTCAAGTCGATGCTTGGCTTAGTCATATAAGTGAAAGTGAAAAATATAAGGAGACAACGTATATATTGACTAACTGCAACCAGCATAGATACGATGAATTAGTGCAAATGCTAAGTAGTAAGTATCCAAATGTAAAAGTAATCATGGCAAACCCTAAAAAGCCAAATCCTTTAGCATATAACCAGATTGCTTCAGATATAAGAACGCAGGGAAAAGATCCTTTAAAAGCAATTATGATTGGAGATAGGCTTGGCACTGATGTTGCTTTTGGAAATATGGCAAGAATTATATCAGTCGAAGTTGAGCCTTTGAAAGGAGAAAGAAAGTACATGCTTGGATTACTTCACGAGCCAGTAGGTAATTACATAATGAGGCAATTTGAACAGCTGCTTTTAAGAGCATATAAGAATAATATTTTCTATCATTATCATTAATTCATTCAATAATCGTTCCGTAAAATTCCTTTCCTTCAACATAATTCTCAAGGTTTTTTATGTCTGTTCCCTTTAGTATAGCAACTTTTAGGCCAGCTTTCTGCGCTTCTTTGCTTGCAATAGGGTCAAACGGCGATGACATTCGCGGAGACCATTTATTCCCGACCATTTTTCTATACTCTTTCCACGAGATATTGTAAAGCTTTTTAGCGTCTTTATTTACTCTTGGATCTTTGTCATAAACGTGGGATATGTTTGTTAAGTTTATTACAACACTTGCCTTAAGCTGCTCTGCAATTAGAACTGCGTCATAGTCAGTACTCCAGCCTGGCTTCCAACCCGCTGCAACAATTACAGGCTTGGTTGTTTTAATTACAAGTGTTGGATTAGTAATAATTCTCTTATGTGCAAGTTTTCCAAAAATTGCCCGCAAAAGCTCAGCATTTAGTTTTGACGACGCAATTCCCACCCAATCCAGGTCATCTTTGCTTACATTTGATACTCTTTGGGCTGCTGCGTTATACCTTGAATTAGTCTTGCCGCCGCCGCAGATTATAACAAACCTGTTTTCAATGGCAATCTGCCGCAGAATAAAAGCCTTGAATTCTTTTAAGAAAAAATAATCTACCTCCTCTGGCACTATAATTGAGCCGCCAAGCGAGAGTATGATTGTTTTCATTAGCTTAAGGACATTCTTGCTCTTTTTATTTCTTTTCATTGGCAACAATTTCAATTATTTTATCTACTTTTTTCTCATCCCATCCTTTGGCTGCAAGCTTTTTTTTAATTTCAGCTTTAGAGTGGTAATGTAAATATTTCTTAACTTTAAGCGCAAGCTCTTTTTCTTCTTTAGCTAAAGGAGCACTTTGATTGTTATTAGCAACTACAAAAATAATTAGAAGGAGGCCGAATAATATGACAAGCCCTGTAAGGATAATAATGCGTAAAGGCTTGCTTTCTGCATATGTCTCACTTGTATTCTCTGTAGAATTTTCCTGTTGAATAATATTTTCCTGAACAGGACTAGTATTTATATATCCAAGATTCTGGATTTCAACAGATTTATTTTCTTCAACTAATGACACATTGGATTTTTCCAGGACAGATGCATTTTGTGTTAAGTTTGCGCCTGCTATTGTCTTATTGGTTGATATTCCTGCGCCTCCTCCTCTGCTTCCTCCACTTCTTGACGCAGGCTCACTCTCTGAAAGAGAAGCAGAAACGCTGAATGTTCTGAGAGATGAATTTGTATTATTATTTACATCGGTTGCGCTAAAATTAATTGAATAAGAGCCGCTTGGAAGGCTTAATGATGTTGTTTTTGATAGTGTTTCATTTGTAATAAATAATAAAGAGACAGGCGTGTTGCCATTAAGGGAATATGTAAGGTTTGAAAACTCATCAGTTCCAACAAAAATAGGGACAGAATATGTTGATGCGCTTGTTGTTGTGTATGTGCCATAAGGATAAGTAATGTTAATCACAGGAGGTAATGTATCGTTTACTGTAAAAAGTAGAGTAGAATTTGCCTGATTGCTGTAAGAGTCATTGCAAAAGACAGTCACATTATAATTTCCGTTTTCCAGTGCAGGAATTGGCAATTCCATTTCGTCAAATAATGTTTCGTTTTCCTCTGCAAAAAAATATTGCCCATTTTCAAAAACCACAGAGCAAGCACTGGTTTCATCTGTTGAAACATTGACTTTAAAATAAGAGGTATTTAGTACGCTTGAGTTGAGAGGATATGTTATGTTGATTATTGGGGGCGATGAATTTGAAAGTACAATATATGAAAAATGCGGGATATATACTTTTATAGTTGTTGTGTTTGTAAAGCACGGAAGTTCATCATAAGAAAATGTGTTTGCGCTGCACTGCACAATTTCTTGAGGCTGCGAGCTTTCATTTGAATAGTAGAGTACTCTTAAATACTCGCTGTTGGAAAAAGGCAAGTCAACCCCGGCATAGTAGTTTTCTATTATAATAAAAGAGCTAAAATCTGCAAATATTAAACCAAGAGCATCTATTGAACCAAATCCTTCTAATTTTTCCAAATCTTCAAGAGATTCAGAAATATTTAGCGCTGCGCTCCAGGTTATATTGCTTCCGCTCATATTAAATAAAGTAATATTTGAGGTTTCTATTTCGAAAAACAAGTTATAAACTCCAGTTGTATTTTCAAAATCAGGGTTAGCTAGAAGGCTTCCATTTGCGTACGTGATATTAAATGAGATTATCCCGGATATGTTTGCAATAGAATCACCTAGTGCCTTAGATAAGTTATACTCATAATAATTGTAAAAAACAAGGCTTTCGTTTGTCACGCGGTTAAGTGAGTCATTAAAATACACGATTAACTCATGCCTTCCTGGAGTTACATTTAGCATGAAAGATGAATTAATAGCGCTGCTTTGCACTGAGGAATTAAGATTATAGCGTACAGAATCAAGAATGCAATATATAGAGCTTATTATATCTATATCATAAACAGAAACATTCAGCTGTGTTTGATTTGAATAGACAGGAGCTGTTTCACCTTCAACAGTAATATTAAAATCAGGAGCAGTATTTATTGAAACATTTACTTTATTGGTCCTGTTGTACAGATTCATATTGTCCTCTAAAAAAACAAAAAATTCATAAGTATCTGACTCAGTGCCTGTTGCATTTACCTGCCATGTCATGAGGCATGACTCATTTGGCTTAATTGAAGAAAGGCAATTTGCACTCGTTGAATTGTACGGGTTTTGGTTTATTGTATAAAACGGCCAGCTGCCGGAAAATGTAGGAATTATTCCTTTTTCTAAAAAGCCTTCAGCTAATTTAACTCTTGGGTAATATAATCTTGATGAAGAGTCATAAATGTCTAATGCATTAGACCTTAAAATTATCCTAAGTTCATCAGGAGTTAATCTTTTGCCTTGCGAACGCCTGTAATATTCAAGAATTGTAGCAGCGCTTCCGGCAGCAAGCGGTGTCGCCATTGATGTTCCTGATTTTGTAGTTATTCCTCCACCTAATGCAAGCGAATCAATTTCCTCGCCTGGCGCAAGAATATCAAGATATTTGTTTCTGTTTGTAAAGGAAGACATTGCATTAGATTTTGTCGTTGAGCCAACAGATATTGCCTGTCGCACACAGGCCGGAGATGATATTCCGATTACTGAAAATGCATTGCCTGACGCAATAAAAACTGAAATATTATTTGCGTTTGCTGCTATTATATAAGGCACAAAAGGGTCATCATCACAGTAGCTTGTGTAAACGCCGCCTCCAAGGCTCATGCTGATAATTGATATGTTATATGCATCCTTATTCTGAATGCAATAGTCTATTCCGGATGCAATATCTGATTCATAGCATGATGCCTGAGGAGCATTGTCACAGGCTTTTATAGCGACAATCTTTGCTCCGGGTGAGACACCCCTGTAAATATTATTATTTGAAGCAATTATTCCCGCAACATGCGTGCCGTGGCCCTGGTCATCAATAGGATTATTGTCATTATTATAAAAGTCATAACCGCCAATGACCTTGCATCCCGGGCCAAAACATCCTCCAAGATCAACATGGTTGTAGTCAACGCCTGTATCAATTATACATACTGTTTCTCCTGTACCGTTAAATCCTGATGAATGTATATCTGATACACTGATGAGAGGAATACTTTCATCAAGTGTAACCTTAAAAATCCTATCTTCTCTTATTGATTCTATGTCAGGATCGTTTCTTAAAAGTTCAAGCATAGATTCATTCACCTGCACAGCTATCTCATTTGCCTGACCAATTATCCTATTTGCATGGATTCCTTTTTTTGAAAGCAAATCAAGCCTTTGATCTTTGGCAATTTTTGTTTTTTTTATAGGAATATTGTTACCAGAAAGTTTTTCTTTGAGTTTAATTATTACTCTTCTTTTTTCAATATTTTGCAAACCAAATTTTTCTGCTTTTTTTGGGTCAAGGTACGCTTCTATGTCCTGGCATTCGCCTCCATTGCACGAAACTACTGCTGTTATATTAAAAAGCATTACAGAAGATGCATCAATATTTCCGGAAGGATAGAGTAGATATGAACTTAGATTTCCCCATGGTATTTCCCAGACAATGGAATTATTAGTGTTAGCATTATCCACGCCAATGCATGAATACGTTAGGTTAAATGTTCCTGAGTCATTTATAATAGTTGTGTGATTATAAACAAAAAAGCCGCTTTCAAAATAGCTTGCGTTTGCAGCATCAACAAGGTTAGATGCGTCCTGGATGTTTTGTAAAAGAAAGGAAGCCCTTTTTACGGTTCCGCCCTGCTTATGCGTGCAGTTTGCCCTGATTTGTGTAATATTACTTCCAAATGGAATGAGGCTGCAATTAACCCATGAAGAGCCGTTATTGCATTCGGCGGCAATTGCGCTTGGAACTTCTGTTACAGCTACCGTGTATCCGCCATTGTCTAACAAAGGATTAAAATCTTTAATTTTTACGTATGCAAATGTGCTTTTTGCCGCTAAATATTCAATTCTTGAACTGGTTATTATGCCTGTTAGAATATCATCATTGCTGTCAAGAAGGGTTGTTCCGTCATCATCATATAGATAAATAAACGTGTCAGCGCCGCCTGTTAAAGCTGATGTTTCAATTATGTATGACGCTCCCTGTGATATTGAAAAATTAATAAAATCGTTGTCATTCGCAGGACTTATTGTATGCTCCTGTAAACTGCCATTCGTTGAAATAGTTGTTGCCTGGGAATATATATCATCAGGCTCATAAACATCAGCTGCAAAAGCAAATTCAGGATATAATAAAAGTATATGCATAAAGAGCATACATACAGCTAAAAATATGCATCCTCCCTTTTTTAACATAATGTAACTTTAATTTAAATTGAATTAATAAAACTATTGAATGAGATAAAAACCTTGGTTATTCAATTTCTTCTTTTCTTATTTTTTCGATTGGCAATGGCACAATCTCCCATCTAGTTATGCCATCTCCAAATCGTATAATGGCATTGTATGATTCTGTATAGTTAGTAATCAATTGGTTTTCAAAGCATGCTTCATATTCATATCTATCTTGATCTTGAATTTGGCTGCCTCTGAAGCAATTTTCAAATTTTGTCACATTTTCCCAAAATAAGATTGTATTTTTAAGTTTTTTTATTAGTTTTGGCATGGTCAAAATTACGCGATAATCAACTCTTGTTTCACCGCATTCTTCAATTGTTTTTGTAGAGATTATATTTCCTTGTTCATCTGTTTCTCTTGAGTTTACTAGCTGGCATTCACATTCATCTATAATGTCATCTTTAAGCTGATAGCAATAATAATTAATGCCATTTCCTGAATTATTAATTGCAGAATTGAAAAAAGTAATATTATTTTCATCAACACTAAACCAATAATCTTCACTTATTAATTGACGGTAACTTCTTTCAGAGTGATAATGAATTCCGTATTGAGGAGGATAAGCATTTTGATTTAATAAGTTAATTAACTCAGTTTTTATGTTTGTTTCAAAAGCAGCTTTTTTACTTACGCAACTAGTTATAATAAGAAACGTAATCAAGAAAATAAATGCTTTTTTAATCATAGGATTTTTAATTAAATCATGCAGCAGGCGTTGCTTTTGCCGCCACAAGCTTAACTTCTATCTCTCCAAAATGCTCTTCCTGTAAAAGATCTATTTTTCTTTGGTTATCAAGGTGGAGCAGCGGCACAAACGTGTATACCTTGTCAAGTTTTTCCTGTGATGGAAGAAGAGAGTCAAAAGTCAGTTTTTTTGACTTATTTCTCTTAAAAAAATCAAGTATCTGTGTATAAACATCCTTAATCACAAGAGATATGTCCCTGGGCTTTTGCGGAATAAAAACCTGCGGGGCATTAGATGCAAAAACTTTTCTTCGGTCGGATACTTCAAGAGCTTTTTCAAGGGCTTTGACAAGGTCAAATACAGAGACTTTCCTCTTTCTAGGCTGAGGTGTTTTTGGGAAAATCTGCGGCTTGTCGTTTGCCATGACTTCAGAGCCATTAGAATTGTAGTCAAGCATTTCCTCAAACAATGCATCGTCAGGATTTTGCTGCATTGATGCAATTAGGGAATCTAGCCCATTAATGTCTTCTTCCATGAGTTTTGTTGCTTTAAGTTTAAGAAGAATTGCTGACGCAAGGACTACTTTTCCTGAAATTCGCAGGTCTGCTTCTTTTATTTTTTTAAGCCTGTCGAGAAATTTTTTTGCGAGCAAAGTGATATCTATATCCCAAGGGTCCATCTGTTCTGTTCGGACAAGGTCATAGATTATTCCCTGCCAGGTTATATCGTCCTTATTAAAGAGCATATCAAAAATCTGCTGCTGTTCCATTTTATTTAGTGTAGTAAACAGTATACTGGTATATAAATGTTTTGTAAGACAAAATTTGCACTTCCCACCTAAAACTGCTTGTTTTACTTCTTAATAAAGGTTATGGTCAATAGTCGATAAAATATAAAAATAGAACAGGATTAAAGATGAATAAAAAAGAAAAAAATTATTTCTTTCCAAAATAGAAGTGCTGCATTATATCCACTTTTGGCAGGTCCTGTTTTTTTACAACCTTTTCAGGCTGCGGCGCTGCTTCAACTTTAACTTCTTCAATTTTCTTATCTTCTAATTTAATTATAAAATCATCAGAAGATTCAACCTCTTTTTCCCTGGAAGCGCTTACCGCAGTAGATTCCTGAAAAGTTTGCTTATTGTCATCTAAAAATACAACCTTTACATCAGATGGGTTTACATCAAGAGTAGACTCATTTATCAACTGTGCAGAAGAGCTTTTTACTTCTTCAACACTTGTTGCTACTTCTGTTAGTGGCCTGTTATCAGATAAAGTGGGCGAATCACTAACAAAAGGCTCAAATGCAACAGCAGGTGAACTGATTAAAGTGTCTTCTTTTACGCAAACTAACTGCATGAGTACTGGAGAAGCTACTTCTGCCTGAACAGATGCACTTGCTATTATTTCATTAACTGCCTTAAGCGCACCTACTGATGCTGCTCTGTTATATCCTGCTATAGGAACATAAAAGTCCTTTTTCATAAAATCCGTTTTTTCAATAAGCTCTTCGACTTCTGTTTTGTTTGATTTTTTTCGGTCAAGGGCTTTATCTACAATTATTCTTTTTGCATCAAAATCACTCGATACTTTTTTTTCTGTGCACATGATGCTTTGCGCCATCCTGGCAGCTTCAGTAACACTGCAGGCAAGCCCGCTTCTTTTCAAAGTTTCCGCCAGCATATTGGCATTTTGGAAATTCATATTGCATCTCCTCCTATTTAATTATTTAAAAACCATATTAGTATACTAAAATATGATACTAGTATATAAAACTTGTGTTTGAATTTTCTCTCGTGCAATCCGTCATCTTTTAAGGAGGAGATAGAAATATTTAATAAAGGCAACGCTATTATCTTGAAGCATGATTGAAATCTTTATGTATGACCACGACAAAAATGAGATTATTGCGCTTGATATAAAAAATCTGCCTGAAAAAAAAGACAAGCTTCTTTGGGTTGATGTAACTAGCATCAATAAAGAAGAAGCTGAAATTCTAAGATCAACTTTTGACCTTCATCCATTGACAGTTGAAGACCTTTCATCATGGAATACAAGAGTTAAGGTTGAAGAGTTCAATGGATATTTGTTAAGCGTATTTTATTCTATTAAAAATTCAAAAAAAATAATTGAGCTTGAGGAAATTGATTATGTGCTTGGAAATAATTATATCATAAGCAACCATAAAAACACTCTTGATGTGACTGAAGAGCTAAAAAAAGATAGGGAAAGGCTTGCTTCTTTATTCAAAAAAGGGCCTGATTTTATAATGCATCGATTGCTTGATAAAGAGATTGATAATTTTTTTCCTGTGCTTGAGCATCTTGATGATGAGTTAGAAGATATTGAAGAAAAAGTAATTAAAAGGCCAAGGCCTGAACTGATGACACAAGTGCTTAAGCTTAAAAGAACTTTAAGAGGGGTAAAAAGGACTTCTTTTCAACAGAGGGAAAAAATATCATATCTTGCAAAAAACAATTATAAGTTCATAAGCAAAAAATCAATACCTTATTTTCGTGATGTTTATGATCATGCAATAAGAGTGTCTGATTCAATAGATAATTATAGGGAAGCAATAGGCGAGACATTTGATGCTTATATGTCAGCAGTAAATAACAGCATGAATGAAGTTATGAAGATGCTTTCAATGATTGCAACAATTGCGCTTCCAATGACAGTAATCTCAGGTATATACGGAACAAATTTTCAAATCCTTCCTGGAGCATCATATAAATACGGATTCTGGATAATGATTGGTGGCATGTGCGCCCTTTGCGCATTTATGCTGCATAATTTTCGGAAAAGGAAGTGGATGTAGGAACTATAGTTACATTCTAGCTATATAAAGACAGCATATTTAAATATTAATTTGAATCTCCACTCGAAAATGGCTCATCCATATTTTTCAGATCATACTTTAGAAAAACTTATCGATGATTCAGAGGCAGTAATATTTGATATGAATGGCCTTATCTTTGATGATGAGCCAATCCATTTTGGTATATTTAACCAGATAATAGAGCAATATGGAGTTAAGATTGGTGAAGATGAATATATAAAAGATTATCTTGGTCACAAGCCTAGTGCTGTTTTGCAGATTATTAAAGAAAAATACAATCTACATTATGATTCAGAATCCTTAAGTGTACAATTCTATGAAAAACGTGTAGAAAGTATAAGTAAGATATTAGATAGAGTCAGGCCAGGAGTGATTGAGTTTTTTGATTACTTAATTACACAAGGAAAAAAAGTTGCTCTTGTAACATCAGCTACAGAAGAAATGGCAACTATTGTGCTCGGAAATAGCGGGATTGGAATATTAGACAAATTTACAACTTATGTTTGTAGCGATATGGTTCAAGGAGATAAAAAATCAGCTTACGAGATGGCCGTTGCCAAATTGGGAGTTGACTCTAAAAAATGCATTGCATTAGAAGACAGCGCACATGGAGTTAATTCAGCAGCTTCAGCAGGAATTCGTTGCATTGCAGTGCCTAACCAATATACAATTAACCAGAATTTTTCTAGTGCAACCTACGTTATAGGTTCGCTGGAAAGAACTCTCAATTTAGAATAGTAAAAATAGGCGATAAAATTCGAGTGATGTACTACACTATTTGTATCCACATATGTTTTCGGCATTAGTTTTAACTAACTCTTTGAAATCAACAATAGCATATGTATTTCCCACATATTGCGCTGCGTAGAAATCATCTAAAACATTCCCTACAGGTATTTTTCCATCCATAATTCTTGCCATCGCAATTGCGTAGCTTGGCGAAAGAGTTAAAATACTCCTATTTGGAACCCAAGGCCCAGACCTAAATCTTACATCAGTAGTATCAGTTGTGATTATATTTACCCCCAGATCATTAATCAAGCGCTGCTTTTTGTTATCGGATAAATATGTGTGAGTCAGATAAAATGCGTAATATTGCGGGCAGCCGATATTTTTAGTGATCTCTTTTATTACATCAAACACTGAGCCAAGGCTGTCTCCTATATCATCAAAATTAACAAAAAGGGATTTTTCCGGATTGATACCCTCAGAGTTTTTTTCAATAACATGCCTTACTTTTGCAGGATCATTTGGCTCTAGCCTTTCTTTTTGTAATTCTATAGTTCTAAGGTTAACAAAACCATATTCCTCACGTAGTATTGTGCAGGCTGCACTGAAATATGGAGCATTGCCTCCGTCCATTTTAATTACAACAAGATTTGACCCGTCTTTTGCATATCCTTCTGTTTCGATAAGTTTTGAATATCTTACTGCAAGGTCCTGCGCATAGGCATAGATTGGATTTATATGGCATAAGAAACTATCAACATTCACTCCAAGACTATTAGGTACGGGAATTAAAATTCCACCAGTTGTTGCAGAAGGAGTAGCAATTGGAAGAGCTACTGATTCATAAACGTTTTGCAGTCCTTCTCTATACCTTCTTATTACTTCTCTATTTTCAAGAGCTTTCTGCGTGAAAGCCATAGTGGCTGCCAAATTATGAGCATTTGCAAAAGTATATGTGTCAAAAGTATCAACTATCTGATTCATCGCAAGTTCCAGTGTTATGGTTCTCATATCAGCTAATCTGTCAGCCCTTGCATATAGTGGCTCGCCATCCATCACAAGATGAACTAAAGAAGCGCCATTGTCCCTTGCACCTTTGCCTAATATCAATGCTCTACCAAAAATTTCCTGAGTCGATATGTGTGCTCCTTGAAAAGCATAAACAAAAACAGGTTGATCTTTAATACCTCTTTGAAAAAACTGAGGCCCGTAGTCTCCGCCGGTAAAACTTTTATCATCATGATAGACCTCTAATCGATCAAATGCCAGGGCAAAATATGCCTGCTTTATCCATTGAGCTGCTGTAGGAAGAATAATTATATTATGTTTTTTTGTAATTTCTAATAATTCATGAGGTATATTTAAATCACTTTGAAGAATGACTTGAATGCGTGTGGCTAAACTACCAACCATATAATTGTAAATTTGTTTAAATATTTAAACGTATCCACATTATAGTAAATACATTTTTGATTAGTTATTGATTTTTTCCTTTCCCTCGTAATCTATTTATACTTCCTTGTTTTACGAATTAGTTAATGGTTTCAAAAAGTGTTGAGCGAATTAAGGACCTTGAAGATGAATTATCCGGAACAAAATACAATAAAAGCACTCAGCACCATGTCGGCCTAGTCAAGGCAAAGATTGCCAAATTAAAAGAAAAAGAAGAAGTAAGAAAATCCCAGCAAAAAAAGGGAGACGGCTATACTGTACGAAGAAGCGGGGATGCAACTGTTATTCTTGTCGGGTTTCCAAGCGTCGGAAAATCAACATTGCTTAATGCTCTTACAAATGCAGAAAGTAAAACAGCTGCGTATGCGTTTACGACACTATCAGTAATCCCGGGGCTTCTTGAATACAAGCAGGCGAAAATCCAGATTCTTGATGTTCCGGGAATTGTCGAAGGCGCGGCTGACGGCACAGGAAGAGGAAGGGAAGTCCTTTCAGTCATCTGGAGTAGCGACCTTGTGCTGGTTCTTCTTGAAATGAGTGATTTAAGGCATTATGATGTTATAGTTAAAGAGCTTCATAACGCAAGAATTAGGCTTGACCAAAAAAGGCCTGATGTAAAAATATCAAAAACAGCTAAAGGCGGAATAAGTGTTGCGTCAACTGTTCCCCTTAATTTAAGCAGGGACACAATACGCGGAATAATGAATGAATTTAAGATTATGAATGCAGACATTCTTATAAGAACGCCAATTACAGATGATGAATTAATTGACGTGATTGAAGGAAACAAAAAATATGTGCCTTCTTTAATTGTAATAAATAAAATCGACCTTGCAACTGAAAAGGAAATTATCGCTGCAAAAAAAAGGTTTCCGGATGCAGTATTTGTTTCAGCTGAAAATAAAGTTAACCTTGAAGCGCTAAAAGAAGGAATCTACAAAAATATTAATTTTATGAGAATATACCTAAAAGAGCCTGGAAAAAAGCCTGATATGGACGAGCCTTTAATTCTTTTTACAGGAGCAACCCTTGAGAATCTATGCTCGAAACTGCATAAGGATTTTGTTGTCAAATTCAAATTCGCAAGGCTGTGGGGAAAATCAGTCAAATACGAAGGCCAGAAAAAAACAAGGCTCGACCATGAATTGCAGGAAGGCGATGTGGTTGAGTTGCATATTGGGTAATTTATAAAATCGTAGGGCGAATACCCACACCTTTCCATATTTCTTTTTATATGCCATTTTCATTCACCCCAAACTTCCGCAATTCTTTCTGCAATCTTTTTCTCGAATAATTCAATCAGTTTCTTATTGGAATCAACGAGAGTCTGCTCTTCTTCTATTTTAGAGATTATTTGTTTTTGAATATCAAGAGGAGGGAGAGGGATTTTTAAGTTTCTGATAATTTGTTGAGATATATTTGGTTGTGCCCCTCCTGTGCTCATTTTAATTAACATATCGGTTAATCCTAACAAATAATAAAATAAAAATTCTGGAATATGTTTTTCATCAGGATATATTCCACAAATTGCCTGATTTGTCGAAGCGTCAATCTTTAAAATTCCCACTTTTCCAACCGTTGCACCGTACATAGCAACTAAGACAGTATTTTTAGGAAATATTTTTGCAGAACTATTTTTTAAACCGTCTTCTGTAATAAATTTTTCAGCAGCATAAATAAATCCTTGAGAAACTTCACCACTATTTATCCAAGGAATTGTACCATTTTCAAAATATTCATTTTTTGATTTTAATGGTGTTCCGCCAGAGGATGTTTTACATACATTTCCCAACTCAATAATATCCCAATCCTTGTCAATTCTAAAGCTTGGCTTGTAGCTATCAACAACCTTCTTTGCACCGTCAATGATATTCTGATAATTTTCAATCTCCTCAACGATTCTTTCCTGAACTTCAAGAGAGGGAAGAGGAATTTTAATCTCTTTTATCTCAGAACTAACTCCGCCAATTATTCCTTTTATGTATCGTTTAAGTTTCTCCTGAAAGACAGGGGTTTTAAGTAGATAATAAAGATAACTTGGTTTGATTGAATTCTTTGCTCTTAAAATATATACATGCTCATTAATGGCTGCTTTTTCATATACTTTTTTGTAAAGACCTATCTTTCCAGTTGTTGCACCATCTTTGACCATTAAAACATCATTATCTTGGAGAAGCCCTTTTTTCATCTCATTAAAATGCTCTTCAGAAACAAATTTCATTTTAGAATGTTTGATAAATCCTTCTTCAGAGATTTGTTCTCCACCGATACTCGGGATCCCTTGAGTTAATGCTCCACCTTTATCTCGAGAACCAGTTTCAAATTCACAAACTTCCCCAAGTTCAACCATTTCAAAATCTTTATGAGCATAAATCTTATTTTCTTTATATCTATCTCCTGAAAGATTGTAATCTCCAGATTTTCCAATCTTTTCTTTAGAAACAATATGAGCAATTATTCTCTCATATTTCTCAAGCTTTGGCTCAGCTCCGTCAAGAACAGCTTTCTGATAATCCCGTAATATCTCCAAAGCCAAAGGTATATCATTTTCCTTAATTTCTCGTCTTTGTGCTCCTAAATTATAGCCATCTGTTTCAATTTTTACAAACAAAACATCCTTTGTTTTCTTTGCAATTCGCTTATCCAAGAATAATATTGAAGTCTTAACTCCTGAATATGGATTAAATACTCCTGCTGGTAAAGAAGCAACAGCGTATAAAGCATTATCAACTAACATCTTACGAAGCTGTTTATATGTAGTGCCTGATTGGAAAATAATTCCTTCTGGAACAACTATTCCTGCTTTTCCGTCATTGGTAAGATGATCAGCCATGTAATCAACAAAAAGAACTTCAGCCCTGTTGCTATCAACTGAAAACCTTTTATGAGGTCTGATTCCGCCTTTTGGTGTCATAAATGGCGGATTTGCAAGGCATACATCAAAATGCTCATCCCATTTTTCATCAGAAGTTAAAGTATCATACTCAAAAATATGAGGATTCTTGAATCCATGCAGATAAAGATTTACTAAAGATAATCTAACCATATCAGGAGAAATATCATAGCCTACAATATTCTCAGCTAATTTCTTTTTTTCATCAGGAGTTAAGTCAAGTTTGCCATCTTTCATATTTTTTTCCACAATATGCTTATATGCGCAAATCAAGAAACCAGCAGTTCCACAAGCAGGGTCTAAGATTGTATCTTTTTTAGATGGATCAACAACTTTGACAATAAAATCAATAATATGTCTTGGAGTCCTGAATTGCCCTGCATCTCCTTGAGAGCCCATTACTGAAAGCAGATATTCAAAAGCATCTCCTAATCTTTCGGAATGGTCATATTTAAAATCGTCAATTATTCGCAAGAAAGCTCTTAAAGTTTCTGGGTCTCTGTATGGAAGATAAGCATTTTTGAATATATCTCTGAATAATTGAGGCAGATTAGGATTCTGATTCATGCTTTGGATTGCTTCTCCATAAAGAGCAACCAATTCAAAACCGCTTACAGATTGGTCTAAAATCTTATTCCAAGCATACTTTGCATAATCCTTAGTAAAAAACTTTGATTTTCCACCTAATTCTTCAGATTTTTTGTCCATGTCATCCATAAACTTATAGATTAAAGCAATTGTAATCTGTTCAATCTGAGATTTAGGATCAGGAATCTTTCCAACAAGAATGTCTCTTGCTGTATCTATTCTCCTTTTAGTTTCAATATCAAGCATCTTTTTTTTCCTCTAACAACTTACTCTTTGCATCTTGAGTTAGTAATTTCATCTGAGAGATTGCAATTTGATTTAGTTTAAGAAGTCTCTCTTCTTGAGGTAATTTTTGTTTAATAAATTCAGAGTTTAAATTTTCAAGGTTTGATAAAACAACCAATTGAGTTACATTTGCATAATCTCGCATATTGCCTTTTTTGTCATTATTTTGTTCTCGCCATTCTTTTGCAGTTTTACCAAACAAAGCCATATTTAATACCTCAGCTTCATTTGCATAAATTTGATTTACTTCATTCTTGCCTAACTCTTTAGGAATCAAGTTCTCTTTAATCGCATCAGTATGAATTTTATAATTTATTTTCACAAGTTCTCTTTTAACATCCCACCCTAAACTTAAACGCTCATTTTCCTCTGTTTTTAATCTTCTAAACTCTTTAATAAAATATAATTTAAATTCAGCTGAAATCCATGAAGCAAATTCTAATGCAATATCTTCATGAGCGTAAGTTCCACTATCATACCTGCCTGATTTTGAAAAAATTCCATTTGCATTAGTTGTTTCAATCCATTTAGAAGGCGATATTGTAAATGAATTCAATCCTGCCTGCATTCTAACCGTATCGAATCCGACACGGTTAAAATTTGGATTATGGATTTTTTCCCAAATCCCTAAAAATTCAATAGTATTACGATTTCTAAGCCAATTTATGACAACAAAACGCGGTTCTTCTGAATTTTTCTTTTTGGCGATATCTGTTAAAGAAATATATTTATGAGAATCTACATTTTGAATGTTAATGTCAATTCCCTCTACTCTGACAATTTCTTTATTGACCATTTTAATTTACTTATATTGCACCATGTTTAGTGGTATGTTCCAAAATGGAACTAACCTCTTCTTCCTTTAATTCTCCGTTTTCAAAGATATTTTGAAGGTGCTTTGTAATTGCAGGTCTTTGCACGCCAAATAATTCAGACATCTTATCTTGAGTTAGCCAAATATTCTCTTTATGCAAAAAAGCTTCAATCTTCACATCTCCTTCAGGAGTTGTATATATAAGAAAGTCTGTAACTTCGTCTCTTGGTGCTATTTCTTTTGACACTTTAAACAGCCTCCATAAAGACATTCATATTTACATAATCCTTGACATAATTTATGAGAGTATCTCTCCATCCATTCAAATCTTCTAAGTCTTTCATAGAGAAAACTGGATTAGTTTCAAGTTCTGTAAAATTTCTATCATCTATTACTTTTCTGAACGCCGCATTTGCAATATACTCTTTCATAAACAGCCTTATTGCGTGGATGCATTCTTGAAGATTATCTCTATCGGTTCCATGTAACTCAATAAATTTAGAGATTTCTTCTTCTAAAATCTCATCTTTTAACTTAAATCGCTTTAACTTTCCAAAGATTTTCTCAAGAACTTCTCTTAAAGTTAATCTTCTATCAAGTTTTACTGCACGTCTAAGTTTATCAAGATTTATGTACTCTTCAGGTTTATTGAAAAGCTCTTTTCGGACATACTCTTCTGCTTCTTCAATTCTTCCTTCTTTGAATTTTTTACTTATGAACTCGTCTCCTCTTACTGTATCAGCAAAGGAGTCAAATAACTCTCTATCTATTCTCATTCCTTCTTTGCCAACAGCAACTTCGTTATATGTCTTAATCCCTAACTCTGCTTGAATTAAGCCATAGGCGATACTTCTTCTTCTTGTTTATTCTCTAAAAAATACACACAAACGAAAGATATAAATAGTAGTTCATATTACTTAATTAAGCAATATGAAACAAACAATACCAGGA
>JAZDLQ010000092.1:0-23962 GCA_043801855.1 archaeon | reverse complement strand
TGCATTTTGCAAAAGTTTATAGAGTCAAAATTGGTGAAAAATTAGTGATATCTGAAGTGCCAAAAAAAACAAGAATATTGATTGAAAAAATGAAGCTGCCTGAAGACATATTACTTAAATGACGCAGAGTTAGGGATTAATTAGACATTTGAAATAAATAGTAATCTATTTCTTATTGATAGATTTGGTATATAGCAGACATCTAAATCAAACAATATAATTTTTTAGTATAAAACAAAAAGAATTACTGTTTGTATTTGTAATAAAACTGAGAAATTCTTTTTTCAGAAGGCTTAAACTGCACAAGCTTGGATTTTCGCAGCTTTTTTAAGTTGCAGGTAACTGATCCTATTGACACATTCATTGCTTTTGCAATCTCTTTACTTGTCATCCATTTATCCGGATTTTCTTTCAAAAATAAAAAAACATCTTCCTGTGTCATTTTAGATTCCTTTTAGCAGCAAAGATGCTTTGCTTTTTCATATATCAGCCATGCTCCAAGAACTACAAATCCCCATGGCCATAGTGAGATTTTAGTTGTTCCTATAAGTTCCAGGTCATATAAGACGCCAACAATACCCATTACAAGAATAATTATACCTACAATTGGCACACAGATTCTATTATGGTCTGGCATACAGCACTCAGGTTTAGCATCCTCTTTTGGCATATTATGCGCTTTTTTTTGATGATCTTCTTTTTTAACCATTTAAAACCCACCAATCTAGATAAAATTTTTAAAATAGTGCAGTATATAAATTTAATGATTTTAATGACACTCAAAATAAATTACGTGATTTTTTCGTGTATTTGGCTTTTGTTACTTGCTTCATCATGTACAGATAAATCCTTATGTAAAAATATTGTGCAATCATCTGAATTGACATTTGGCATGTCTTATTGTCAGGGAGACATGTGCTCTGTTTCATGCAGCAACGGCTCTTGCCATGACATAAGAACAAAAAATGAGTGCGAATCAGTTGACGTTGTATCGGAAAAAAGCATTGACTCTTTTGCTCAAGACGGAAAGCCAGATTGTAAATGGAACACTAAGGCAGCCCCTTTTTGCAGACCGAATAAATAAAAAAATTATTGAGAAGTTTGCAAAAAACCTGCAAACTTCTTATAGATTACTTTGCATCTCAATGTTTAATTAGAGAAGACTATTGCCATTATTGGAAAACTTGAATTTTGCAAAGTCCTCTATTCGTTTTTAACTTTTGAAATCAATTTATTTAATAGAGATTTTTTTTCTTTGCCTTTATTCTTATCAGGAGATTCCTTTTTTTCAACTGCTTCTTTTTTTTGCGTCTTCTTAGCAGGCTTTTTTTCTTTTGGTGCTTGCATGGTCTGGTCCTTTAGTGATTCTGGCATTGTTCCTCCTCTTATCATTGGCGGAAGGCTTTTTTGCACTTCTTTAACAGCAGGCTTTTTCTCTTCGCTTTTTTGAACAAAAGGCATTACCTGATCTTTTTTCTCTTGCTTATGCATAACTGTTCCAGGCTGCTCCATATTTATTCTCTGAAGCGGGTTTACTTCTCTATCTGAATTATTTCCAAATCCTCTATCACTGTTGAATCTTCCTTCTCCATTTCCGGAATCATGCCTCTCAAATCGTGGGGCATCATTTCTGTTGCGATCAAATCTTGGCCGATCTCCTCCTTCGCTTCTGTTCCTATCGAAACGTGGTCTCTCATTTCTATTATTGTCAAATCTTGGCCGATCTCCTCTTTCATTTCTATTATTGTCAAATCTTGGTCGATTCATAATATTGTTGTCATTTCTGTTTCTATCAAACCTTGGCCGTTCATTTCTGACGAATTGGCTGGCTGTAGTTTCTGGTTTCACCTGTAGCGGAAGAGCAGTCTCTTTACCTTGCTCTGCAATTGGCGCAGGAAGCTCTTTATTCTCACTATTAGCTGCGCCAGCAGTAGCAGTGTCATTGACTACAACAGCAAGCTCTGGAACAAAACCCAAAACTTCTGCTTTTGCAGGTTCGCTGACAAGGCTTTTTTGCTCAGTTGGCTTATCGCGCGCAGATTCAGGACGATGTCTTGTTGGATCACCAATTAGAAAATATCCTGTATTTTGCTCCATATCTATAAATTTATCCGCTTCTGCTTTTATCATTGAAGAGCTTGTCTTTCCAAATGCAATTACTTCAGCTCTGCAGCCAAGTGATTTTACATGCTCTAATAAATCCTTAAAATCACCGTCGCCTGATACTAAGACAATCACATCAAGTTTTGAAGCTAACCTCATGATATCCATAGCGATTCCGACATCCCAATCGCCTTTTTTAGCCCCGCCAAAAAATATCTGCAGGTCTTTTTCGCGTACATCATACCCTATCTTTTCAAGGGCATTAAAGAAATCTCCTTCGTCTTTTACATCTGCTTTGATTACATAAGCAATTGCTCTTATTAATTTTCTTCCTGCAACTGCTTTTTTTAATATATTCGCATAATTTACTTTTGTATTATACATGTGCTTGGCACTATAATACATATTCTGTACATCTACAAAAACACCGACCCTCTGGTCTGGATGTAATGGCATAATATTCACCTTCCTGTTTTATTTTAAATTACAAAAAGAACAAAGTTGCCTTGATTTTTATATAAACGATTTTAGTCTGCATAAAGTTCGGATATTATTTTTAATAATAAGCCGCAACAATTGTCTTTTATATTACAAAGAAACCCGTATTTAGTTAAAAAGGTTGTGATTTGAAAAGAAAAATGGTAATTATTGAGGAATACGCATCTCTATAAAATCCTATAAAAAATATACAAAAAATTTATATAGTCTTAATGACTACATATTTGTAGAAGGTAATTTTATGGTTTATTTTACTGGAATTCAACCCTCAGAACATTATATTAATGAGCACGAAAAAGATGTTCCATGGGATAAAGTTATTGAGATAATTTTTAGTACAAAAAATCCAAGAAAAAAAGGAGAGAATTTTGAGATTGAAAAAGATGGATATTACATCCTTTTTGAGATAAAAAATTCAATATTATATGTTATTAATGCTAAAAGGTGAGAAGATGAAATGCCCAAAATGTGATTCTAATTTAAAGAAAGTTGAAGTAAATGTACACGGTGCTAAAACCAAGGCAATTAGTTATCAATGCCCTAATTGTGATTACTTTGAGTTTGAAGCATTATCTTCTAAAAAAATAGTTGAAGAACTAAGAGAGACACCGCTTAGAATAAAGCAAAAAATTATAAAATTATCTCAGGACAGATTAGGTATGTATATTAATAAGGATGTAGCAAGAAGCCTCAATCTTAAGGGAGGTGAAGATATTTATATATCTGTGCCTGATAAGAACCATATTTTGATTGATGTTGGCGAAGAATAATCATATATATTTATTCACTCATCATCTCGTGCATGATTCGCAGTTTTTCAATATCACGAGGCCAGGCGACCAGCGCCCTGTCCATTTTTTTAGTATGGATTTTGTTTTGCTTTTTCAATATGTCAAAATGATATTTGATTTTGGATATATTTGATGAATTAAGCGGGATTTCAAGCTCGCGGCAGACGCCGGAGGGATGGATTGGCCATTTCTTTGATATGATGTGATATACTTTTTGAGTGAGGGCTTTGCCTGTGTGCATGTTTATTGATAAATAAAAAGAATGTGATTAAAAATTTTGCTAAATTTGGTAGGGTTGAGGAAGCATATGGCCGTTGACGGCGATTATTTGGCCATCATTTAACGTGCAGAAATAAGCTGGCGCGTTATCCCAGATAATATTATCTCCCTGCTTCTTAAGCGGGATTGGTGGTTCCATATCGACTGGAAAGCAGTGATTAGGTACTGCGTACTCAGGTGTAACTATTCTTCTTCCGCCAGCAGCTACAAATGATGCGATTAATTCTGATGATGGATTGCTTGCAACAAGGGTCTGTGTCCAATTATAAGGCACTCCCCCTGAAAAATATCTCTTGATTTCTGCTTCATCAGCCTTAGTTACAGTTGCATCTCTGGCTCCGCCACCGCAGCCACCCCCGCCAAGGCCCCTAATTGCATGAGCCTCTAAATTTCCATTTAATTGCGCAAATGCATTCCTCCATCCCTCAGCTGCTGTTGGCATCTGATATATTGTTGCTGTCCTGTAGCCCTGTTCAAATGCAGCCATGTCTGCTCCTGTATATGCAACAATTGCGCCGACGTCACTTTTTATTGAAAAATTAACCTCTGTTGAATGAGACATCAATTCTTTTCCAATTCTTGCTTTCACTTTATCAGGAATGCAAAATCCGCCATAGGTTTGTGAAAACCTTACTAACGCAGAATATAGTTTCTCTTTTGCCTCAAGAGGATTTTCTGCAAAGAGAATCGAGGGAGTCAGGCATCCAAAACCATCAATGAATCCTATTGCCCTTGCAAGTGCATCATAATCAGTATCAGATGTAATTAAGCCGATGCTCCTCCTGTGGTTTCTTTCCCGTATTAAATTTATCTTTGGGTTTAGCTGCTGCTTCACTGCTGCAATTCCTGTTATTCCACCAGACATGATAACTTCAGCGTCATCAGGCAATAAGCCATAAAATTCATCTGTAGGCTTCCCACTGTTCCAGTCCAGAACCGCAACAGAATCACCTAGCGGTGTTTTTCCAAGCTCCCTTGCAAATGCTATGCTCATCGGCCCTCCTTTCACCAACACAGGAACTCCTGCTGCGAGTCGAAGCGTCCATTCAGTTAGTGTATCAGCATTGCGTGAATCGACAGACATTTCAAGCGATGGATAGGCAAGGTTGCTACCCGCTGCAAATAAAGAAGAAGCAGAGCTAATGCCTGCATTTTTTGCAGAGAAATTTAATGCCTGCATTATTTTTTCAGGCGTGATTGCATCCATAAGTGCAGCATACAAATCTGTCTGCATCCGCTCACCATAAGGAATGCTTGCATCCTGAACATAGGTCAATAATGCTCTTTGCCTGGCCTCATCTATATATCTAATCCTATCTTCAAGAGGGATCTGACGTAGGCTTGGCGCTGTACCTATAAGATGAGTTATAAGCTCTCTTCTTATTTGTGTTCCATGCTCTTCAAAAAGAAGGGAAGCATCTCCTCTGCCTGCAAATTCACTAGGTACATAGATATTATCAGTCATCGCTGTTTCCTTAAAGTTTAATTTTACCTGCCAAGCATCTGGTAGCCGCCATCAACAGTTGCTATCCTATCTGCTGAATATAGGAGTGCCGGAAAGCTTAACCCATGGATTAAATCAAGCACCATCCTGTTGCCTTCAGGGACATTTCCTTCCATGAAATCATATGGTGTAGTAATTGTAAATAAATGAGAGTCATTAAACCTTAACCATTCAGGTGTTACTATTCCTGATGCTGGCTGTACATTGGAATAACCCTGTGTTGAATTGGTTGTGTCGCCAAGCAGATTGACATGGGAACCAAGCCGGTTTTCAAGCCCGGTTGGGACTAATAATCCTTTTCCTGCCTTATCTCCGCCTGCACTCCATACCAAATCTCCATCCTGCAGTTCTGATAATATCCCATTTCCCATAAGATTCATAATTACAGGATGATATGGTGTAGGTATCTGCATAAAGACAGGCTTATCTCCTCTATTTGTAAGATAATCAGCCACTTGCTGCATCTGCATATCAAAAACTTTTCCGCCATCCTGTCCTGCTGTATTAATTACAGGATAAAACTGTGAATCTCCAGCAAGGTCGCCAAGTAATTTCCCACCATGTACAACATACATCATATGCGTCGGCACTTTTGCATAGGAATCTCCTGCATAAGGAGCAGGAAATCCATTGATCACAGTACCAAATGGCTTGGCTAATGTAGATTGGGGAACAAGCAATGTAGGGTTTGCGGGACCTGCCCTGTAATGCTCAACTGCCTGCTCAAAAGTTGGAAATTGTAGTGATAGGCAATAATTCCCATGCCCAGTTGCCCTTAGTGTATCTGATATGCTTGCAGATACAGCAGCACCAAGAAGCGCAGCGACTATCGGGTCTGCCTGGACAATTGCCCTCTGCGCTGAAGTTGTGCCTGACGAAGCTAGAACAAATGTAGGCTTTTCGCCATAATATAATTGTGCCCTCTGTTCAGGAACTCTTAACATCTCATCTGTTCCAGGTATAATCTGCTGGCCAAGTACATCAGCTTTTGCAAAATCAGTTTTCTGATGTGCTATCCACAAAGGCGAATGTGCCTGCCAAAGTGCCATTTCCCTTAGAAGTATTTCTTGAAGCTGCGCATCGTTCGGACGTGTTCCGTCAACTGCATGTGCAACTAACCCATTATAAATTTGTCGTGCGATATCTAATCTTTCTGTCTGTAAATCAATTACCATTTTTCATCCCTCTCCGTTCTTCAATCTAATCAGTTACACCCCTTTTTTAGTAGCTAAAAAAAAATATGTGTGGTTTTCTAAATTTCTTATATTTAAATCATTCGTTTTGTCAATTGCTTTACTCGCTTACAAGCTTGTTTGATATAACACCGACTGAGACAGTTGCGCTTCCTGCATTCTGCTCTGAGGTTCGGCTGAATGTGTATTCTCCCATTGTATTAAAGCCAAATATTCTTGCATTGGGATATTTTTTTCCTAGGCCAGATATTGCTTCCTGTATTTTATCTTCTCCTGTATATATCTTCCTCAATTCACAATCAAAGATAAATACTATTGCCGGATTTGCATCAGCTTCATCAACTGCCTGCTGCAATGCATTCTTTTCAGCATCAAGCACTTTTTTAGGGTCGATTTTAAGTGCACTTAATATAATATTTGGAGGAATCTCCTGTGTAAATTCAACTGAATCTCCAACCACTCCCTTGGCGATTCTTATGGCAATATTTCCATTGACATCCACAACACCAAAAGGATTAATTGTCACTGTTGAAAGAAAAGGTATCATTTTAGGGTTAATTGTCATTGAAAAATATTTTGAGGCAATTCCTGCAAGCGACATGTTTTTTGTAAAAAATTTGCTTTTGGAATCCCATAATTCATTTGGCTTTATTTCTAATAACTCAGCGTATCTTTCCAGTGCCTTTTTATTGTCAAGCTCATGCACCAGATAACCTTCTGATTTGGTTACAAGGGTTGTCTTTCCTGTTGGTACATATCCATGGTCATAGCCAAACCCGCATCTAAGACCTGTTGATATTGCTACTGCAACAGCTGAATCTGAAAAGAATTCTCCGTTGGCAAATTGGTAATTAGTAAGCATCCGAAAATCATCTGCGGATGTTCCTCCTATTATTGGATATTGTTTTCCAAGAACCTGCTGCATTCCTTTAATTACCTGGTCTTCCATGCCAGTATGCTCAAGAGTAATACCGGATGAAAAAAGAAGAAACGAATAATCGTACATCTTAATTAGCTCTTTTGCATTCTTTGTTTTTTGTGCAGTAAACTTAAGATAAGGATTGACTACTCTTTCTAGCTTAATATTTTCAAGAGCTTTTTCAGCTGCTGTTTTTCCAGCATGCTTTGCGTCTTTGTGAACACCTTTTCCAACGCCTATTCCCACCTGCATAAATTCAGAAGAAATAAGCAAACATGTGCATGACATACTCTCAAGGCGGCCATTATATATCTCTCCTGCGGTAGTGCATCCAGCCCATGGAACATTCGATAAGGCACTCGCAACACCTTTCGCAAGATCCTCCGCAGTCTTGTCATTTTTTCCGTATTTGCTCCCTGAACAAAAAACCAATCCGAATGTAGGTTTTATTCCGTTGAGTTCTTTTAGTGCCATTTCAGCAGACGCCTTACCTGCTTTGAAAGGGTCATCCTCTTTACTTATTCCACTTCCGACGTAAATATTTTTACTTGCTGTTTTTTGCACCATAATTATACACCCCTTTAATCAAATAAAAAGTTAATAGATATTGAATTGCCATAGAGAACTTTGCATAATTCATTTTTTCATCAGAGCTACATTCTATGTCTCGTCGATATGCAAAGTTATCTATTAGAAGTTTGCAGGTTTTTTGCAAACTTCTCCATACTTTTTGCACTTTTTTTAAATTATTCAACATATTAGTTTAATTTAAATCATACAATTAGTTTAAAAGAATACTTACGTAAATATATAAATCTTACTTTAGTTATTTTTAATATGTTGGAAAAAATAAGCTGTTTTTTTAATACATGTATGAAAATTAGCCTAAAATAAATTTTGCATAGCTGCCAGAAATTTTAGTGCTTTTTACAGAAAGCCTCTTATGAAAAAATTCTGAAAAATAGCTAACTAAAATTGAAGATGCAAGCTTTAGGAAAATTTCATTTTTTTTTTCATTTTTAAGAACAGGGAAATCCTGTAGCACTAAAACTGCTTTTTTGTTTTTTGGGTTAATATCTTCAATACTGAGCTTTCCAAGCCCATATATGTCAAATATCTCTGTAATAAAGGTTATATTTCCTTCTCCGCTTGCAGCAAGCCTTGGCATCAGATTCTTAATAAAATTTGTTGAAAAAGATTCAATTTCTTTTTCATCCAATTCTTTTATTGCACTAAATAATAATTCTGCCGGAAGCATAATATATCGATTGCCAAGAACTTTTACTTCACCGTCAATTATTGAGAACTCCCTTGCAAAAAGAAGCTTTTTAAGAAAACCAGAAAACATAGTCTACTTGCCTCTTATGTTCTGGAGAGTGTGCCATTTTTTTACAGTAAGAGTATTTATTTCTTCATCAGGTGCTTTTTCTTCATTTACAGAAATTGAATCTACAAACATCTTTGTAAATGTATCATCTTTTAGAATTTTCAAAAATGTTTTCTTAAGTGAAGTGCAGAATTTTTCTGCTTGTTCCCTATGAACAAAATGTGCGTTTATTGCAAGAGGTGCCTCCATCATTATTTCAAGAAATCCTCCATCATCAAACATGAATCTCTCATAAGATTTTTCACCTATTATATCAAAACCCATATACCATATTTTCTGCTTATAGGTTTTTTGAAGTAATGCTATGAATTCCTCCAACTTCTCCCTGCTCTTTGTTTGTTCCGTAAGAGATTCACTTAAGTTTGTCGTATCCTTAAGGCAGAAAGGTATTACTTCACTCACATCTACAACAGATACAAAAATGTGTTTGGTTCTCATATTAATTCAAGGTATTGATATAAAGACAGCTTATATATAAGTTTCTATTTTTTAAAGACTCTCTCTATGAATTGAAAAAATTTATTAATGAATTAGTTTTGCAACTTTTAATGCTGTTTATACCTCACATAATAATCGGCCTTGCCGTTGGAAAATTTATCCATCCTCTACTACTTATTGCGATTATTTCAATACTTAGCCATTTTGCTCTTGATGCCTTGCCTCACTGGGATATTGTACTTAACAAACCAGATGGCCAGAGAATGAACTTAAAGACATGGAAGAGACAGCCACTTATTACAAAAGAAAAAGTGTTTTTACTAACACTAATCCAATTAATCCTTACACTGATTGTTGCACTAATTATCAAAGGCGAGAATAGGGTGCAGGCCCTTGTTGTGGGAGGTTTTTTCGGAATTTTTCCTGATTTGCTTGACTGGATACTGGTTTTTTTTAATTTACCTTCAATTCATTTTTTCAAACACAAGCACATAAGCTTATTGCCTGGACTCTTATTGCAGGTTTCAATCTCACTACTTGGCTTATATATTATTATTGCTATGTGAATTTTTTTAAGTTTAAAAAAATAAATATATATACTAGCTTGAAATATTATTGATAATTATAGTATCTACTTTGAGGTGAAAAGCGTTATGCCTTCTAAAAAAAAAGAGAAAAAAGAAATAGCTTCCTGTGTTGAGAGAATATCTTCGGGAGTATTTGGCCTTGACAAGAACATCAGCGATGGTTTTGTAAAAGGTTCAGTAAATCTTTTAACAGGAGGGCCAGGTACAGGAAAAAGCATATTTGCAATGCAGTTTTTGAATTACGGGGCAGAGAATAATGAGCCAGGATTATATGTAAGTTTTGAAGAGGATTTGGAAAGTTTAGCACTTGACGCTAAAGTCTTTAGCTGGGATTTTTCAGAGCATATTAAGCAAAAAAAAATGCGTTTTATCTACCTATACCCTTATGAAATGCAAAACTTTCTTAAGGAAATAGAGGACAATGTGAAGGCAATTGGAGCTAAAAGAGTTGTAATTGATTCTATTTCAAATTTTGCAATGGCCTTTGAATCTGATTATGAGGTCAGAAAAGAGCTTTATGCTCTTATCAACACATTAAAGAAGCTTGGTGTAACTTCAGTTCTTACTTCAGAAATCGGCTCTGCTGACCCTGTTGATGCTGATAATAAGCTTTCAAGGTTTGGTGTTGCTGAATTTGTCTGTGATACTGTAATAACTCTGCACTTTGGTGCGCTAGGCGGGATGGCAGACCGGGCAGTAAGAATTATGAAAATGAGAAGAACAGACCAGACAAAAGGACCTATACCAATGATAATTGGAAAGCATGGAATAGAAATATTGAAAAAAGAATTTTAAAAATTATTTACTGTTTTTTTCCTGTTAACTCGTCGATCAATTCAACAAGCTCTTTTTCTTCCTTTTTTGTTGTGCCCATATAGGGTATAAAAGATATTATCGCTGCTGCAATTCCTGCAAGGATTATCAGGTTTGCGACGTATAATGGAATTACATTGTTAAGGATGCCAAAAATTGCAATGCCCACAAATACAACATAAAAATACATTCCCTTATTTAGGATAATCTGGGATCTTTCACGTTCTATTTTCCACTTTAGAGTCAAAAGACTAATAACTTCTTTTTCGAGTTCAGACAGCCTTCTTTTTGGAAGCGCGTCAAGATCTATATTTCCAACTTTTAGCATTGACAATCACCTTTTTTTATTTAATAAAACCTAAGAAAGCCTAGTATAAATAATTAACGTATTTTAATACAATTTTAAAAATCGAAAAGTTTTTTTTGCTCTTTTTCTTTTTTCAAATTTTTAATTGTCGCCCAGTTTTTTCTGAAAAAATGGATTTTGTCATTATTCCAATGCTTCTCTAAAAACTTTTGTGTTTTAGGGTCTGATGTGTAGCCTGAGCCAAAATCCTCACCAAACTGCTCTTTTAGGAAATCAACGTAGCGGTCTCTTGTAACTTTTGCAAGTATTGATGCTGCTGAAACAATAGGATAATTAAGGTCAGCTTTATGCTCTGCTATGATTTCTACTTCTTTTTTTGCAAGAGAACTTCTAATAATTGATACATATCTGAAAGCATCCCTGTCAGGCAAGTCTAAAATTACTTTATCTGGATTTAGTGCATCTATTATTTGCGCTGAAGTTATTGCCTCAAGCTTATTTAAATTTGTCTTTGGGTCGCTAAGTGTTTCATCAATTACATCAGGAGTTAAACTTATTATCTTGTAGGAGTCAACGATTTTTAATATTTCATAATACATTGTCTCTCGTTCTTCTCTTGTAAGAAGCTTTGAGTCTTTTACGCCTAATTCCTTTAGCCGTTCTATTTTTTCTTCGCTTGCAGCGACTCCTGCCATGACAAGAGGACCAATTACCGGCCCTCTTCCAGCCTCATCGATTCCTGCAGTTTGCATTTTTATTAATAATTCTTTTTTAATTTTTGTATAGGCTAAACATATTTAAATCCTTGTAATAAAAAATAGAAAAATTTATTTTGCGCTAACAGGAGATACATAAGTATTGTCAAACCATGATTTAATTACATCAAGTCCAGGTGCTTTTTCAAAAAAATGGATTTTACTAAATGGATCCGATGTAATCTCTCTAGTTGATAACATATTATTGTAAAGTCTACTCCAACTAGTATTTTCTGTAAATGTGCCTGGCGGCCATGAACCAGAAACCACATACAAATCCGGTCTATCTGCGTTCTTTTCCCATTCAACTGCGAAATTAAAAAAATTTATAAAATCACCACCTTCTGGATGTACTACAACAATATCATATTCCTCAGTTTTTATTTCTTTTAGTGGCTTTTCTTTCTCACTATAAAATTCAAAAACATATTCTTCTGGAAACTGACTACTTTTAGCAGCATCCCTTAAAAAACCAAATTTTGAATCGTTATGGTCATAGACAAGAATTCTTTTACTTTTTTTTGGCGAAGCTGTCTCACTGGTTTCTTGAATATAATTTACTCCAACCTGTGCAGTAATTTCTTTATCTCCAATGATATATCTTAGTGAAGAACCAATTTCTTTTAGCCTGCCTACGCTTAATTTTATACCCTGGCCTGTTCCGTATTTTCTAGTAGACTTAATATTATCTAGGTTTGGACTGCCATCAGGATATAAATATTCGGAAGGCAAATTGCCTGAATTGCGAATATTGAGTAACCTCTGTTCCAGGTCAATTCCAATATTAACAACTTTATATTTTGAACCTGAAGCTGCAATGGCTGCGTTTTCTAACAGAGGATATAACGCAGAGATATATGCTGCTGAGTTTGACACATATAAATCTGTTGGAACTTCAATTTTGATTTCTACTTGATATACTTCTTCAAGCATTGATTTTGCTCTACTTACAACTTCAAAAAGACTGACTTTATCACCAGCAGGGCTATTGACAGCAACAACTAAATCTGAAGCGATTGTTCTTATTTCTCTGCTAATTCGTTTTGGTACCTTATGAATATCAAGATAGGCAATCAGCAAATTCTTAAGTGAATGAAGTTGATGCTGAGTTTCTCTAGGTTGTGGACCGCCATAATAATCATATCCAGATAATAGATTTGATAATTCAGCCAAATGTCGGGCCTCAGTTTGCATTAGCAGATTTAACTTTCCTTTGATTCTGTCTGCAGTTACTCTTATATCAGCAGGGGGCGCTCTCAATTTAAAATCAGTTAAAAAATGAACATATTCTTGTTTGTCGCTATAATCAGGAACATCTTGTCTAATAATATATGCAATATTTGCTTTGAGAATCTTATTTTCTCTTTTAGTGAATCCATCTTTATGTAAGGTGTGTATAAAAGGAATAGTTTCAGTTAGTGTTTTCTTATCTTCAGGAGTTATTGTTCCGCTTGCAAGCGCAAATCTTGTTGAGACATGATTCTGGATTATATACGATAGAAGAGCATCACCATTAAGCTCACTTCCACCCATATGCAAATCGCTGATAACCAAATCATATTGATTACTTTGCAATAATTCAATAGCGCGTAATGCAGTATCTGCAATTTCAACCTGATAGCCTATTTTCTCCAGACAAGCTTTTTCAATCTGCTGCCAACAGGCGTCATTCTCTACTAAGAGAATTTTTTCAAGTGTTTTTGCAGCCATTTTGTGTCAATTATTAAATGACAATATATAAATTTATTGTTTTTTGTCACTTAATAGTAATTTCATTTTTTATGCTTCCAAAGCAGAATGACTACTGACATGACATTTATAAATTGAAAAAAATATCATCCCAATCCCAAATTCTGTCAGTTATTTTTTCAATCATACATGGCGTTTTTTTATCATAAGAAATATCATAAAATTATTATCTGCTTGAAACATATCAAGATGTGATTTAAATGCAAATCTTTTTTTGAGTATGTTTTTGCTCTTCTGCAAAAGCGAGATAATCTTTCACGTAATCTTGAGCAATAGCCATCAATAAACCTAATGACAATATGCTGTATTGGAATATGTCCTAAAGAAGACCTTTTTGTTGTACCAACAACAATTTGACCAATTCTTATTTTTTTGACTTTTCCATAATTAACGGCACAAGGTGGAAAAACTTTTTTTAAAACACCTTGATTTTGTTTGTTTCCATCTGTACAAACATTGAACCTATATTTTACTGTTGCAAGCTTAAATTTTTTTGAAGCATTTTTCCAAAATATTTCGCAACTATCTTCATTCCATTTACCGACGAAATGTTGAACATGGATTCCTGGAATTGATACAAGCTATGTTAAGGCAAGGATTAAAGAGATCGATGCCCTTATGAAATCTTATGCAAGTTAAGGATAAATAAACCTTCAATTATTTTACAGATAGGCTAAGATTATTAATTAAAATCTCGATTCATTTATTCTTTTTTCAATTTCTGTAAAAAGCAAGTCAACTTCTTCAGTAGATTCTCCAAATCCGACAAGAGCAAACTTGCCCTCTGCAACAGGCCCGACATTGAATGGAAACACCTTGTTGTTTGCAATTGTTCCATTGTACAAGTAATTTCCAAGTAATTTTTTAACATGCAAAAAATCCTGCTGCTTTTGCAATAGATGCATGTTTTTTGAAGTTGCCGCCTTTATTTTTCCATGTCGAGTTTCAAGTTGGCATACAATTTCCCAAGGGTACATCGAACCAGTTACTCTGGGGTTGCATTCTGTGGCATAAAGTTCACCTGTTTTTGCCTGCATATAATCAATGCCAAATGGACCAATAAAACCTTCATCGCAAAGCCTGCTAGCAATCTTAAATGAATACGAATCAATTTGTGATTCGTTGCAATCAACAGGAAATTTGTTTCCGGCGTGTGATATTCCATCAACAAGTATCTGGTCTGAAGTTCTAAGGTGAAAAATCTCTTTGTTTTTCGACACAAACCAAGTTGAAGAAGGCGAACTTGCCTTTTCAACATAAGGCTCGATTATATAATTCTGGTTTACTTCACTGCTGCTCAAAATTTTATTAATCTTATTCTTGTCTAAATTACTAAATAATAAAGTAGTAGAGCCAGATGCTCCAAATTCACCTCTTACTATTGCAATGCCTGTTTCTTTCATATTTTTTTTAAGCAGTTTTTTAAGTGTTTTTTCGCCTCTTCTAATATTGAAAAAATCACCGTCAAGCACAGGAACGCCAAGGCTAGTGCACATGTTTTTGAAATTCACTTTGCTGTCGTATTTTTCAACTGCCATCGTATTTGCATACATTGAAAGCCCCAAGTGAATGCTTGCTGCCATTTCTTTTTTCCCGCCGTAATACGGGCAGAGTTCTGCCTTTTTTTGTTTAATATAACCAAGCATTTTTTGCCTGGCGCCGTTTTTTACAACACGCTCAGGCAAAACTTCACCTGCTTCTCCATCAAGAATAATTATGTTTCTTGAACCCATATTAACTGAAGCAAGCCACTTTAAATACTCATAATCAGGAGTTGACTTTAAAAAAACGACATCATTTTTTCTTGCAATAGCTGTTACTCTATCATATTTTTCTATTCCATCAACAGATGCAATTATTTCTTCAAACCCAGGAAGTGTATTTATCTCATGCAGATACACGTTTGTTTCTCCAGATAAATCAACAAAAGAACAGTGTTTTTTATATGAACTATTCATGCGTAAAACCTCCTTTTGCATTCTTCAAATGCATAAACTAGCGCTAACCTATTTTGTTCTGCTGATAAGTAATCTAATGCCATTTTCTCAAAAAACCAGGAAGAAACATCTTCTATTTTATTTCCTGACAAAGTATCATGCCTGCTTGCCAAATAATCTGAAAATAATTCGTAAAACTCAATATATCTAATACCCACATTGGTGCAAAAAAGATTGATTTCTTCTCTTAGTTGTGGAAAGAGATGAATTAGGCAAATATTATAGCTTAATTTTTTTGCCCGAAGGTATTCCTTTTCATTAAATGTGCTGTTTGTCAGTACCTTATGCGGAGCTTCCTCTGAATAAGTTATCCCATATTCCTGCGGCTTACTAAAAAAATCTGAACCGGGCAGGCATAAAAGCTCATGCGCATAGATTCCTGTTGGATTAAATCCTAAAATAAAATCAAAAGTGTTTTTGTACTGCTCATAATTATCTCCGGGGAGCCCGATAATTAAAGAGAACATCATCTTAACTCTCGGATTTATTTTTTTTAAATAGAGAACATTTCTTTTGTATGTATCCATATTAAAATTCCTCTTAATTTTCTGCAGTACCGGAAGTGAAGTTGACTGAACTCCAAATGCAAATTCTTCTTCACTAAGCTTTGAAATCAACTCAAGAAGCGCTTCATCATTGATAAGCTCTGGATTAAGCTCAAAAGTAATCTGCTTTTTGTGGATATTTTTTTCTATCAGAAACGAAAGAAGGGAAATTGCGCGGTCTTTTTTCAGGAGAGGATTTGAATCAGTGATATATACTGTCTTTACATTTGGATGCAATAGCAGGTATTCAAACGCAGGTTTTAATTTTTCAAGAGAATAATACCTTATCCTGTTTCCGCCCCAACTGCAATAGCCGCATGTAAATGGGCATCCTCTTGAAGTCTCAATTGCTGCCCTAAGCGGGAAAGGAGATGAATCAATATAATTTCTGTATTCTGCTAGTTCATATGGCAAAGGCAAAAGGTTGAGATTCTCTGTAATTTCCTGGGCATTTTTCCTGGTAGTTCCGCCTTCTCTGTATGTGAGGTTAGGCACTTTCGAAAATTCATTGCATAGTAAAAAATCACTAAATGCTTTTTCGCATTCTCCTTCAAATGCAAAATCAATAAAATCATGTTCTGCCAGGAATCTTTCACTGACTCCGCTTAGTTCAGGACCACCAAGCACAATAAAAGACGAAAAAAGCTTTTCTTTAATGTCTTTAGCTATAGCAAGTACTTTATTTATATTCCATACATAGCACGAAAAACAATAGTAATCATCATTATTACTAAGAAGGTCATTTGTGATCGAAGAATCATCATCAGAGATAAAATACTGACTGATTGTTAAGTCATATTTTTCATTAATCGCACTGTTCTGAATTGCATAGCTCTTCAGGCCTGCTACTGACAGGTTTAAATCTCTTCCTGCAAAGCTTATTGATACAAGCTTTACTTTTTTTTTGCCGTTGTATAGATTTTTCTCATGCGTTTTTTTAAACAATGTAGAACACCTCAAAAACGTTGATTAAGGAAAGGAAACGTTTATTGGACAATGGCAATAATAATAATGATAATAGAAATAATAATAATTTTATTTCCTGGTATTGCCATAAGGCAAAAGAAATAGTGTTGTGATTAATAAAACTTTTGAAAATGAAAAAAGATAATATTTTACATAAACTATGCAAAAACATTTTTAAATATTAATCTCTTCTAATTGTGCATGGCAAATGTCTATTTTACAAAGAATATCAGCCCGCAAAGCGTTTCATATTTATTTGATAAAGCTTTTCCTAAGTTAATCGATAAAGGCGATATAACCGCAGTAAAAGTGCATTTTGGCGAGTATGGAAATAAGACGCATATTGGACCGCAATATGCAAGAGAAATTGTTAAAAAAATAAAAGAAACTGGCGCTAAGCCTTTTGTCACAGATTCAAATGCCCTCTACAAAGGCCATAGGCATAATGCAGTAGATCACCTTGAAAACGCAAGATTAAATGGGTTTACTTATGAATTTCTCGGAGCACCTGTTATTATTGCTGACGGCCTTCACGGCCATGATTCAAGAGATATTGATATAAATAAAAAGCACTTCAAAAGTGCAAAAATTGCATCAGCTATTGCAGAGTCAAATTCAATAGTATTTGCAACTCATTTCAAAGGCCATATGCTTGGGGGGTTTGGCGGCTCAATAAAAAATATCGCTATGGGATGTGCAAGTAGAGCAGGAAAGCAGCAGCAGCACTCAACAGTTAAGCCGACAGTAGATTCCAACAAATGCATTAAATGCAAAGCTTGCGGCAAATGGTGCCCTGAAAACGCAATAAGCTATCAAAAAGGGCCTGCCTTTATTGACCAGAAGAAATGTGTTGGATGCAATGAATGCGTTTTATCATGCCCAACCAGTGCAATTGCTGTAAGATGGGATACCCCAAACAAAGATTTCCAGGAGAGAATGGCAGAATACGCTATTGCTGCAACTAAGGATAAAAGATGTGCATTTTTCAATTTCCTGCTTAACATAACAGCACATTGCGACTGCATGGCTGATGCTGGTAAGCCAATCATGGAAGATGTCGGAATATTTGCATCAAGTGACCCTGTTTCAATTGATGCAGCATGCCTTGATTATATAATTAAACTAAAAGGGAATAATATTTTTGAAAAAATCCATGGGTTTGATAACACACACCAGCTAGTTTATGGTGAAAGTATAGGCTTAGGAAGCAGGAAGTACAAACTAATTTTAATATAATTGAACTTACCCAAATAAAATATTTAGAGAAAAAGAATATGAATTAGATAGAAAAAAAATTACATTCTATTGGGAGTGGTCTATAGAAGATACAAAATTGTTTGCAGAAGAACACATTCCAGATTGGCTAAATATCGATAAAGAATTAATTAAAAAAAAAAAAGGAGGAATAAATATTTTCAAGTCAGAAGAGCAATTTGAATCCATTATTATTGCATCATTGGAAAAAAAATTATTTGAAAAATTACCATATGTTAATGTTGAAATTCTGCCTTTAATTGATAGAACTTATTGCTATACTAATCAAAAAAGAAAATATTGGATAATTATTTATCTTGGTGGATTATATTTAAGCTTATTTGAGTGTAAATATTCTTTTCTTTATGATAAACTAATAACAGGAAAATTTAATCATGAGCTAAAGCATTTAATAGAACAAGATAAGGAATACTACGCCAGAGTCTATGATCATCTGCAAAACTTAATAAATAAAACTAATGTAGATAATCAAGAAAATTTTATGCTTGATATTAAATATATTGAATATTTTATATCAACCTTTTTTTACTTAACATTAGTTGAAGGCTCTGCAATGTTTGTTGAATTGTATGAGAATGACAAGTTAAGCTTAACCAGCAATATATTCGAAAGCATTTATTCAGATGCATTATCGACAGTACAGAGACTGAACATAGATTTTGACAATTATATTCATTTATTAATAAACCAAACAAAGATATTTATCAATAAGCACCATTTAAAACAATATTATTATACTATTGGGTTACATATGGTGTATACGATAATTTATGCAAATATTGCTGAGTTATACGATATAATAGAAATGAACCTGCCAACATTTATCAAAGCTTATGAAACGGCCATAAAAAGCCTTAATAAAGATCCAATAATTACTTTAAAAGGAAGAGAATGCAATGGGTTTCATTTTGATTATACTGATGCGCTGCTTAAGATAGATAAATTAAAAAAGAACAAAATTTATTAAATACAAAATGAAATTTTCAAATATTGAGGTTAAGCAGCTGCTTCTTGCATGGCTTTTAGTAAGCACAGGATTTGCAATTGCACAGGCAGGTGGAGTATTATCAATAATGCAGGAAGGCTTATTATATCTAATTCTTATGCTTGGAGCAAGCCTTGCAACAGTTGGGATTGGCTTTGTTCTTCATGAAATCGGCCACAAATTTGTAGCCCAGAGATTTGGCTGCTATGCAGAATTTCGTTATGATATGCAGATGCTTCTTGCATCTCTTGTGATGTCTTTATTCGGATTTTTTTTTGTAGCACCGGGAGCAGTAATGATTCACGGTAACTTGACTAAAAATAAGTATGGCTTAGTGTCCCTTGCCGGCCCACTAACTAATTTACTGCTTGCAATAATTTTCCTTTCAAGTGGACTAATACTTAATGATGGACTTATTTCAAGCATACTTTTCTTCGGTTTTAACATTAATTCATGGATTGCATTATTCAATATGATTCCGATCATGAATTTTGATGGCGCAAAAATATTTGCGTGGAATAAAGTGGTATATATAGGAACAGTATTTGCAGCAGGGATTTTGATGATATTGTCTGGATATTTGCAGGCGTAAAAAATTCATTTAATTATATTAAATTATACTTCAGGAGGGAGCATTTTCAATTTCTTTGCACAGCTTAAACTTATTTGTATCCCCAGCTACTAATCTATTAACGACTTCAAATGTCATATAGTAGTTTCTTCCCTCATCTGTTTGAAAACATACTTCCTTTTGTATATTAGACACTAGATCATAAACTCTTGAAATGGAATATAAAAAATTATTTTTTGGATAACATCTATTATTTTTAAGGCCGTTATATCCGGCAAATTTTGCTGTTACTCCTCTTACACACATTATATCATCGCAATGCTCATCCTCTTTCATTCCAAAGCAAAGCCAATTCTCAGGTAAAAAAGTAAATAGATAGGCGCCTGCAATCAGGTTGCACTCTTTATTAAAAACTGTTTTTCCATTGCATTCTTCAACTTCATTACATAAGTTAACAATTTCAGTTGTATCGCATCTTCCAGGATTTATCTGACTTTCATGATCCTTATCATAACAGCTAGGGAATCTTACTTTATTTATCTGTGAGAAACCGCAGTCTGTGCCAATCAATTTATTGTCTTTGTATTGAATATTACATTTTAGTCTAGAATACCTTTTTGAATTAAATATATAGGTTATAGGAATCAACTGTTTTTGATGATTAAAAAGATAGTGCGTGCATTGCCGGCCTCCAGACTCTGTATCTAACATCCTAACTAAAATATTTGTTAAATATACATTTCTTATTGCATTGCCAGTCAATATGTTGCACGAATTAAATCTTTTGCTCCAAAGATCTACTTTATTTCTAAGAGTTTTTTCTAATACTTCATAATTGCCATCCCAGCTGCACTCTGAAGGATCAACTGCTTCAAACGGTAATTCCTTAACTGGAATTATTAGCCCGCAATCCATGCTTGCCTCTACATTATTCGAATCAGACAAAAGAGGAAATAAAATATTTTTCTTAATAGCTATTTTTCCGCTATAAATATCAAAAAAATTATTCATATCTGTTGTATAATCCTTAAAAGTTATCCTTCTTATCTGTTTTATCTCTTTGTCTTTATCGCCAAGTCTTTCACATGTAAATTCATAAACAATGTTACTGTTACTATATTCAATAAAATTATAGGATAGTTTTCTGTTATCATCTATTCTGCTAAAATAATTATTCAATTCTTCTTTTTTAGAATTGCATCCTGTTTGAATAATATTTATGTGTTCATTTTTTATGTCATTTTTTATGTCATTTGTAATAAAAACATAATCATTTTCTCCGCCATAAACAACAAAACCGTATTCTTCTTGCGCTTTAAAATAATTAACCTTTATTCTTACTTTTACTTTATTGCTTAAGCTTGCACCAACACACGGGAAAATATCATCTTTTTGCCCGAGCAATTCATTAAAGACTTTTGAAAGTTCTTCTCTAGTTAAATCCTTAAAGTTTTCATTAGTATCAAAGGTAAGCTCAATATTCGGCTTTGGCTTTTCTGGAGTTCTTTGTTTTTCAGGAACTTTTGTCGGAACAGGCGCTTGTGTGGTAGGCTGAGTTTCAGGCATTGTTGTAGCTGTACTTACTGCATATTTATTATATTCGCATTTAATGCGACCTTTTTGCCCAAACATATACCACTTAAAACCATTATTATTAATTGTATCATCGACGCAAATAAGGCAGTCATTATTGTTAATAGTTGCAGTGTATACAATCTCATCTTTAGGCGTCCATGGTCTGCTATTTTTACAATTCTTTTCCAAAACAAAAGATGCATGGATGGGCTTATCTTTATTGTTTATATCAGTACATAATTTACAATTGTTTTCAAATTTCTGCCATTTAAAAGTCACCGAATCACAGGAATAAAATTTATTATCTTCCGGATTATATTTATATGAATAATAAGAATTATCAAAAAACTGTGTGAACTGTGTGTCATAATGAGTCCAATACCTAAATTTATTGCAGTTTTCAAGTGTTGTAAGAGGGATTTCTTTTCTATTGCTGTCAAGGCAAATAAAACACTTACTTTCTATTTCTTTCCAATTTGAATTGCATTTATATAACTTATATGGTTCGTCCGGAAAGCCTACTCCTGGATAAAATGGCGTCCCTCCCATTTTTGAACTAACAATCCCGAATTCTTTACATCCACCTTCGATTTCAGAAGGTTTTTCTTTGTCAGTAGCAAGAAATATTCTCCTATTATTGACTTGTTCTCTCTCACAAAGATAGCAAGTGCAACCTTCATTGCATTCAAAATCATTTAAATTGCCAGTAGATTGAGTTGGTGTAATTGGAACTTGTTCACAACTAGTTATAATTATCATAATAAAAAGTAAAATTAATGCTTTTTTAAAATCCACAGTATCTTAAGATATTTTAAACATATAAATATTTTTAGGTTACTTTTTATTAAATTTATTTGCCAAAAACCGTTAAAATAATAAACCACAAAACAATCTAATATTTTGGTGAAATTATAAATGGAAAAAACAATAGCATATTTTTCTATGGAAATAGGTTTTCATGAACACATTCCAACATATTCAGGTGGCCTTGGTGTCTTAGCCGGTGACACAATAAAATCATTTGCTGACCTTGAGGTTCCGGCTGTTGCGCTAACAATTCTCTCAAAAAAAGGGTATTTTTACCAAAAGCTTGATTTAGACGGCAACCAAAAAGAGCTTCCTGTCGAATGGAGCGTTGAAGATTTCATGACTCTTTTACCGCAAAAAGTTCCTGTAAAAATCGAAGGCAGGGATGTTTTTGTTCAATGCTGGCTGCATCAGGTTGAAGGAATAACCGGCCACAAAATTCCAGTATATTATCTGGATACAGATGTTCCAGAAAACAGCCAAAATGATAGGGAAATAACTGGCTATCTTTACGGCGGAGATGAAAAATACAGATTGTTTCAGGAGGCAATCCTGGGAATAGGCGGAGTAAGAATCCTAAATGCGGTTGGACATACAAAACTATTAAAATACCACATGAATGAAGGCCACTCTGCATTTCTTACTCTTGAATTATTAAAGGAAAACAACAATAACACTGAAATTGTAAGAAACAAATGTGTCTTTACAACCCACACACCTGTGCCTGCAGGCCATGACAGGTTTGATATAAATATTGCAAAGTCTGTTCTTGGAGATATGATTCCGGATTTTCTCCTTCAGGAAATAGTTGACAAGGAAAATAAGCTGAATATGACCTTAATTGCGCTGCATCTTTCAAAATATATAAACGGAGTTGCAAAAATGCACGGCGAAATATCAAGGATGATGTTTCCGCACTTTCATATCGACTCAATTACAAATGGGATTCACACAAGGTCATGGGCAAGCCCGGCGATAAAAAGAGTTTTTGATAAACACATACCAGGCTGGACAAATGATCCTTATTCGCTTAGATATATTGCAGGAATTAATAAAAAAGAAATATGGGATGCGCATTTTGAGTCAAAAAAAATCCTCATTGACTTTGTAAATGAGCGTGAAAATGCAGGCCTGGACTATAATTATTTTACAATTGGATATGCAAGAAGAATGACTTCATATAAGCGGCCGGATTTAATTTTTTATGATATAAATCGGCTTATTGAATTGTCAAAAAAATATAAAATCCAGCTTATCCTGTCAGGAAAAGCTCATCCAAAAGATTATGACGGAAAAGACAAAATCAAGCAGATTTTCTCAATAACTAAGCAGCTTGCGAATAACATAAAAATTACATATATCGAGAATTATGATATTGCTGTTGCCAAAAAAATTGTTGCTGGAGTTGACATTTGGCTTAATACACCGCTACGACCAAGAGAAGCATCCGGAACCTCAGGCATGAAGGCTTCTTTAAACGGGGTTCCTCAGCTAAGTGTTCTTGATGGCTGGTGGATAGAAGGTCATATTGAAAATATCACGGGATGGTCAATTGGGCCAATGCCGAAAAAAGATGAGATGGAAAGCCCAAGTGAAAGTATGGCGGATGCAAAAGATTTGTACGACAAGCTTGAAAAAGTAATCTTACCGCTTTACTATAACGACAAAGAGAACTGGATGAGAAAAATGAGAAGCTCAATATCCATTAACGCATCATTTTTCAACACGCATAGGATGGTTTCGCAGTATATAACAAATGCGTATTTCAGGTAAAAAGCGACTTTGCGCAGAAATTAACAGGCTTTGCTTAGCCTGTTGAAATAAGAAGTTCTTCTTTTGTTATGAAGAATTATTCTTGCCATGACTTGACAAAGCTGCGCCAACGGTCTAATTTTCATAAGCGGCTTGTTTTTTCTCT
>JAZDLQ010000077.1:0-41016 GCA_043801855.1 archaeon | reverse complement strand
AATAAATATAGTAAAATGTAATATTAGTCTTAAAATCTCATTTTCCACCGGTGTGTTTATCGGTGGTGCTGGACATGCACAAAAAATTACACAGTGGAAAACGAGAACAAAAAAATGAAAATCTGTGATTTTCAAATCTCAAGCAAAGCTTGAGAAATCCGACCCGAGCCAAAAAGAGCGAGCTAAGTTTGTAGTGGCAAACTAAAATTCGCAAGACGAATTTAACCACCTGTCTAGTGATTAGTGGTGGTCGGATTTTTTTGATAAGAAAGAATCAGCATAACGAAAAAATATCTGAATAAGAGTTGATTAAAAGTAAGGAATGTTAAGAAATATAAAAATAGAAAATAAAAAAACTAAAAATTTAGTTTTTCCTTTTTTTAGCTACAAAAAAGCCTGCAACACCTAGAACTGCTAGTGCGCCAATTGTTCCAAATTCAGGAACATCATTTGATGGCTCTTCTGGATTAGTTATGCAAAATCCTCTTACAGCGTCAACTTCTACTCTGTTGCTTCCTGTGTTTACTATTTTTACATACCTGATACTGTCGTAGGTTGTTCCGCCGATATAAAATGATTCATCTCCGTCTCCGTCATAGCTTCCAACTGGCTGAAATCCGCTTGTTGGGTTATTTGATACAGAAACCTGAACTTTATTATTTCCGTCATCGCTATTATCGCCATAAACTTTTAAGTCAAGATCCAATGAATTCCAAACTTCTTCGCCAGCGCCCATATCAAGCACTAGATAAGAATCTGCATTTGTGCTGTATATTTCAGCATACTGGTTATTGTCAACTCCTACTGCCCAAGATGGGTGGTCAACTGTTCCACTTGTTGTTGCGCTATTTGCATATGCAATAGCGTCATTGCCAGCATAGAATGAGCCTGCTGGGCAGATGCTTACACATCTTCCTCTATCCCAGGTCTGTCCTGCTGGGCAGGTTGCCATTGCGCTTGATACAAGTGCAATTGCAACAAACAATATTGCTAATACTTTTTTCATGTTTTTTACCTCTTATATATAGATTTTATCTCTAAAACAGAGATATTTACTATTATTAAGTTAATATAAAAAAAAGTCAGTATATTTAAATCTTTTGATTTTGTATTAATTTAGTAGTAGTAATACATTTAATATACAAAAAAGTATACTTGTATGTATAATAGAAACATTTATATATTGGTGTCTTTTATTAATAATTGTGAAAAGATCACTTCTTGCACTAGCATTATCTTTTATTATATTATCTTCAATAGCCTTAGGATATAGCGCAATTGCTAAATCAAATGATGTTTTAGATGATTCTAACCTCTACCTTTCTCTTGGAGACTTTCTTTATGGAAAGAAACTAATGAAGCCGGCAATTGCCGCTTATGAAAAAGGGCTACTCCTGGATGCAGGAAACGCACGGCTTCTAAATAACATAGGTGTTGCCTATGTTGGTGTAGATGATAGATTAGCAGAAGAATATTTTTTAAAAGCAATTGGCGCAGACTCAAATTATGAAGCAGCAATGAAAAACCTTGCTATTCTCTATAATAAAAAGCAAGATTACGTAAAATCAGTGCAATTGTTTAAAGAGCTAAACGAAATGTTTCCAGATGACGTTTCTTATATGTATAACTTAGCGCTAAATACTGGAAACATTTATTATTATAATTCAAGAAGTTTAGATGACTTAAAAATTGCGATATCTTATTATGAAAAAGTTGATTCTATTGCACCTGGTTTTGAGAAAACGACTGAAAATTTGAACGTTTTAAGGCAAATAAGAGAATTGTATAATTAAAAATAAAAAAAAGTAAAAAATAAAATAACTAATTTTTCCTTTTTTTTGCAGCATAAATGCCAGCAATGCCTAAAGCTGCTAAAGCACCAATTACAGTAAACTCAGGAATCTCTCCATTATTTTCAGTTTCATAACTAATGCTACTTATTGCAACTTGACCCCAAACAGGACATCCGCCATACTGAGTCCATGGCTCTGCTGCTTTTGGAGTGATTGTTAAAGTGTGGACTCCTCCAAGGCTTAAACCATCGCATACTAATGTCATCCATGTCTCAACTTCAGCAGGTGCAGAATCAACATACTCGCACACTAAAACGCCTTGTTCATCCCTTACTTCAAAGCCATCCATTGTTTCAGCATATCCATCAAGATGCTCAATTGTAATTTCTGTTGTTGTTTTTCCAACTTCACCAACAACAAATGTTGCAGGCTTTGTGTTTAGTGTGCATTGCATCTCGCATTCGACATCTTCAGTACCAAATGCTTCACTAACACATTCTGGCTCCCATACAGTATAACATGGGCTTATTTTATCCCATGCGCCGTAGCCACCATCTGTGTTGCAGGTTCCCCAGCCAGATCCGCCAAATGCTGGCACACTTGCACTAGCACTAAAAACTGTTGCTAATGCAATTACTAATACTAAGAATTTTTTCATACTTTCACCCCCATTTTAATTTAAAATAGTGTACTTAATTAGTACCAAAAAGACATTTAATGTTAATATATATAAAAAGGTTGCGCTAATTTATAACAGTTATTACTAAATAAAATAAAAAATTAAAGAAAAACTAATTTTTTCTCCTTTTTGCTGCATAAATGCCTGCAAGACCAAGTGCAGCAAGTGCGCCAATTACTGTAAACTCGGGAATATCTCCACCACCATTGGTTTTTTGCGTTGCACTTATCCAGTCAACTGCTACCTGACCCCAGCTGTTGCATTCAGCCCATGGTGAATCAATGGCCTTAATATCTAAACCATAATCTCCTTCAGGTAGGTTTAGCGAGGCCAAATCAAATTCAGTAATGACCCAATTTTCAGCATGATCATCTGTTGCATCATTCCAGGTTCCAACATATAAATCTTCATCAACGGTTTCAATATATACTTCAAAGCTATCAAGCCCTGATAAGCCATCAAGATGCCTTATGCTTAATGTTTGAGGATATGCTGGCAGATGAAGCGCAACTGCTGCAAATTCTTTCCCTGAAGTGCATCCTGGCTCCCATACCAAACAGAAATTGCTATATGGCTCTCCACCATATGCGCCATTTTCAACAGCAGGTATTCCCCAATATTTTGGTTTTGCACTGCCTTCAACATCAATACAAGTTTGTCCATTGCTTCCAATATCCGCAAATGTAGATGGGCCAGCAACTGGTGTGTCACATGCATCTCCTAAGCCGTCATTGTCAGCGTCTGCTTGACTTGGGTTTATGGCACTTGGACAATTGTCAGTTGAATCAGGTACACCGTCTTCATCTGTGTCTATTGGTGCGCAGGCTAAGTCAGCTCCATTGCAATCCTGGTCAATACTGTCTCCGCAGATTTCTGCTGCGCCTGGATAAACTGCATCATTCATATCATTGCAATCAAATGGTTCATCACTTGTTAAATAGGTATCACCATCTGCATCATTGTCACAATCATTACCAATCCCATCTTTATCAAGGTCTGCCTGATTTGGATTTGCAACATTTGGGCAATTGTCAACTGAATCTAAAAAGCCATCACCATCTGTATCAGCTTCAACTCCGTATATCATAGCCCAGCTAAAAGTTAACTGGCCGTATACACCACATCCGCCTGCAATATCCATAGATCCCCACCAAGATGCCCATGCTGGTTCAGTTGGGATGATTTTAACAGTTAGTGTTCCTGTCAAATCCTCTAGCGGTATCTCAAGTGTGCTCCATGTTTCAGAACCACCTTGACTATCTCCATCATTATAGTGATATACAAAATTATTGTTCACAAATACATCAAATGAGTCTGCGCCTGCAACACCATTTAATGCTCTAAGCTGCATGTTATTTGCAACTTTTCCTTGAGGCACAACAAGTTCAAAAGTTGCATACTCTTCTGTAATATCATTGCATTCTAATCCTTTTATTACGACTTTCATATCCTTGGCATTCCCTGCTCCTTCATCATCAACTACATCTGTTGCATCTTTGCCACCATATCCGCCAGAAGGCTCGATTGGGTCAAAATCTAATGCATTATGGAGAGTTTCACTTGCAGAATTTCCAATATCTAGAAAATCCAGTTCTCCACTTACCTGTTCAGCTGCAATCTCAAAGTGCATATTGTCATTTTTCATAACAGTTGCCCAGCACATGTCCTTATGGAAGCTTTCTTCAGTTATTGCAATCACAACATCATAAACGCCTTCTTCAAATGCCATAGCGCCGCAGCTTCCTCTTTCGATTTGGCCTTCAACCTTATCAGCAGGACACATATAGCTGTCAGCTGGCAGGAAAGAATTGCTTGCAGAACCGCAAACAGCTCCATTGCACCATAATACATGATAACTAGAATCAGATTCTATGTCTTTTTGTGCATATCCTGCTGCGTCTGCAGTTATAAAATCAAATACCACATATCCTTGGATGCATTCACTTGCGTCACCTCTAAAATGCGAGTTAGCATAATACTGTGAATCGACCCTGTTTCTTTCAAGTGCTGTTCCATCGCAGTCTGTGCAGGTCCATCTTCCTTTAAGCCCTATATTTTCATTTGCTAAGTCATTTCCACCTGTACCATATAAGCAGGTTGGCTTTCCAAGTAATTTTACCTGGTAGGTCATGTAGGGCTTTAAGTCATACGCTGTAATTTTACCTTTTAGTGTTGATGTATCTACTTCATCATATTCCATGAAAATAGTTGAAAGAGTCAGGTAACTTTTTGTGCCAAAACATTGTGAGTTATAATCTTCACCAGCGGTGTTAAGGCCAACTGTTGCCGCTTGTGTATTTGCAAAACATATTGTTAATAAAAAAATAGTAAATATCAATATTTTTTTCATGTTTTTCCCTCTTAATTTAATTCAAGATAAATTAATAATAACGGCACATCTCCCAATTTAGGATAACCTCCGCATAGAACTTTGGTAAATTTTCAGAGCAAAATATTCGACATCCCTGAATCCAAATGCTCTTCTTTTTAGCACATTAATTTTAGTGTTAAACCCTTCAGCAATTGCATTAGTCATTCCATACTTGAAATAATTCAAAATTCCATACATGTAGTTTTTCATGGTTGTAATGACTTGATGAAACTCATCAAGCTCATTCCCTAGGACATTTTCCATCCAAGTATTTATTCTCTTGCAAATAATCTCAAATGTGCTTTCTTTTTCATCAAAAATAGAGAGCATTTGCTCTTTGAGCAAATATGCTTTGTAGAGCCTATTATTATTTCCAATTAAGTTTTCAAGTGTTTCCTTTTGCTCTGGTTTAAGATTTTTGTGGCGATGCAAAATAACCCAACGTTTGTGCTTCATATATATTCTTTCCTGGTCTGATGCATGAGCAAATTCCTTTTTCCTTACTTTGTCAACTGCCTCATTAATTTTTTTGACAACATGGAACTTGTCAAATACAAGTTCTGCATTTGGACAACACTCTTTTATTGCCTTTATGTATGGGTCCCACATGTCTAAGCTTGCGTATTTTATAAGAGATAATCTCTCTGTTCCAAGAGTCTCTAGAGCTTCCTTAACATTTTTGTAATCACGGCCAAATATGATTTTAAGAGCAATTCCTGTGTCATAATCCCTTATTATTGTAAAATACTTGTGTCCTTTCTCAATTGCTATCTCATCAATAGCAATACGCCTTATCACAAGCTTGCCTATTTCAGGCAACATTGCCTTTATGTGTTCCCTGTCAATTTCTTTGACAGTTTTCCAGTTGAGATGATATCTTCTTGCAACTTCTTTTAGGCAAGCTTCTTCACAATCTTCTGCAATTTTGTCTGCCAATCTTTTTGTAACCCGATCATACTTTCCAGCAAAACTAAGAAATTCTATGCCACGATAACCGCATTTGTGGCATCTTATTTTCCGTTGATTTATTCGCAAAAAGCATTTGGCATTTGCCAAATCCAGGTCTTTAATATTGCGCTCATACTCTTCTTCGAAAAGAAGGCACTGTTTATTACACATAGGGCAAATACTTGCCTTTCTTGTACGTTCCAGAAAGATAATTACCTTGTTTTTATCCGCCGAAAGAACGGAAGGTTTATATCCTTCAAAGTGTCTTTTCCTGAAAATATTTCCTCTTTGAAATAGTTATTGATTTTCATGTTTTTACCACCCAAGTGTTTTTATTGCAATATCATAAAAGTATTCGTCAGGTAATCTGTGCATGAACGCTTGTTCAGGTGTCTGAGCTCGTCTAAGATTAAGGCTGCCGTGTGGTCTGTTGTTGTACCAATCAACAAATTCCTGAAAAGAATTGAACCGTTTTCTATGGATTCGATATAAATCCCACCATTTTTCAATTTTGCCATTTGATTGCGGGTGTTTGTAGCGACATAAAATTGGCTTGATTTTATGCTCCTTGAGATATAACTCAAATTTGTGTTCAGCATTGCCATCCTTGTCTCTTTTATTTGCACAAAACTGTGTGCCATGATCTGTAATACATTCTCTTATTTTACCAAACTGTTGAGTCCTTTCTCTTGCTTGTTCCATAAGGATAATGCTATTCTCTGTTGTTGCATTTTCAAATTCTCCTCCTGAGAGAATTTTCCTGCTGGAATCGTCTTGAACAGCACATACTTTTGGTCCACCTTCGGGTTCATGCCAATCTAGGTGAACAGCAGAGAGGCTGTGTTTTCTTTCATACCTAATGTATGCTTTTCTGCGCTTTTGTTTGTTTGGCTCTGATTTTGCCAATCCCTGTTCTTTTAGCACGATATGAATAGTATTATGAGGTATTCTTATTTTATTTTCGGCATAAATTATTTTTTCAAGGTAAAGTGCGTTCATCAAATATTTACCATGTGTTGCAATGATTATTTCCTTATGTTTGGGCTCAAGTATCTTTGATGGCCTGCCAATATGCTTACCTATAACAGGAATTTTTCCATTTCTTTTGAAATGGACATATATTTGACGAAATCTCCTAGTAGTTACCTTAAGCATATATGATATGTCTTTTTGACTGGCTTTTCCCTGTTCATACTTTTTTAGGCACCACTCTAGTTTCTTTTTGTTCCTTACTTTGACCATTAATTCCGCTATTTTGTCAAAGAGGAAATTATTTTGGGAAAAGACATTATATCCTTCAAAGGGATACAACATATTAAGCAAATAATTTATGGTTATCATGCACGATAAAACGTGCATTTTAACCTTATAATTTTATCCTAAATTGGGAGAAGAAACATAATAACTAATAAATATAAAATATAAAAGTAAAATTTAAAAAAGTAAAAAAATAAAAAAATTAATTTTTCCTTTTTCTAGCTGCAAATAAGCCAGCTGCGACAAGGACTAAAGCTGCACCTATTGTTGTAAATTCAGGAACTTCTACATTATCATTATAATGCAGCGCCTCTATTGCATCAAGCTCAAAATTGCCAAAAGTGTTTTCAACTCCAAGCACATTCTTAATTCTTACATACCTTACTTCTGCACCGTCAGCAATTCTGAAATGTCCATCGAAATCGTTATTTTCAGAACCAGGTAAGTCTCCATTAAAGCATGCTGCGCCAAGCCATGTTGTTCCATCGTCGCTGTATTCAACTCCAATCATTGCGCAATCAAAAATATCGCGTAAATTCAACTCTGTCTGTATTACTATAAAATCATCTCCTTCAGACCCGCCAAAAATCTCTTCGCCAGCACCCATATCCAATACAATCTCATCTCCAACTGGAATTACTGCATAACTCCCATCAGGAGCACCAAGTGCATTGGTTGCAGATGTGACGCCTGCGCTTTGTTCATGTACTGCATCAGCATATGGATCTGCTGGTGGCGCTGCTATAACAACACTAGCTACTAACATTAATGCAATAGCTAGAATACTAATTGCTTTTTTCATTTTTTTCCTCCAAATAAATATTTTTACACCCCTTTTTTAAAGGAGAGAATAAGATGTACGCTATAACAAAAAAACTATTAATTATTCCCCCACTAATTTGTCTAATAAAAGTGATTACTATATAAAACTTTTGGAGAATTTTTTACTATGTAATGGATACAAAAACAGTATTTGTTTTTAAGAATTTGTGTTAACAAGAATTAAAAATAAAAAAAAACTAAAATTTAATTTTTCCTTTTTCTAGCTGCAATATATCCTGCTATACCTAGAACAGCAAGTGAGCCGATAACGGTAAACTCTGGTACATATACTTTACCTGTTTCAGCGCCAACATATGATGTTCCATTGTCGCCATTTACAGTGTATACATATACTCCTGCCTGGTTTTCATTAAGTGTAGTTGTGATTGTTAATTCAACACATCCATCAGCGCCAGTTGTTGGCTCATTTGGTACAACACTAAATCCTGTTGGATTCATTGTGTCTCCAGCACTGCAACCTAATACATTGTCAAGCTCTCTGCATACAGGGCTAACAACAACTGCAATATTTACAGGTGTTCCTTCTTCTTCAATGCAGTATGTAACAACTGCTGTATCTTCATAAGCCATTGTTATGCTATCATCATCTAGTGTTGTCTGTGTTGCAAAAACTGAACTCAATGCAACAACTAATAGTGCAATTAATGCTATTACTTTTTTCATTTTTTTTCCTCCTTTCTTTCCCGAAAATAATTATTTTACTAATTATATTCTAACATCAAATAGACAATACTCGTCTACCCCCTAATATTTTATAATAATTTCGATGATATATATAAACTTTTCTATTATTATCATTAAGTAGTGATAATGTTGTCATTTTTGTAATCTTTATCTCTTATTTTAGTGCTTTTTCTACTGATGAAATTTATAAATATTACTAGTATGAAAAATAAGCCTTTTAGAATATTTTGTCTATTAATTATAAGATTATCAAAATTACCAGAAAAAAAACGCACCAGTTGCAATAACATATATGCCTAAAGCAAGGTTTGCAACAGCATGTGCAAGGATGCATGACTCTATATTTTTTCTCCTATATATTAATAGATTAAGAATAATAGCAGTGATTATCCCAACAAGCCATCTGTTATGTGAAAACCCAAAATACATAATAGTAACTATAAAACTAGTCAGCGAGTAAGTGCCAATCCTTACCTTTTGCCAGTTTTTCTCAATAATAAATCTCATCAAAAAAAATCTTGTGAAAAACTCTTCAATAACAGGAGCAATAACAACTCCTATTAATAGCTTAAAAAAAATATCAATTCTACTGTAATTATATATTACATCTTCTCCAAGAAGTGGATAATAGCCTTCCAGCACTATCCACTGGAATGCAATAAATAGACCCGCTGCAATAGCAAGCAAATCAAAATTTACCCTGAATTTAAAGTGTTTTCTGAAGTAAAAAAGTAAAGCGCAGGTTACTAGAATCTTTGCAATGATAGCTACTGTTAAATTTTTTGTTAAGCCAAATATTAGAGTAAAAGTAAGCAGATAACCAATAAGGGTTAAAAAATAAGCAAGCATGACTGAATAGTAAATAGTATTAATATATAATATTTTGCAGTGTTTTTGCAGTTATTACTGTTTTCTATTATTATTAAGATAGTAATGTAACGGGCCGTTTTGTGTTGTAAAAAATACTCTTACCTCGCACTCTTTATCAGATAACCACTCTTTTATAACACTAGAAGCCAAATCCTGTTGATTCAGTGTAGGTGACGTTCCACCACAGGAATACTTTCCAATTACTCTAACATTTAAAGGCAAATCAATTCCATAACGTTCGTTGTAATATTTTAATTCTTCAGAATCTAAGTCACCCCCTAAAGGACTAATCATTAATCGGACAGTTAAAGTTCGATGGGAATCATACAAATCCTGTTTAGCAGTCAAATTTAAGTTAAAGACGTTTGGATAATATTCTTTTATTGAGGTGCCTGTATAGTTTTCTAAAAAGGATTGTTCACCATTTAAGTTTATAGAATAGTCAGATTGGCTCATATCTAAAGTAAGCACTTCCAAATCCTGATTTTTAGGATTAACTCTTACAAGAACAACAGAACTATCAGCACCCACATTATATACTCCAGTTTCTGAACGCAAAACTTCTTTATAATGCCTTTTTACAAATTTTTCCAGTATATCATTTGTCACATGTCAAAGTAATATCCTTTAATATTTAAATGTGATTATTTTTACTACTACTAAGTGTTAACAAAATGCAAAGATTTAAATATAGCTTGAACTTAACTTGCTTTAACCATTGATATATGGGGGTAAAAACATGAAAAAACTATTAATTGTAATTTTGGGATTTTTTCTTATTTTAAATATAGTCAATGCTGCATCAGTGCAGCCAATGGACTGCGAACCATTTGACAATTCTGACTCAAATTATGAAGAAGGTGAAAACATCTGCTTTTACGGCACAGGTTTTGCTCCTGATTCAGAAGTTGATATTGCACTTGAAAACACAGATGATTCAAAAGAAAGTTATGGAATTTCTGCTCTGCAAACTTCAAAAACAGGAGTACTAAGTTCACTATTCAAAGGTTTAAATAATATGTTTACAGGTGTAACAGGCGGAATATATAAGCTAATAGTGTCACATTCAGATAAAAAAACAGAATATGCAAAAGATATTGTTGTAGAAGGAGTAAATGATGATGATGGAAGCGATGGAGAAGACAATGGAGAGCCTGGTGAACCAGCAATTCCAGAGTTTTCAACAATTGCGGCAGGCCTTGCATTAATTGGCGCTGGCTTTTATGCAAATAAAAAAAGGCAGGTGAGAGCATGAAAAAATACTTATCTGTTGTTATAATTGCATTAATTGTTGCAGTAAGCGCAGCTTATGCCTCATGCAATGACATATCATACTGTAAAAATCAGGATAATGATTTCTTTTGCGGCGAAGGAGATACATCATGCACTTATGTAAAATACACAGGAAGTGAAGATAATTGTGCAGTTGATGAGACATTTACTGATAGTGATTCAGATGCTGACTTGTGGAGCGACAATTGTGATGCTTTTGTTGATGATAATACAGAATGGCTTGATTTTGATGGCGACTCGTGCGGCAATAATAAAGATATTAATGACTATGATTATAGTGAAGTTTCGGGATGTAAGGAAAGCGAATCAGATGAGTCAGGCGGCATAATTGTTACAACTGTAGATAAAGCTTCCGGCAGCGGCTCATCAGGAAGAGGAATATGCATGGAAGGCGCATGGAAATGTACAGTTTGGTCAGAGTGCCTTGAAGGCAAAACAACAAGGATATGCACAAAAGTAAAAGATTGCGATGGAGATTGGAATAAGCCATCTGAGACAAGTGTGTGTGATAAGCCTAAACAAGTTGTAGAAACACAAGAAACGAATGAAGATGACTCTAACCAAAATAACGCCAATAGCAATGAAAATAATGATGCATCATCACATAATGAAGCACAGAATGATGTAAATGGTATAACAGGGCTAGTAATTGGAAATGGAGCTAATACTGTATTTAGCCCATGGTTTTTAGTTCCATTTGTCATGGCATCGCTAGTTTTAGTTTTCTTATTTGCAATATCAAAAAGAAAGAAAAAAGAGCATAGAGCAACTGTTTCTTTTTAATAATTATTTTTTTATTTTTTTTCTAAGAATTCAACTTCCACTTCAAACATGTCATAAGTTGGAAATTCTTTAACAATTGCGCATCTGTAAGGTAATTTTTCATATATCTCATAGAGTATATTTGGGTGTATCAGTATCCTGTATTTAACTTTATCAATGCCTAAAAATTCTGATGGAATCGAAAAATCATTCTCTATCTTTTTTTTGGCAACGCCAAGTTTTCTAATTAAGATTTTCCTTTCTGAAGCAGAAAGCGCATTAATTTTTTTTCGATATTCAAAGCCAGGTATCAAGTTATCAGGAAAAATCGCGCCTCTAACTAAAAGCCCGTCTTTTTCCTTAATGTCATATTTTTTTACAACACTGCTTGACCTGTTTTTTATCCTTGTTGAAAGCTGCACCCTATCTTTAAGTTTTGCTGTGCAGTAATGCACATTAATCTTGTATCCTTTTTTCTCAATGTATCTGAGAAGCTTTTTTGCGAGTGCATCAGAACCTAGAACTGCGTAGCTTATATTGTCCTTTGCCTTGAAATTATGCTCTAGAATCCTATTATAATTGGTATCTGAGAACTCAAGCTCATTAAGATTTAAAAAGTCAACCTTATCAGAAATAAAGTCAATCAGTGCTCTTGTCTCTTTTTCTTTTCCAGGTATTACTGGAATTTCAACTCCAATGTCCCAGCCAAACTTTCTTGCAACAGAAACCCTATCCCAAAGCTTTTTATCATCAATATCTAAATGGAACCTTATTTCATCAAGGCCTGCATCAGCAATTTTTTTTAGGGTCTTTTGCGTCACAAATTCAAGCGGCACATACATATGTATATGGAATTTTTTTCCAAACTCTCTTTTTAGTAGCTTTATATTGGAAACAGTTCTGCCTAGCCGAAGAAGAGGATCGCCTCCAGTTATTCCAACACTATTTGACTTACAAAGCCTAATTTCTTTAAGAATATCCTTTGTCTTGCTTGTCGGCCATTCATTGATATAGATTACATCCTTATTTTTCTTTTCATCTGATATTGGGCAAAAAAAGCAGCTTTTAGAGCAGATTCCTGTTATAAAGAATACTGATTTTTTTCCTTTGACGCATAGTGAGCAGCCTTTGGAGAGCTTTCCTATGGTGTATGAGTAGTAGGGCGTTTTTTTGATTTTCATATTTTTTTTCATTCCTGTTTTAATTATAAAAATATCCTCTGATAATTCGAATAAATGTTATTTGCAACTTCAGTTTCATCCATACGCTTTATCCAGGCAATCTTTTTAATAGTCTCATAAACAAATGCAGGCTCGTTTATTTGTTCTTTAAAAGGTGATAAAAACGGCGCATCTGTTTCAGTTAGCAACTGTGACAATGGAGTTTCATTCACAACTTTTTGAAAATGCTCGTTTCTGACTATATTTGTTGGTATTGAGAAAAACCATTTATTTATCCTGATTCGCTCAACAAGCTTGTGGTTACCGGAAAAGCAGTGCATGACAACTTTATTGTGCCTGCTTTTTTCCAATATTTCAATAGTATCTTTTTCAGCTTTTCTTGAGTGCACAATAATTGGCCTATCATATTTTTTTGCAATAGCAATTAATTCTTCAAAAACTCTTATCTGCTCAATTTTATTCTCTTCTGTAACATCTGAATAATCAAGACCGCACTCTCCTATTGCAGTTATTTTTTTAATATTCTCTTCAATAAATAAAATTTCATCATCTGCAGTAAAATTTGCCTTTTTTTTTGTCTCTGATTCAAGCTTGTCCATAGGATATATGCCTAGAGCTGCCTTTACAACAGGATACTTTACAGCAAGAGCCAATACCTGCCTGTTAGTGTTCTTATCAACTCCATTGGCAATAACAGCCTTTACGCCTGCTTTTGAGGCTCTTTCTAACACACCAGAAATATCACTGCCAAAAAGTACATCATCAAGGTGAGCGTGAACGTCAACTAGTAGCATAAAAGAACCAAACAAGCGAGAATTTATAAAATTTGCCTGCAATCCTGATTTAGAAAAAACACTATTTTCCTTTCTTTGTAGTAATCTTCCTAAAGCTTTCAGGAAGGTCAATCATGTATTTGCCTTCGTCAAGCTTATAGACAAGCGGATTGTCTTTAAAAATATTCACAAGGTCAAGCTCGTATTTTCCTGGCTTAAGGACTCGAATTGATTCAAAGTCAAGAACAACAGGCATGTCTTTGCCTTGCTCGATTCCAAGAAGCTCATAAACATCTTCTTCAATCTGCTTTTTTTCCCCTTTTGAAAGCCTAACCTGCGCTTTTCTTATTTCTTCAAGATGCTCTTTTTTTACAAAGAAAAATAATTTGCCGCCGCAATCGCAGCCAACTTTAAAGTTAAGCCCAGAATTATCTTCATACAGCTTTCCGCAACGAACACACTGGTGAGGCATTTTTATTTTTTAACTGGCTTTTTTTCTCCTTTTGTTTCTCTAGCTTCTTTTTTATCGACAGTAAAAAGCTGAATTTTATTTGGGTCGCGCTTTATTTCCTTAATTACAGTTGCAGGCCCAATTATTGTAAAGCCATCTCTTGAGCCAAGAACAAGCTTAATCATGAGTTGCCTAAGCTTTGTAAAAAAACCAGTAGCCTTATTATCAGGATAAATAACTCCAAGCTCGATTCCCTTAAAGTCTTCGCTAATGTCTTCCATTGTCTTTTTAATAAGGTCGGCTTCTTCTTCTTTTTTTAGCCTTCCTTCCAAGAGAACAATTTTTTCTTCCTTAACTAATGTGAGAAGTTTCTTTAGCCTTTTTTCTGAGTCAAGGCCTGATATTTCATAATAAGGAACAAATTGTAGTGTAAGCATTTTCACCTCTTTTTTATGAAGCCATGTTTAGTAGCTTTTCATAAAATACATCAATATTATCTCCAAATTTTGCGGATACTCCAATAACTTCGTACTGAGGAAATGCAGCTTTAATCCTTTTTTCATCGGCCTTTTTTAGGTCAATTTTATTTGCGACAATTAAAACAGGAATGTTTCGTGCCTGCAAGTTACCTATTATTGTAATATTAACCTGTGAGAATGGGTCAAGAGTTGCATCAAGGACAACAATTACTGTATCCATATCATCAAGCCATTTTATTGCATCAATTACACCTTTTGTTGCTTCTTTTGCCCTTTTTTTAGCGTCTTTTTCATCCATAGCTTTTAGAAAATCCTCATAATCAATCTTGGTTGCAATGCCAGGCGTATCAACCAGGCTGAAAGTCAACTCTTTTCCTTTTGCTTTGATTGTGACCTGCTCTTTTATCTGGATTTCGCGTGTCTCGTGAGCTAGTTCAGAAACTGAGCCCATATCCTCTCCTAGCCAGTCCTGGCAGATTCTGTTTGCCATTGTTGTCTTACCGCCGTTTGGAGGGCCATAAAGGCCAAGTTTTACTTTCTTTTTTGTCTTAAATAGGCGATTGAAGAATTTGTCGAAAAACTGTGTTAAAAATTCTAACATGATAATTACATTTATTTGAGAGTATAAAAGCTTTTTGGTTAGTAAAAATTCAACATGTTTATGCTTACTTTTTTTTGATTTGAAAATCAAGCTTATCTTTTTTTGCAGAAGGATTTACAAATGTTATTAGCTCATGGACAATGCCTTGGTTTGGTAGTGTCGTTACAATATTAAAGAAGAGTTCATGCTTTGATATGCTTTCAACATGCCTTACTTCCTTTATTCTTGGCAGGAAAAAAAGTGTTGTTAAAAGCCTTGCAACGCTGCTTACAAGAAAAACAAGTAAAAATGATGACCAAAAAACATTATTGTGATATAGAATAATACTTCCAACAATTGCTCCTGCAAACATCCCTATTCCGTTAAGGACATTGTAATATGCCACACATGTTGGCCTTTTTTGAGGAGTGGTTGTGTCATAAATAAACTTAAATGACGCTATCTCAAAACCAGCCCAGACAAATCCTGAATATATCTGGATAAGTATAAGATACCATAATGAGTGTGAAAATAGCCAAAGGAGCGAGACAGGAGCTATAAGAATACCTGTCAAACTAAGGACTTTTATTGAGCCAAATTTATCTGCTGCTTTTCCCCATATAGGCATCATAATGAATTTTGCGAATAGAGACGTTGCAGTAACTATTGTAAAATCTAGATAGCTAAGTTTCAGATCCGAAAGCATGTAGGCACTGAAAAAAGGAGCAGCAATATAAACTGCAAAATTAAAAACTGACAGATAAATGACAAACATCCCATAATTATTGAAGCCTGCTTTTTTGATGAACTCAATGAATGAAAAATACTGGCTTTTATTCATCTCAAATGAGGGCTCATATTTTTTAGATAAATAAATAACAGATATCATCCTAAATGCGAGGGCTGCTCCAAAAATTAGCGCAAATCCAACATATGCATCTGGAATCTCTTTTCCAATCCTCTGAAGTATAAATCCTCCTATGAGAAATGCAAAAAATGAAGCAAAGCCTGCAAACTTATTTCTTTTGCCAAAATAGCTTCCCCTGCTGTTTTCAGGAACCAAATCTCCCATCCAGCTATTCCATGCAGGAGAAATGACAGAACTAAATATCCAATATAAGCATATAAAAAATACAAGATGAAATACCTGAAATCTTCCAAAAAAAAACACCAAAGCAATTGGAAGATACATAAGTCCCTGCAAAAATGCGCCTATCAGAACTACTTTTTTTCGTGATTTAGTAAAATCAAGAATTTTGTTTGAAAAAAGCTGCGACAAGGCACCTAGTAGCTGGGGAAGCGAGCCCAGAAGCCCAAGCTGAAAGCTTGTTGCCTTAAGAAAAACAGCAAAAGCACTAAAAAAAGATTCGCCGATTCCAACCATTGCAGAATAGAAAACACCATCGAATATTGAATAGCGAAGGCTTTTTTTGATTTTATTTGTTTTAGCATTATTCTGCATAGAGTAAAAAGAATTAGTAGGTTTTATTAAATATTATTGATTAAAAAAAAGTTTTTAAGATAATTCAAAGGACAAAGCTAGTCCAAAGCAATAGTTTTATATAAATAGTGCAGATAACATCATTAATATGAATTTTCACGATCTTGAAAAAATTGAAAAATATGACTTTTACTTAGATCTGGCATTTAGCCGCGCTAAAAAGTCTTTTGCAGAAACAAGGCAAAAAGCAATTAAGGTAAAAGATGGGCTTAAGAGAATCAAGCAGGCAGAATATGCAAGGCTTGATACAATTAAAGATGCTCTTGTCCCAAGGCTTGATAAGATACTTATGGTGTATCCTGAACTTGACTCATTAGCTCCTTTTTATAATGAGCTTGTTAAAGCGACTCTTGACTATGCAAAATTAAAAAAATCACTTGGCGCAATAAAATGGTGCAATGAAAAGATCAGGGAATTTCACAGGCAATATTTGTCAAAGATTGCAAAAGCCAGGGATGTAAATGCTGTAAAATTATTATCTAAACAGTACTATGGCAGGATATCAAGCCTGTTTAAGCAGATAAAAGGTGCATTTGCATATCTTGAACTATCAAGAAAAGTAATGAAAGAATATCCTTCCTTAAAATCAGGTGTGTTCACTGTGTGCATTTCCGGCTTTCCAAATGTGGGAAAGTCAACTCTTCTTGCAAAATTGACAGGAGCAAGCCCTGAAATAGGAAACTATGCTTTTACAACAAAATCACTAAACCTAGGCTATATCAAAGGCGATTACAACAAAGTGCAGGTAATTGATACTCCCGGTTCTCTTAATCGGTATGAAAAACTTAACAGCATTGAAAAGCAGGCGTACTTGGCAGTTAAGCATCTTGCCGATGTTGTTGTGTATGTTTTTGACCCAACTGAAGAATACCCAATGCATGACCAAAAGCAGCTTCTTAAAAAATTAAGGGAATTTGAAAAACCAGTAATTCTATATTTAAGCAAAACAGACATCAGCGAAAAAGAGGCAGTTGAATTAATAATTAAAGGATATAAGGAAAAGCTTTTTACTTCTTCTGACGAAGTAAAAAATGCATTGCTTAAATTATCTCTTGAGCCAAAAAAAAATAATTGAAAAATAAGCTTTAGTATATTTTTCTTAAGGTAGCTTCATTTTTTTATCAAATACATAAGTGCCGTCTTTATTTTCACTCATTATTCTAAGGCATGTATTTAATGTAGTATCACATCTCCATTTGCCTGGACTAGGAACATAGTATCTGTCTCTCAAAACTTCTTCATAATGAATTCTGCAGGCTTCATCAGGGCCTGTTTTTGTTCCTTCGCCTGGATTTGGTTTTTCAGAAGCTCCGGTACAACGGTCAATGCATAGCCCTGTTGCTGTATCACAAGTTGCACCTGGATAATCGGTTTTTTTGCCATCACAGTCAGCATTGGTCTTGCATCCATCACCAACAAGCGATACCCATTTTCTGTTATAATATACCCTATGGTAATGAGTGTTTACACACCAGTTATACCTTCCATCGCATAAAATTCCTGGGTCACAGCCCATAAATCCACCGTCGATATTACGGTAAATATCAAGGCATTGTGTGCAATGGCCTTCTGGCTTTCCGCAATAAGGATAATCATATCTCTTGTCAACTTCTGACATAGAGTCTGTAAATGGATTGGCGCATTTTGGGTCAAAATTACATTTATTGCTGCAATCTTGTGTTCCTCCCTGGTTGCAATTAGCATAGTTAATTGTTCCATCAGGAACTTTTAACAAATCAAGGTTAGCAGTAGCAGTTGGACTGGGCGTTGATCCTCCCGTCGTAGGAGTAGGTGTTTTGGACATATCCGGAATTGTTGGCGGCCATTTAGCGTTAACATGAAGACTTGAAGTACCCATAGTTTCATCTTTTTCGCACAATTTATTTTTGTCAGTTGCATCGTTGTTGCAGGCTACGCCACTCTTGCAGAAATACTGTAAAATTGGAACAGCTTCACCAGTGACCTGGTCAACCATGCACTTATATACTCCCTCACTAGAACCTTTTGGTTTTTCTGTTATTCCATCCGGTAGTAGTGCACATTTAGAATCTCCTGTTGAAAAAAAGTAATTTCCTATGCTGTTTTTTACCACGCAGACGTTCGGGCATAATCCATCAAAAATATAATTAGAGTATTTTGTTAATAATTCATCAGTAATGGATTTATCTTTTTGCAACTCATTTTTAATATTTTCAATTGATTTTGCATTGACTTTAGTTAAGTCTATTGTAATAGGTGGATATTTTTCATTATTATATTCATTCACATATGGCTTACCTGTCTTGGAAGTTTCTGACAATTTATTCATGTCACAGGTGCAAAACGCTAACATGTCCTTTTTGCCTGTAGCTATTTCCGCTTCTTTCATTGTGCATACCATATTATGCTGTTTCATGCACTGCCCTGTGTAAGGTCTTGGCTCTGCTGCTTTTGTCGCTGTTTTAAAAGCATCAGGAAAATCAAATCTGCCAGGGACTCCTATACCAAGGTACATTATATCTTTAGGATTATTCATATTTCCCTTATATGCTGTGCATTCGTATATTATTTCATTGTTCTCGCTGCATGCAGTTTCTAAAACATTTAGTTCGACAGTGTTATCTTTAGGAATATCGTCGTCATCTAGAGTATCCTCTTTTATTGTTGGCTTACCAGTAGTTAGTTTACCTACTTCTTCATTAAATTTCACATAATTACACGGATCATAGTTTTCATATAACTTTATGATTTCACTTGCCCTAAGAACTACTGCATTTTGGGATGTTGATGGTGTGGCGGATGTGTCTTTGCAATCGTTGCCGCATTTTGGGTCTTGCAGCCAGCCATTATTTGGGTGAAAATAAAGGTTATTTATCATTTTCGGGTCGCAAGCTTCTGGATAATCATTTGCAGAGCGTGTATTTTTTACATTCCAGCAATTGTCGCAAGCATCGCCGATTCCGTCATCGTCACTATCTTTCTGATCTTTATTAGAAAATGGCGGGCAATTATCTTCATAATCTTTTATTGTGTCTTTATCAATATCTATATCGCTTTGTATGCAAAATAAGTTATAACTGCCATCACAAGTTGTTGTTACAATTCTGTTTTTATCTATTTCAAAAACATACAATTCATTAGATTTACTATTTTCCCAGTTATCACAGTTTTTAATATCATTATCTTTTCTTCCTAAAAATATAACTGGCTTTTGATCAGCAGATTTCCCTGAAAAATCTTCACCATTTTCATTATAATTCATCATCTGTTTATATTTTGTAGATATTGTATTTAGATTGCACCACGTATTGAGATTTCTTAGTATTGTTAATTCGTAATTTCTCTCTTTGCCAGATGAATCAATTCCGCTAATAACAGCAGTATATGTGTGTTTTTTCACAGCGTCAATTTTTGATCCCGAAGCAACTTCATCACATAATCCAATAGCTGTATCCATATTAATAAACCCAGTTCCAATACTAAATTTATCATTCGTTGTAAATATTATCGGATGTTTTGTTCCAAAATCTGTGCAAACAGGTCCTCCTGATGTACCAGGAGCAGGAGTGCCTGATGGAAATGTAACTTCAAAAGGATCATTGCAGTCAAGATTTCCAGTTGTTTTTATTTTGCAAAACTGAATTTTATCACCATTCGCTATTTCAATATCTTCAAACACATTCTCTTTTTTATCTGAATCAATATTAAAGGAAAAAGTTTGAGACACTGCACCTGTTTTATAAAAATAAATCAAATCTTTAGGAAAATTATCTGCCAAATTAACTGTTAACTTTTCTGCAGCTTGATCATACTCTGCACTTTCTATTTTAGGAAATGTTGCGGCAGATGCTGTTGTTCCACAGCCGCAATCTCCTTTTGTTTTATATATCTTTTCATTTAAATCAAAGCCAATTGTACATCCAGGCGGAATTACCCTTGGAGTAGTATCCGGACACGCATCACAGGCATCGCCGATTCCATCACCATCACTATCTAATTGGTCGTTGTTGTATACTGTAGGACAGTTATCATTGCACTTTGGGAATCTAACATTAATTTCATCACCAGGAGTCAGTTTAAGTATATAAAACGTTTTTCCCTCTTCAACAAATTGTTCTAAATCTATATTTTTGATGTTTTTTCTTTTTCCATAATTTACATTTGATTCTTTCCAGATTATTTTGTTATCCAAAATACCATTTAATTTTGTAAAATCAGAAGGAGGTATTTTTTTATTGAAAATTAAAGATGCATCCATAAGATAAAACTTATCAGAATATGCTACAAAATTATTAAAATTAATAAGACATGTATTAGATGCTGAATTTTTTATGCAATTTTTATCTAATTTACATGTACCTGTACTTCCTTCATCAGCAAACCAGTCTCCATCTTCGCTGCTCGCTATCGTAATCGGACCTTTAACCAGAGGTGATTTGCACGATGTAAACATCAAAACTAATAAAACCAGACTTAAAAATAACATAACTTTTCTTTTTATATTCATGAATACCCCTCTTCTTTAATTAAGACAATAAAATGCTATGTGAGAAACTAAAAATTAACAAGTTAATAAATATTTTGAAAAAGATATAAAAAAATAGTATTAAGCAAAGTTTCTTATGCAGTAATTTTCTTAACAATTATCTTGCCCTGGCACGGAAGCTTGTGCAGCGCTCTTGTCAATGCAAGCCTGCCTGTTTTAATGTTTGCTTCGTCAACATAAACTGACATTATTGGCTTATTTCTAAATACCCTTGCTGCAAGCCCCGCAGGGTGCCCAAATGATTTAGCCATCCCTGTTGAGAACCTATCAGCTCCTGCTCCAGATGCTACCGAGTGCTCCCTAAGTATCTGGTGTGGATACGCCCTGATTTTTAAGTGGAAGTTTGTCTTGCCAAGTGTCTTTTCCAGAGCCCTTGTTGCAGTCTGCCTTGCTGATTCAAGTGCGTTATCTCTTATTTGCAGTATGTCTTTTGAGAACAAGTCAAGCTGATGTGAAAATACTCCGCTTGTGTTTCCAATGTCAAATTTGATAACTTTGCATGTTGGATTAGCCCTAATAAATGATTTTTTCCTGTATTTTGATTTTCTTGTATAAGCCCTATCCAGCTTTCTATATGCGTTAAAACTTCTTAGCCTTGCCATAACTTCTATTGGAAAAATAAGTCATTTATATAAATTTCGGTAATGAAGAGAGGAATTTTCACCTGCCTATTGATGCTTCCATCCACATGCAGCTGCCTGCATTACAACCGCAGGTCAAATTATATCTTTTTGCATCATAGCAAAACCTGTATTCACAAGTAGTCATTGTAATTTCCCTACTTTTTCCCTGGCAAATCTGGCTGGAGCATCCTGCCTCAATGCAGTCGTTATTCTTTGTGCAGCTTTCTTTTGTTGAGGATCCACAAAAATTATCAGTCAGTGAAAGTGTGTTTTTACTAGTAGCGCTATTGTTGCATCCCATGAGAAGCAGAATAAACATTAAATAAACAAAAAACAAGAATACGTATGTTTTTTTCATGTCAATTTACCTCTTGCCCTGCTTTTTTTATTTTAATGTTTGAAAATCCGCTTCTTTCAGCAAGGTGCGCGCCAAGGTCGACGAGTGTCTTTAATATTATCAAAAGTACAAGAACAATAATTGAGTATCCTGTTAGCATAAAAATAAACATGCCAAATAGGATAGTTAGATGCATTATTATAATTCTTCCATACGGGCTAAAAATTAATAATCCTGCAAGTGCGGTCTTATATTCCTTATTTCCTATATAGTTTGTAAAAAATGATATTGCATGGCTTGCAAAAAGGCTGATAAATCCTATAATTATGTTAGTAAGAGCTGATATCCAGTTGAAATTAGGAGTATTTAAACTAATAATACCACTTAAAATTAATATAAAAACAAGATGTACTGACATAAAGATTCCATAGTGCATCATAAAAAAAGGTATTAGAAATAATTTTTGCACATTTGCATGCTTTTCATTTCCACCCTGTGCAAGAGCCATCTTAATAATGTTGAAAAACCCGATTATTGCGCTTTCCGACCAATATAATATAAGAATCTCAAAAAGATTTGCGCCAAAGAACAACACCATGATAAGCGGCACAATGTTCGCTGCAATTAGTACAGGCACAGAAAAATAGTTTTTGTAATTTTGAAACATAAATAAATAGATTACAATTCCAAATATATAATATTTTGTTTTTTATGATTTATTATAAAAAAACCCTTCTTTTCCTTCGGCTTTATGCGTTTATGCAAAAGAATTGCACTAGCGAAATATTCTTCATAAGGAAAAAAAGGGCACTATTTAAGAATTTGAGCGAGTATAAAAGCTGATTGGAAAAAATAGCATCCTAACGACCTGACCGAAACCTTTATAATATTCTGTTAACTTTTTCTTATTTTTAGAGATGATTAAAAAAAATAATTTTTCTTTTGCTGGAAAAGATATAATCAGCATAAACGAGTTTTCCAAAGAGGAAATAATACGCGTTCTTGAAGTTGCAAAACAGATGGAAAAAACAACAAAGCCTCTTTTAGCAGGCAAAGTTCTTGCAACGCTGTTTTTTGAGCCTTCAACAAGGACCAGGCTTTCATTTGAATCAGCAATGCTACGCCTTGGCGGAAAAATAATCGGTTTTTCTGATCCACATGTAAGCTCTTTTTCAAAAGGAGAATCACTCTACGATGCAGTTAGGGTTGTTGCAGGATATTCAGATATAATTGTAATTAGGCATCCTCTTGAAGGCGCAGCAAGGCTGGCAGCAGAAGCTTCAAATGTTCCGGTTATTAATGGAGGAGACGGGGCAAACCAGCATCCGACACAGACTTTGCTTGACTTATATACCATAAAAGAATCCCAGGGAAAAATTTCAGGGCTTAAGATTGCGATGGCAGGCGACCTTAAATATGGAAGGACAGTGCACTCTCTTGCCAATGCACTATCAAAATTTTCATGCAGGTTGTTTTTTGTATCACCTGACTCACTTAAGATGCCAAAACATATTCTTGATGATCTTGATGCTCATGGAATCGAATATTCCGAGCATGCAAATGTCAAGGATATTATTGATGAAGTAGATATTTTATATGCAACTAGAATCCAAAAAGAGAGGTTTCCTGATGCCTCTGAATACGAGAAAGTCAAGAATGCGTATGTAATAGATGCGCCTCTTTTTACATCAGTTAAAAAGAACTTAAAAATAATGCATCCTCTTCCAAGAGTCAATGAGATAACAAAAGAAGTTGACAATACCTGTCATGCATATTATTTTGAGCAGTCTGCATATGGCATTCCAGTAAGAATGGCGCTTCTTGCACTTGTTGGCGGTAAATTAAAATGAGAGCTTATAGAGTTTATGCAATTGAGCAGGGAACAGTAATTGACCATATACCCGGCGGAAAAGCCTTAAAAGTTGTGGAAATACTAAAATTAGATGAATACAACCAGATAGTTACTGTCGGAATGAATCTTGAGAGTAAATCATTGGTCAGAAAGGACATTGTAAAAATTGAAAATAAAAACTTAAGCAAAGAAGAGATAAACAGAATTGCCCTAATTGCCCCAATGGCAACAATAAATATTATCCAAAACCAAAAAGTTTTCGAAAAATTTAAAGTTACTGTGCCTGATTACTTTGAAAACTTAATTAAATGCCCAAATCCTAAGTGCATCACAAGAAACGAGCAGGTTATTTCAAAGTTCTATAAGGCAGCCGAGCGTCCGCTTTGCATTAAATGCCATTACTGCGAAAAAATATTTACTGAGTTTACTCTTATTTGAAGATAATTGTTTCTCCTCTTTTTACCAATTCTATCATTTCTTAGGCAAGTTTTTTTAATAAAGCATAATTTAGCATTATTTATGCGTCAGGACATATATGAGCCAAGAGAAGATTCATTCATGATGGAAAAATGCGTATTGGAATATTCCAAAGGTTGCTCTCTTGTTTTAGATATGGGAACAGGCAGCGGCATCCTTGCATTTGCAGCTTCAAAACACGCAAAACAAGTTTTGTGCTGCGACATAAACAAAAATGCAGTTGAGCACGTATTAAGCAGGATAAAAAATGAAAACCGAAAAAATGTTTTCTGCTTTGAATCTGACTTATTTAGTTACTTAAATTCATTCTATTTTGATTCAATTAAGAATTGCTTTATTCAAACAGATAATAAAAACCAGTTTGACTTAATTATTTTTAACGCACCATATCTTCCTCTTGATAAAGGAACAGAAGATGCAGCACTTTACGGAGGAAAAGTCGGCCATGAAGTGACCGAGAGATTTATCAGCAATGCTGCAAATTACCTGTCAGACAAAGGCAATATACTACTCACCTGTTCATCAACAGTAGGCCTTGAAAATATTAGGGAAATAATTGCAAAGAACCTGATGATTGCAAAGGTAATCGATTCTTTTCATGCATTTTTTGAAACTGTATATGTTTTACTCATTAAAAAAACAAATGCGTTGGTTAACCTTCATGAAAAAGGCGTAAGTGAAATATCTTATTATGCCAAAGGCAAGAGAGGATATATTTCTCTTGGCAAATTTGATAACAAAAAAATAGCTGTAAAAGTGCTTCATAAAAACCTTAACTTTAACAGGATTGAAAATGAGGTTAATTTTCTAAAATTACTGAATAAAAAAGGAATTGGCTCTCAGCTTTTATTTTATGGCAATGATTATTTTGCTTACACTTTTGTAGAAGGAGAGCTTATTGTTGATTTTATTAATTCCTCGCAAAAATTCGCAATCCTGGATATAATAAAAAAAATCTTGGCAGAGTGCTATACAATGGACTGCCTTGGCATAAATAAGCTTGAAATGCATCACCCAATTAAGCACATAATTGTCAGAAAAAACGGCAATGATGCAGTGCCTGTCATGATTGATTTTGAGCGCGCAAGATTCACTAAAGACCCAAAGAACGTAACCCAGTTTTTTGATTTTTTGATTGGCGATAATATTTCGGAAATACTTTCAAAAAAAGAAATTTGCTTAAGAAAAGAATACATAATACCTCTCCTTAAAGCATATAAGAAAGAAATGTCTGAGAGAAATTATAATGCTTTAATAGCTTTTCTTGAAAACAAAATTTTATAAATCCTTCCCGATTGAGTAGTGGTATGTCAATTGTAAACAAAACTGAACTAAAAAAGCTTGTTGGCGACTTTAAGCTTGCAAATGAATTTTATCCTGCAATAGATACAAAAGTTGAGCATATGGTAAGAGAAGCAATGGAGCGCGCCAAAGCAAACCAGAGAAGAACTCTTATGGGCAGGGATATCTGAGGAGAATATTCTGCATTTGAAACATAATCCAAGAATCCAATTAACTAAACTTTGACTTTAGCAAGCTTTTTTTCCAGTTTCTCAATTTTTCCTTTTAGCATTAAAAGCTTTTCTTTTTTAATCCCTTTAGCTTTTGAAAGTGTGTAATAGAGGTCTTTTAGCCCCGCAATTTTTTCCTTCAATGGCTCAATTTTTTTTCCCTCAAGTTTAACTCTTATTTTTTTCTCAAGTTCTATTATCCGCTCTTTCCTTGCGTCTCCAAACTTTTCTGCTGGATTATTATTCTGCTCTTCTAATTCTTTTTTTACACCTAGGCGCTCTTCAATTTTTGATTCAAGTTCCCTAATTTTTCTTGTCTTGTCAAGTTCTGATTCACTATACAGGGAATCTTTTGTTAATATGTCATTTGCAATTGCATCTGTTTTTAATGTATCTTCACGGCTTTTAGATAGCCTGTCCTCTATTTTTTTTTCAAGCTCTTCGAGGCGCTCTTTTTTTGAGTCGATAATTGATCTTAGGGCATCGACATTGGTTCCAATTTTTTCTTCAGCCTCATCCTGAGCAATGATTAGGCTTTTGCTTTCTTCATTCAGCTTTTGAACTTCTCCTAATCTTTTTGAAAGTCCAAGTATATGATTTGTAAGCTCAATATTTCTTTTTTCAAGAGAAGCAACTTTAGTGTCAAGAATGTTTATTTTATCTGTCTGTGCTAATCTTTTCACATTAATTTTTTTTTGCTTGGCAAAGTTTGCGCAAATATAAAATAGAAAACGCTTTGCCTTACTTTTGTCCAGTTCATATAAGCTAAGTATGCTTGGCATTTTTCTACTTAAATTTAATAGAAAATCCTTCCTTTTTCTTTTCAGGCTCAGGCTGCGGCATTGAAGGAAGAGGATTGAATTGCGGCCTTGGCATCTCTGGCGGGAGAGGCGGCTGCGGAGTCATTCCAGTGCTTTGTGAATACGAAGACTCAGTTCCCATATTGAAGCTTCCAAATTGAGACTGCTGCGCCTCGTCTGTATAAGGCTTTTGGTAAGTCATGGGTTTTGGAGGAGCATTCTGAGGCATAGGATATTTTTGCCTTGCCTGCATTTCTTCAATCATATCTGCTATTGCAATTATTCCTTTTGCAATTTTTTCGTTTTGCTCAAGAACCTTGTCAACTTTTTCAGCAAGTGGCCCTATTTTGTCTGAAAGCATTACTGAATCATGCTCATCCAGCTTCATTTCTTCAGATGCTTCTCTAAAGACTCTCAGAAGGGAATTAATTGAATCAGTCAAATTTTCCATTGAGCCAGACAACGCATCAGGGTTTGTGCCTGATTTTTTTAGCCTGTCAAGCTCTCTTTTTAATTTTTCAATCTCTTCATGCGGTAAAAGTTCATAATCGTCATTTTTCATAATAAGTTCGCACCCCTTTTAATTTTTTGAATAATTGCTAACATGATTCACTTACTTTAGATTAACATATCATTAGGTATATATATTTTTTTATATTTTTAGTCAATCTTTTCAATACTTTGTATTACTTCATCTAGGAGGCGAGTATACTCTATTCTTCCTTCTTCAAATATAGTCTGTTCAAGCTTTGCTTTGGTTAGGGGGTTGGTTGGCACATAGGGGCAGGTATGGGCGTCTTTAATTGATATTTCATAAGTTCCTATTAAAATAGATTTTTTAATAGTTTCTTCCTTATCATAAGTTAATAATGGCCTTAGTATTGGTATTGTAACTGCATTATCAAGTACAGCCATGTTCATTAAGGTCTGGGATGCAACCTGGCCAAGATTTTCGCCAGTAAGAAGAAAATCATATTTGTTTTTTATTGCAAATTTTTCAGAGGCTCTATACATTCCTCTTTTGCAAAGTATGCACTGAAACCTTCGATTGCAGTTTGTTGAAAAATTTTCCTGCATTTTAGAGTAATTAGCATAATATAAGGTAACCTTTTTTTTTGTGTTTTTATTTAATACTCCTATCAGGCCTTTTAACTTTTCAACAGAGTTCTTGTTTCCATAATTATCAAAATGAATTGCATCAACTCTATATCCTTGCGACTGCATAATATATATTGCAACAGGGCTGTCTATTCCCGTCGATAGAAGGCACAATGCTATTTTCATATTTTAATAAAATTGTGAATGATTTAAAAAGCTGATGAAAAAAACTGATGTTTTGCAAATTTTTCAAATATGTGTTGTTACAAAAATCTACTTCTTCTTTAGAAAATTACTGAATATTTTTTCTTTTACCTGCGAGAAAAAATCTGATTTTTCAATAGATGCAGTCTGGTTATCATTTTTAGATACAGGAGCAATGTTTGTGTACGTTGCTTCCGGACTTGAATTTAAAACGCCGATATTTGGTTCATTCTCATATTCCAGAATTTCTTTGGTTCGGTAATAGTTAAGCGTCTCAAGAACAAGCTTTAATTCATTAATGGCACCATAAATCTGGTGCTGCTTTTCAAGCGTCATGCTTTCATTTGTTGCAGATAAAAGGCCAACAAGCTCATCTTGCCTTTTTTCAAGGGTTTTATGAAGCTCAGATATAGTCATTTTTTCCTCTTTTTATTTTTTATAAATATCTGGTTAATAAGATTTTCTATTTTTAAGAGCCATTAAGGATTTCTTTTAATGGCAAAATAACATTATTTTTATCATAAAGTGTAAAACTTCTGGCAACAACACCTGTAAAAAATGCCTCTTTATTATTTAAACCTTGTTTGATATCGTCAATCGTATAAACAAATGTAATTATTTTTCTTGTATTTCCATTATAGGTATAAGCAACATTAGCAAATTTGTTTATTAATTCTTCTTTTTTGCTGCTTATGACAACTAGCTCTATATCATTGCCGTTTATACCAAGGTAAGATAGGCTTTCACATTCTTTTAGCACTTCTTCAAACATAAAAAAAAATTTAAAAAGATAGTAATGCAGCGCTGAATCATTAAGGAAATAAATTGAAAAGATAGCATCATCTATTTTATCCAACTTAATTAATTTTTTTGAACAGTAGTTTTTTTTAACAAGAGTCACATAAGAAAATTCTTTTGCAAGTGAAAAAATAGTCCTTGGTTTTCCTTTCTGCGTGTTTGGAATTTTTTGCTTTTTAACTAAACCTAAAGCTTCCAGAAGCCTAAGTTGAGTGCTAATATTTGCAAGCGTTGTTTTTAGTTTTTTTGATAATTCAATTGGAGAACTTTCTTTTTCGCAAAGAGCAGATAAAATTTTCCATTTGGATTCAACAAATACGCAGTCAAGCATAATTGTTAGTATAAATAACTAATATTTAAATATTTCTATAACATATAAAACTTTATTAGTTAAATAAGTTAAATATTCATTTAATTATTAAATTTATAGTCTAAAATTAAACAATTGTAAAACATATGATAAATAAAATAAACCATAAGAAAATTCAATATTTTTAAGTATTCAATCCATAAGATTTATTAGAAAATACAAATTTAATAATATATAAAAATATAGATAATTTCAATTTTTGACGCTGAAAATTAATAACATTTAAATATGAGGGTGATTTTAAATAATCAGAGATTTTACAATCAAGTTGGGGCAAAAGTGAATAATATTAGAAAACAAAGAGGTGCGTAGGTACTTTGAAAGTTCTTATGTTTGGGTGGGAATTTCCTCCGCACAGTAGGGGTGGCCTTGGCACTGCTTGCTATGGCTTAACAAAGGGCCTTAGTAAAAAAGGAACAGAAGTAATCTTTGTTGTCCCTAAGGGAAAGAGGGCAGATGAAGCGTCTCATGTAAATTTAATAATAACTGAAAATCTTTATATTGATAATAACAAAATCTGTATAAAAAAAATTGAATCTCTTCTGCAAAGCTATATGACGAGCGATGAATATTCGTCTACATTAAAAGAGATTAGCTCTTCTGGTCTTGGAAGCAGAGACAGTGTTGACCTATCGACAATTTACGGCAGAAACTTGTTTGAAGAAGTTGAACGGTACGCCCAAAAAGCGAAAGTAATTGCAAGCTTTGAGGAATTTAATGTTATTCATTCCCACGACTGGATGACTTATAAAGCAGGAATTCTTGCAAAAAAAGTATCAGGAAAGCCTTTGGTTGTTCATGTTCACGCAACAGAATTTGACAGGACAGGAGGCCATCCAAATCAGCAAGTCTACGATGTTGAACGCGAGGGAATGCACGCAGCTGATAAGATAATTGCTGTTAGCAATTTTACAAAAGAAATGATTGTTAAGCATTATGGAATTAACCCGGATAAGGTAAAAGTTGTCCATAATGGAATATACCCAGAAGGGCATAAGCAAAGCGAAAGCAAATTCACAGGAACTGAAAAGATTGTACTTTTCCTTGGAAGAATAACCCTGCAAAAAGGGCCTGATTATTTTATAGAAGCTGCAAAAAAAGTTTCAGATATTATGCCTGATGTTAAATTTGTTGTTGCTGGAACAGGCGACATGTATGGAAAGATGATTGAAAAAGCAGCTGATCTTGGCCTTGGAAAAAAAGTCCTTTTTACAGGCCACTTGACAGGAGATGATATTGCAAAAGCATACAGGATGGCAGATTTGTATGTCATGCCGTCAGTTAGTGAGCCATTTGGAATTACACCTCTTGAATCAATAAATCACGGAACTCCTGTACTCATATCAAAACAATCTGGAGTCAATGAAGTTTTAGCAAACTCACTTAAAGTTGATTTCTGGGATATTGACGAGATGACAAACAAGATTGTTACAACTTTATCTTACAGGAATATGGCACATGCTCTAGCTGACAACGGACGTGAAGAATTAAAAAAACTGACATGGGATCAGTCTGCTGAAAAATGCATTAATGTGTATAAGGAATGTATGGGGTCTTAAATATGCCGGATATCTGTTTTTATTTTCAGGTTCATCAGCCATACAGGATGAAAAAGTATAAGATATTTGATATTGGGAAAAAGGAGAGCTATTTTGATGACCAGAAAAATAAAGAGATTATGCAAAAAGTTACAAGAAAATGCTATTTGCCCACAAATAATCTTATGCACAAATTGATAAAAGAAAACAACGGCAGATTCAAGATTTCTTATTCAATTACAGGCAGCGCAATAGAGCAATTCGAAAAGTATGCTCCAGAAGTAATTAGAAGCTTTAAGGATCTAGCTGATACTGGCTGCGTTGAATTTTTATCTGAAACTTACTATCACTCACTGTCTTTTCTCTACTCAAAAGAGGAATTTGTCAGGCAGGTTATGATGCATAAGCAAAAAATGGTTGAGCTTTTTAACGCTAGACCTACTGTCTTTAGAAACACAGAATTGATTTTTAATAATGAGCTTGCGAATTTTTTGCAAGGATTGGGATACAAGGCAGTTCTCGCAGAAGGTGCTGACCACATTCTTGGATGGAGATCTCCAAATTTCATATACAAGGCAAGGACTGCGCCTAATATCAAATTGCTCCTTAAAAACTATAAACTTAGCGACGATATTGCGTTTAGGTTTTCTAATAAAGACTGGAACGAATGGCCACTCAATGTTGAAAAATATGCAGATTGGGTAAGCAGCGCAAATGGAAATACAATTAACCTATTTATGGATTATGAAACATTTGGCGAGCATCAGTGGGAACATACAGGCATATTTAATTTTCTGGCGCATTTGCCAAAAACACTTCTTAATAGAGGAATTAACTTTAATTTTCCAAGTGAAGCAGCGCAAAAAAATGAATCTGTTGGAGAGCTTGATATTCATAGTCCAGTTTCCTGGGCGGATGTTGAGCGCGACTTGTCTGCGTGGCTTGGAAACAAGATGCAACAAACAGCGCTAAGCGAAATTTATAAAATGGAAGCAGCAGTAAGAAAAACAAATGACTCTAAAATTATTGATGATTGGCGTAAATTAACAACAAGTGACCATTTTTATTATATGTGCACAAAATGGTTTTCAGATGGAGACGTGCACAAGTACTTCAATCCTTATGATACACCCTATGATTCATATATAAGCTATATGAACATATTGAATGACCTTGCGCACAGGATTAATAAAATTGATAGCAAAGGGTTTGCATTATCAGAAAGCCCAAGCACACTTATAAATGCATAGCATGTAAAAATATAAGTTGATAGTTAAAAAGAGGTGATACTAATGGCCAGGCCTAAAAGAAATAATTTTCCAAAATCAAGCAAGACCGAGGTTAAAAAAGCGTTAAAAGATGCGCTTCCTGAGCACTATTTTATTCTTGTGACAGGTGTTCCAATAAAGAATATAAAAGAGCTTATGAATTCTTTTGATACAATGAATGAATGGGTTTTCAACCATCATGTGAATTCAGAAAGGAATGATTTTACAAACTGGATATCTGAAGTTTTCGAGGAAAAAGAGCTTGCTGATGAAATAAGAGGAATTAAACAAATGCATGAGATGCAGCATAAGATGCTTAGGCATCTTGTAAATAAATATTTGTAATTAACAAATCAATTTGGGAGGGATTAAAAATGGCTAATGATTTTTTAAGAAATGTTCCAAAAGAGCACGTCTTTAAGATGGGTGAAAAGGAACTAAACAATCTTGAAGAGCTTCTTCATCACTTAAAAAATGCTAATGAAGAGGAATTTCATTCTTATGTAGGTGAAGATTACAACCACTTCGCAAACTGGATAAGGGATATTATAAAAGATATTGAGCTTGCAGATGCTCTCACTAAAGAAAAAACAAAGCAGGGATTTGTAAATGCTCTTGAAAAAAGAATAATACATCATAAAACACCAAAAGAAGCTGAAAGCAAAAAAAACGAGTGGATTGCAGAGCCTCAGTTAACAACAGGCACAATGCAAAAACATCAAACTGAGACCAATGCTTCATTGACCCAGGAAAAAAAAGAAGAGCATCATGAAGAGATTAAGCATAAAGAGCCTGAACATGCATCAGCATTTAGCCAGCATGAACATACTGCTCACGAAGTAAAAAAAGAAGAAACTCCCCATGAAAATAAGCATGAGGAAATGGCTCACCACCATGAGCACGGAGGAGTTCACCCGCATTATTATACTTGGCACTTAAAAGAGATAGCTTTTTCATTTTTAATGGGAACAATAATCGGGTTTGTAATAGGCATTATGATTGAGAGGATAAAGTATATATAAAATCATGGAAGCAAAAGCAGAAATAATGTTTGAAGTTTCATGGGAAGTATGTAATAAAGTCGGTGGAATTTATACTGTTGTTACTTCAAAGCTTGTCCCGATGACTGCTTATTACAAAGACAATTACTTCGCAATAGGGCCTTATCTGAAAGGAAGTCCGTCCCTTAGCGAATTTCAGGAAAAAGATCCTGTTGGCATACTTATTGGCATTTTTGAAAAATTAAAAAACATGGGAATAATATGCCATGTCGGAAAATGGCTAGTTGACGGAGAGCCAAATGTAATTTTAATAGACCATACCTGTTTTGTAAAATATAACAACGATATAAAAAGAGAATACTGGGAAAAATTCAAAATTGATTCTCTTGGTACAAATTACTATGACTATGATGACCCTATGGTATGGTCAACAACAGCCGGCATTTTAATTGAAGAGTTTTCATATGTTACAAAAGGAAAAAAAATAATTGCTCATTTTCATGAATGGCTTGCAGGAGGAGGACTGCTGCACCTTAAAAGCAAAAATGCAGCCGTTGCAACTGTTTTTACAACGCATGCAACCATGCTTGGAAGAACTCTGGCTGCAAATCATATTGATTTATACAATGTACTGGATAAGGTAAACCCTGAAACTGAAGCGTATAGATATAATATTCAAGCTAAATTTCACACTGAAAAACAGTGCGCTGCAAATGCAGGTGCTTTTACAACAGTATCAGAAATAACAGGAATTGAAGCAACATATTTGCTTGGAAAAACTCCTGATGTTCTTCTGCCCAACGGTCTGGATATAGAAAAATTCCCGACTTTTGAAGACTCGTCAATTTTACATAAGCACCTGAAAGGAAAAATCAAAAATTTCCTGATGATGCATTTTTTCCCATATTATACTTTTGACCTAGATAATATTCTTGTTTATTTTACAGCAGCAAGATATGAGTTTAAAGATAAGGGAATAGATATTTTCATAAAAGGTCTGGCAAAACTAAACAGAGAATTAATTGAAAAAAATTCTGATAAAACAATTATTGCATTTATCTGGGTTCCTGCGTTTGCAAGAGGCATAAGGCTTGAAATAATTGAAAATAGGACGCGCTTTGAAGACATTAGGGAAAATATAATTGATATGAACGAAGATATTAAAGAAAAATTAATCTATGGAATTGCAGCTAAAAAAGAAATTAATGATGAGTTTATTTTGGGAGATTCGGTTGTTCGTGAAATGAAAAAAAAGGTCAACAGATTCAATAGAGAAGGACTGCCGCCTGTTTGCACACATGAACTGACAAACGAAAATGATAATGAGATAATGAATTGTATAAGAGAAAGCGGCTTATTTAATAAAAAAGAAGACAAAGTAAAAATTATCTATTATCCTATTTACTTAACCGGCGCTGATTCATTACTGGATATGACTTATTATGAGTCGATTATGGGCTCGCATCTTGGAGTTTTCCCAAGCTACTATGAGCCATGGGGATACACTCCGCTTGAAGCAGGAGCATTAGGTGTAGCTTCACTGACAACAGACCTCGCAGGATTTGGAAGATACATTGAGAAGACTGACAACGGCAAGAAGAACAAGGGAATATTTGTATTAAAGCGCCAGAATAAAAAAGACGAAGAAATAATAGATGATCTTTCAAGCATTATGTATAATTATACAACTTTTTCTAAGCAGGATAGAATTGAAAATAAATTAAAGGCAAAAAGAATTGCATCTATGGCAGATTGGAAGCTTCTTATCGAGAATTATATTAAAGCGCATAATATGGCTGTTGAAAAATCAGGGCTTTAGAGGTAAGTTAAGCAGATAATTATATATTCTTTATTTAAATTATTGAGTCAATCTCAGAGCTTTTTGCAGCCACAGGAGTAGGCTGCAAAGTTGATTGTATAGTTGATGATGAAGTAGGTCCAATAGTGAACTTGCTTCCTTCTGAAAGGCTGCTTATGCAATAGCCGTCTGTTACTCTAGTTACAATATATACATAATATTCGCCATCCATACAATATTTTGTTCTTTTGGATTTCTCAAAAGACACTGGACCAATACTTGTGTCAGTTATTTCATAATTTGTATTAATATCGGGTCTAGATGATAATCCACCAAAATATAAATTACCATCTTTCCAATTATAGTAAAAATTGCCAAACATTTGCTTTAGGTTTTTCCCTGAAATTAAAAAAGGTGTGTCACAATCGTATTGATTGCTTTGGCTATTAACTATTAAATCTTTTATTATGGGTTGGTTCTTGCAAGGGCTTCCTTTAACTTCAAAATGATTCGTATCAGTATGATAAGCTCCGTAGCCAGATGCTGTCTCAATATTAATATAGTATGTTCCGTCCTTTAATCCACCTGGAACAAACAATCCGTCTATACTAGTATCTGTTATTGTTATTATTGGAGGAATTGAATAAACATTATACGCACTATACTTAATTGGATAAAATGTTGGATTATCTGTTTCATAGCTATAAAGCAGCACCTGTTTTAATCCATCAAAATGTTTACCCTGAATAATTAATTTCCTGGTTCCTCGTCCAATATCTATTTCTTCAGGTGGCACTTCTTCTATTTTAACTAAGGTAATAACAGGCCTTGGTGCCAGTATTTTTATTCGCGTATTCTCATTTGATAATAAAGTGCTTAAGCCATTTCTGTTTCTTACACCGATTATATACTCGCCTGGCTCAATTGATTCGCTTGGTGTTAATAATACTTCAATGCTCCCATCTGTATTTGCGGATTCAACCACTTTTTGTGTAATGCTGTTTATTTCATAAGCATCGATGGGTATTGCGCTCAGTGTATTTGCGACCTGCTTGTAAAGCAGTATTGAAGCATCATTTGCATCCATATTTTTGCCGTGAATTGTAATTCTATTTTGCTCGCCTGCAACAATAGGTGACTCTGTTTCAATCTTTGTTATGTAAGGTAATTTTTTTTCACTGCTTCCACAACCAAATAAAGAGAAGAGAGTCAAGCAAAGAAAGGATAGCCTTAAGAACAGATTTAACATGTTTTTGTTATTCATTTTCTGCATATTCCACAAAGCAATGTGCATATATAATTTCAATGAGTTTAACTAATTTTCTTTTTTATAAGCTTAAATACATGCATACTGGAAAAAGGCACTATGTATTAATTGATTGTGTAATTAGCTAAGCGGAACAAAAATATCGACATTGTATAATCCTGCTCTTTTGTTATGCATATTTTCCAATACTTTTTGAGGATTAACAAATTCGTAAACTGGATTGCTCAATCTGCCGTCGATAGCAATTGACCTATCGTAGCGATAGGTTCTTTTAACCATGTATATACCAGAATTGCCTATTTGATATTGCTGTAGTTTATCTAACTCATACGATTCACCTAACAGAGTTGAAATATCTTTTTCTTCTAAGTATAAAACTTCTTCGTAGGAATATCCAATGTTATTATTAATATTATCTAAGGGTGATGATGCACAAGTCAATCTGACTACTGTACCCCAATGATCTCCTATTTGTGTTTCTTTAACTCCAAGCACTTCTGCATAGGCAGGAGTATCTCTAGTTTCAATATTTTCACAAGGGCCGAGTAACACTGCTCCAAGCATAGCCTGAGTCCTTGTACCTCTTCCTGCAGTAGAGGGTAAGAGTAAGTTCATCAAATAATCTCCTATTTCATCTGGTTTTTTGCTTGGCATTTGAATTACAATTTTACTTGTTGCATTATTCCAAGCAGTAGGAGCACAAACTGTTGAATAATGAAATCTTTTCAGTCCTCCCCATACATAACCTCCTTCCCTAGAATGGTTAAAGTCAGATTCAACTGATGAGTCAATTGCTAACAACCCACGCTCATCTGACATCCTGTCCGAAATAACTTGGTTAAAGACATCATCGATAGAGTTAACAGCTATTTCACCAGTTGGACCTAGCAGCGCTCCTTGCCTGTTAAACATATCGTGGTAAAAAACAACACCGATTATTCCCTTATTTTCTGCAAAGTTATGCCCGTTTCCATTTGTTAAACCTTGTATTCTCTCTAAAAGAGCATTGTCTTGCGGAGATAAAGTTATGCCACTTATATTTGAATGATTCGCTAAGAAATTTATATAATTAAAGTAAATTACATCTTCAAATGTCAATGGCGCTGGCAGCATTTGTTAACTATAGTTTAATCTTATTTATAAAATTTAGCACTTAAAAGTAAATAAAATAATTTCGATATGTTTATATAACAAGAAGATAGTTAGTTTTTGATAAAAGAATTAAAAAAGAGGTTTTATTGAATGCCTGAACTGCGAAAAGATTATGTTCTTAATAATTTTGTAATTATTGCAACTGAACGGGCAAAGCGGCCAGACCAGTTTATTTCTGAAAAAAAAGATAAAAAAACAGATATTTGCCATTTTTGCCCTGGTAATGAGAGTTTGACTCCTGGCGAGCATGCAAGAATTACTGATGGGAAAGGAGGGTGGCTAATTAGATGCTTTACAAATATGTATGCAGCAGTCGCTCCTACTGGCAACTATATTATTAAAACAGATAATTCTTTTTTTACTTATTCTGACGGATTCGGGCTTCATGAAGTGATTGTTGAAACACCTGAACATGAAAAGGAATTATGGGATCTTCCTACGTGGCATATTGAAAAGCTGCTACGGTTTTATTCATATCGGATTCAAAAAATGGAAGTGCAGACAGGCATTAAGTATGTAACTGTATTTAAAAACAGCGGAAGCGACGCAGGAACTTCAATTTTGCATACGCATTCTCAGCTTATCGGATATAACCTAATCCCTGAAGAAATAATTGAAAAGGAAAAAGCATCTGCAAACAGTTGCCCTTATTGCAGAATAATTGAAATTGAAAAAAATTCAGATAGAAGATGCTTTGAAAGTTACCATTCGATTTCATTTACACCTTATGCTTCGAGATTCCCTTTTGAAATCTGGCTCTTTCCTAGACGACATATACGCTCAATAACGGATTTTAATGACGATGAGTACAAAGATACTGCAGAGATGCTTATTAGAATACTATCAAAACTAAAAAAATTAAATGCGCCTTATAACATGTATCTCCAGTATGGTTTAGATAAAATGCATTTCCACATTGTGATTACGCCTCGGCTAGCAAAATGGGCAGGATTTGAGATTTCTACAGGAACAATAATTAATACAATGCCTCCTGAAAAGGCTGCGGAGTTTTATAGAGAGTAGAAAAATTACTGATCATTTATTTCTAAGATAAGCAGCCAAACTATCCAAAGCATGTCTAGCTTTCGCTGCATATTGTAAATACAATTTACCACCAGGAACAGCTCCAACAACTCTTATGTAACCATCTGCAAACCTTTGCCAAGCTGTTTTTGGTTTAGGTGGTATGCTCATTAATTGCTGAAACGCATCATTTTTTTTATTTGTATAAAATTCAATGGTTGATTCAGATAATGCACTAGCTTTAACATCTGCACTTGTTGTATGTGTCTCAGTATTGTATTGACCATCAAAATCGGAGGATTGCCCCTCATATTTACAATTGAAAACTACATATGAAATATCATCATGTGATAGTTTATCTTGATGTTCACTAATTACGTGGCTAAACAAACCTTCAAGTGAATATTGTCCTGTCTCAACTTGAACAGCTTGATCTAGCGTATGAAACATTTTGGGTATATGTGCATTTAGATTTGGGCTAGCTGTTATATTTTTACCAGATGGATTCAACTTATAATACAATTTTTTGTCATTTGCATGAACAATAGCCCAATATTCAACCATATTAATACTTGAAATAATTCTCTATATAAATCTTTTCATTTTGTTACTACTTAATAATACTAAAATTAAAAAAAATTAAGAAAAAACATAACTAAACATATTACCAATAGAAGAAAAGACACTATTTACCCCGTTTCTTACAGGAGACGGATCCGGCGCATAAAAGTGTGTTGGTGAATATACCTGCCTATATTCTGGAGCAGTGCCTGTTTTAAGTAAAGACGCTGTTCTTACAGTCTCGAGCGATGTTGTCTTAAGTGCATCAAGAACATGATTAACATGTGCTTTATCAGGCAACCTGTTAATGTGAAAGCTTCTGCTCAGGTAATTATTTACCCAACCTGAAACAAAGCCGCCAAAAAATGGAATTGCCGTTAGGTTTTCATACATGGCATATGAAACATCAACAAAATTGTATGCAGCGTCAAACCCTTTGTTAATTACCTGTGCATAGCTGCTAAACCATTCAGCGTTATTAACATAATTTGATCTTAACTTTCGTGACTCTTCAAGCGCATTTGATATTGCGCTAATTTCAGGATAATAAAACAACTTGATTAAAAACGGAGTTTTATCAAGTAAATCCTGTAATCTTTGCTCAAGGTTTTCTAACATTTACACCACCTCACTTTTACCTTTAAGGTAAAGGTAAAATAAAAGAAAATATAAATACTTTTCGTTTTTTATTATTAATCGTGAAAAAAGAGCAGGGAATCAACGACACACTCAATGATATTTTTTTGAAAATTCTCTCTGGTGTCGACTATGGAAGTAAACTCGCAATAGAAACTCATAAATCAATTCCTGTCGTGCACAGGCAAGTTGAAATGCTTGTTGATTTTGGCATAGTGCAAAAGGAGCGGCATGGAAAAAAAGTAACTTATGCTGTTAACTGGATGAATATAAGCGACATGCTAAGTTCTGCTCTAAGATTCGATATTGAAGAATTTAGAAGGGCGACGAATGCAGAGGCAGTTGAAAATAAAATATTAAATGAAATTGACCAGGTATTGTCTGGTATTCCAGATTCAATTTTTGAGGAAAATGATGAAATTACTGAGGCTGCCAAGGTATTTTTAAAGAATAAAAAAATGACAAACCTTATGGAAAAATTTTTCAGGCAGATTGATAAGTCAAAAAATAAAAATCTGGAATTTCGTAATCTTAGCCTAGATAAAAGCGTAGGATTATTTCTTGATTCATTAGGTATGCTAAGTGACGCAGAGTATAAAAAAGTACTGCTTAAATTCAGCGACAAAGAAAAATTAGAGCTCGATGTGATATTTAAGCTTAGTAGGTTAAAATATCTTAACAAGCAGCGGGTTGATCCAAGGAAAAATCTTTTTAGCGATTATTTAAAGGAATGAAGAAAAATTAAACATTCATCCCAATTATTGGCCCAAGAAGATTAAATACCCTGTTTATAAGGACAAGAATTCTTCCCAGGGTATAATTGTCATCTACGGTCTTATCTGAGAGAAGATTAGTGCATTCAACAATAAGCTCTCTTCCTTTAGTTGTGAACTCCTGCGCTTTTTTGTTATCAAAAGAGTAATACATTAAGTAAACTGAATTCTGAAAATGGATTAAATTTTCAAAGCATAGCAATGTCTTTTTATGCAGGCAAACATTTTGATGGGACAAAAAATAATTACAGAGGTAATTGTATTCATCAGCAATTTTTTCAAACTGCCAGACAACGCAATACATAAAAGTTGTTTTAGAATAATCTGAATATCCTCTTTTATTAAGCAATCTTTGGCAAAAATTTGTCAATTTATCATTTGTCTCTTCTAATATCTGTATTTCCTTTAGCTTTTCGTATTCTCCTGTTTTGATTATTTCATAAAGGTTTTCAGCAAATTGCTTTGTTACTAAAAAAGATCGCCTGAGTAGCACATCAAATTCTGTTTCAAGCGCTTTTGATATGCTTCGTACAACAAGAAAATCTTCTTTTTGGTCAACAATCTCAAACCCTATTAAGTTTTTACTAATAAACTCCTGAATTAAAGACATTTTGACGTTTGGTGAGGGAAAAACCTTTACTTCATCATAGCCTTTTTTATAAATCTGCGTAAGATATTGCCTTATATGATGGATATCAAGACCCTTTGCGTCAAAAACAATAGAGCTAATATCAGTTTCTTTACTGGTAGAAAAAATCAGTTTTGAGCCAGCTTCTTCAACATCAACTAAATCTCCTTTGGAAATGGAGTATTTTTTTAGCCAGCATACAGGAAGTGAAACCATCAAGGTACTTGGACCTTGTTTTATTACTTTGCGTTTCATAATTTTAAAGTAATAATTTGAAATATATAAATATTTTCATTTTATTCGAATTTTTA
>JAZDLQ010000010.1:0-4857 GCA_043801855.1 archaeon | reverse complement strand
ATTTTTGTTTTACAGCCCATGTTTTACACCTTTTTATTATCTAGTTATATAACTAGATAATTAATATAAAAAGATTTGTATTTTGTAGCATATATGTCTAGATAATGTTAGAATTTACCGATTCTAATTACATGCACCCCTTATAGATGGTACGAGATGAAACAGAAAAGTTGTCTTCTTTTTATGGCTTAACTGCTGACCAAGCGGAAGCGGCTACACTATCTAATTCCTTTCTTCTCATGGCATCTCCTTCTTTAGCAAAAGGCTCTTTTTTCTCATCCCAAATAATATAATCTATTGGAACTAGGTTCTTCTTTAAAATCAATATTCCTTCCTTATTTTTCAGCGCAAAAGAAGGATATGCTTTTAGTGTTTTTCCTGCTTGAATAGTTCCATTTAGCCTTGAATTAGTATTATTGTCTGATAAAAAATAGTAGCTAAGGTCAATTTCTTTATCTCCTTTGTTTAACAGTTCTACAAATTCATTTCCTTCATCTTTTCCTTCTGGATTATAATTAATGCCAGATATTATAATGTCATCGCTAGGTTTATCAGGCATTGTTTCATAATCTATGTTCCACACATATTCAAACTCGTCAGCGTATCTACGAGCGATTGCTTCATCGTGGATTATAATTACATTTTCATCGTTGTATTCATTTGCATTTCTTGATGGATTATAGCTTCCTGCAATTAAGGTTTTATTGTCAATAACAAAAAATTTGTGATGCAGATTATATGGGTTTGTATCTATTTTAGTGTAATCTTTTAAATCCTCATAAGTCGAATACTCAGATATCTGCTTTTTTTCATAAATTCCTCTGACTAATTTGCCTTCTATGTTTTTATTGTATAACAGGTTTCCTATATCCCGGTCAGTAAAAGAATACGTGAGGAAGATTACTGACTTTTCCGCCGTCTTTAGTGCATTAATTACATGCAGCTTGCAGTTGTCTTCTGGGCAGAAATAATTTTCAACAACTAAATTATCAGACAATACAATTGGGTATTCTACACCATCGCCCTTACCATATATATTATTTTTAAGTTCATTAAACTCGTCAAGATAATTCTTTGCGATTTTTAGAGAGTGCACTATTATTATATTATTGTTATTGAAATAATTGTCGCGTTCAGTTGGGTTCATGCTTCCTGTCCATACTATTTTTGAATCAAAAATGCAAAACTTGTTGTGCATAAGCGCTTTTGAATATCCTGTATTAAAATCTCCTGAAAAAGTTGAATCCTCTATTACTACGTCAGCGCCTTTTGCTTTAAGTTCCTCAATAAGCGTAGGTAAATCCAAATCATAGAATGCGCATTTAATCTCTTTTGATGTTTTTACAAAGGGCATTATTATTTCAAGGCATCCTTCTCTAGGGCAAAAAAAAACATCAACGGATATATTGTTTTCAACCACTTCTTTTTTTGTAGCATTTCCTGTGACTGTTGCCTCGATGATATACAAAGCAATTACAACTGCAAGGATAATAAGAATTATTAATAATATGATAAAAAGAGTTTTTTTATTCACTTGTTTTGCCTTTAGTATATACCTTTTTAAGTGCATAAATGCTTTTTAATAAGCTGTGCTTTGTTTCCGGGTGCGCTTTTTCCAAGGAGTCTAAAAAAGAGGAAATTTCACTTTTTTTTTGCTCTTTTTTAGGCTTTTTTTTATATAAAATAAGTGCAATTCTTTCGCACTCTTCTCTTGTCAGACATAGTAGCGGCTTAATTAGCATTAGTTTTCCTTTTTTGTAATTGCCGATGTGACCAGGATTTTTTCCTTCCATAAAAGAGCCTAAAAATTGCTCACATTCATAGTCAAGACAGATTGGCAGGACGATGACATTGTGTTTTGCAATTGTTTTGCTTTTCTCACTAAACTTTTTTTGGTAAAATTTAGATTTAGTTATATCACAGTGATAAGGCATGCCCTTAAGAATTCTTTTGATAAAAAAAACAGAAATGTGTGTAAGATAATTCTCAGAGTCAATAAATAGAAGATTATCGTTTTTTTTAATTAGATTATTTAGCCTAATTTCTTTTCTTATCCGCTTCTCTGCTATTTCAAGAAAGCACTCGTCGCAGTATTTATATGTGCTTTTTATGATTGTTTTCTTTTTGCATTTTTCGCAGAGCATTGTATTTTTGCAAACTAAACATGTTAAAAAATGCTGCTTTTTTTTGTTACTACTTTAAAATGCTATCAAAACAAAAGGTTTAAATATTAATATACTATTCCAAAGTAGATACAAGTAATAATATTCAACGTTTCCTAATCACCTCTTTTTCCCTGGAAGCGTCTCTTCGGAGATGCTTCGAGGGTTTTAATACTTACATAAAAAGAAACTATTTTATCATTGCTTTTGCTCTTAGTTCTTTTGGCATCAGTTCAATTGCATATCTTAATGCAGTCCTTGGCATCTTAGATTTATTTTTAATGACATAGTCAAAGACTTCTTTTTGGTGCATGCGGCTTTCCTCTTTTAAAAGCCAGCCATAACCTTTCTGGACCATATCGTCAGAATCTTCAAGAAGAATACTTTGCAATTAAGTCTCCTACAGCATGATTGCAAAATCCGTCGCATTTTGCCCAGTTATTTATGTATTTATCAATCCATTTCTCAAAAATAGCTAAATCATCAGGTTCGCTGATTTTGTCAAAATTTGCTCCCCAGAAGCTAACAATAAAAGCCTCTTCTGTATAATCTGATAAATAGAGCGTTTCGCACAGAGAAAAAATCTCTTTTTTATCCTTGTCTTTTATTTCCTGCCAATATTTCCTGGCGATTTTTCCGACAGCCCCGGTCTTTACGCCATAGCAAACGACTTTCTCCTTAAAGAAACGCTGGAAACTCTCTTTTGTCTTATCGTCAGTACTATTAATTAACTCTTCTCTTATTTTTTTAATAATATTATCCATTTTATCATTTCTTACTCTTTTTTCCTTTGTTAATTTCCCTAATCATCCAAAAATAACATGCCAAAAAGCCAACAGAACCCCCAATCAGAAATATACCGATATAATCTGTTTGGATGATTGGCCAATCAAATTTTTCCTGCTTAAAATATATGTCAAGTTTGCTTAATTCAATTGCATATTCCATATATAATAACGATGAAAACTTATCTGTTTCCTTAAGAGAAATAGCATAGTCATAATAACTGTATCCGACAATCGGAAACACATTGTTTTCTATCTGCCTTCCAATTATTTGTTCAGCCTCTTTTTGCCGCTCTTCAATAAGATTGGTTATTTCGCTGTTTGAGAGCCCCATTGTATTAAGGATAATATCAACTTCTGATTTTGCCATACTTGCCTTATAGAGACAATTGCTGTAATCCTCATTCAAAAAATCCCTGTGAGCAAATGCTAGCTCTTTTTTTATCTCGTCAAAAGGAAGCGGAATATATAGTCTAATGTATTCTATCCTCTCTTCAACTTCAGAAACTTTATTCAAGCATGAATTTTTGATTGTGTCTTTATCAAGATTGAAATTAACTCCTGGTGTTCCAAAAAATGTTGCCCATGAGTATGCACTGTAAAGTCTCTCTTCTCCGTATGCAAGATTAAATAGGCTTACATTAATCTTAGATGCATTCTCAGCTAAAAGCGTTCTTGACAAATTTAAATAATCTTCAGCATCAATTATTCTCTCAGTTACAACCATTAATGTCTGAAGGTCAGTAAAAGATTTAATCTCTTTTTTACTGACAGATTTTTTATAGGTTTTGGTTTTATTTTCAGCATCGCTAATTAATTTTGCTACATTGCTTTTAGTGTAGGTTTTTTCAAGAAAATACGCATATTTAAGTTTAACATTTGCTCCAAAGCAGTAGCTTGCTGCACTATAATAATTTCCTTCATTAATTGCTTCATTTCCTTTTTGGTATAATTCTTTTGAATCAAAAATAAGTGTTGTATTTTTTTCAGTAAAGAACAGTGACATTGTTCGCTTACAGATAGCCTCTGAAATATTTTTCATCTGCCATGAATAATCTTCACTTACTGTAAGGGTGTACTCTTTTCCTATCCTTTTCCCAGACATTTCAAAGATTGCTTCGCGAAGATTAGATACTTTTACAATTTTGACACTTGAGTCTTTTGTTAGGTTTTCTATTTCAGTATCATTTAGCGTGCTCCATTTTGGAATTAACACTTTAGTTAAGCCAAATTCTTTTGCTGCCAGAACTTTTTCGGACAAGCCACCTACAGGTCCAATCAGCCCGCCTGAATTAATAGTTCCGGTAATTGCGCTTTTTTTATCAAGTGGAATATCTCCAAGAACACTTATTGTAAGAAGTGATATTGCAGCTCCGGCGCTAGGCCCTCCGACAATTGCAGCATTAGCCCTTATTGTATAAAAAAAATCATAATGATTGCAGTCTTTATCAAGAAAATCACACGCAATCTCATTTGCAAATCTTGTAGACATGACAGTATCTAATTTTGTCAGCGGAAATGAGTCAATAAAAATTCTTCCGCTTCCCGGCTTCACTTCCAGGAAAACATCAGCAGTGCTTCCTACCTGCGAATCATCAAGTTCTGATGTCGCAAGAAGAGTCATGCTCGCTGACTTTGCAAGGACAATTGGCATTACTAAAAATATAATTGTTAGAATAAATATAATTTTTTTTTGTTTCATTACTAACCCAAAAAACATTGCAAGGTTAAAAAGTTTATCTTGGATACAGTTGTTTGAACTAATCTATTTTTTTTGTTTTTTTGATATTTTCTAATTCATTGTATGTCTTAAGAATTTTTTCAGCAGTTCCGAGATATAAAACAGTTTTAGTTTTGAAATTAGCGCCTATTTTTTCTTGTTTTTCGAGATAATAATAAGTAGCAAGTTT
>JAZDLQ010000028.1:0-4465 GCA_043801855.1 archaeon | reverse complement strand
TAAGTATAAAATAGATACTTATTTATATATGTTAGAGTTTCCAAAAGTATACTATGAATAAAAACTGCACTATATTCAAGACAGCAAGCTTTATTGGCAAAAGATGGACTCTATTAATATTGTTGGAATTATATAAGGGCCAATCTAAATGGAAACGATACTCTGACTTGAAGAAGAAAATTGAAGATATAACGCCAAAGATACTTTCTTTAAGGCTTAGAGAGCTTGAAAAAGAAAAAATGATTACAAAAAAAATTGATGCAACAAACTTTCCTATAAAATGTGAATATTCACTGACAAAAAGCGGAGAAGAATTCATAAATATAATAAAACAGATGAAATCATGGGCTTTAAAGTGGAATATAAACCATAAGAATTGTAACATTACTGACTGCAAGGATTGTGAGTTTTAAAACAACGGAATTCCACCAATCTGTGATTGGTGGAATGAGTAGTGCTCAAAAACCACCACTTATATTGGTGCAATTCCGAGCGTCAAAAAACCACTCAAATATAAATATGCTAACCAAAACATGCCACCCATCTATGATGGGTGGTTTTTGACAAAAAAAAAAAAAAATGATATTCAAAAAAAATATAATCATAAGCAGCTTTTTTGAGTCATTTAAAGCTATAAAGGAAAAAAAATTTTTCATATTATTTCCTGTAATCATTGACTTATTGTTTATCATAAGCTTCGGGTTTACTGTCAACTACTTTCTGGCTAATATTGAGGAAAAGGCAGTTGCTCTGATACAAAGCGGAAAGAGCATGCTATACGCTGGCAGCTTAATTAAAGGTTTATTTAGCAACAATGATTCATTATCTATTTTGTTATCAACCTTAGGTATTATGATAACTGCTTACATTAATTACTGCATATTCCAGGGGTCTAACTGGATGCTTGCCAAAAAGTTCGTCCATGTAAAAGTCAGCTTTTTCGCATATATGAAAAAATTTTTTTTAATTAATTTGTTTTGGTTCTTCTTGTTTTACATTGTGCAAATAACCGACTATTTTAGACGGCTTTTTGGATATCTAAGGCAGCAGGATTATTCTTGGTTATCTAACGCGCTAATTTTTCTATTAATATTAATAGTATACTTTGCTTTTATTTCCTATACCCTGCTGACGAAGTATAATGTAAAAAAGGCAATAAGAAAAAGTTTTAGCCTTGGCATAAAAAAAATACATTATATCCTGTTTATGTATCTTATACTATATTTAATATTTTTATTGCTTGATTTTTTAGCAAAGATCAATTTTGTTCTAATGATCCTTGTAGGAATATTACTGGTTTCTCCTGCATTCACATGGGCTAGAATATTCATTAATCTGGTTGTTGGTAAATTGGATAAAAAATAAACCATTTCACTACTTCATTAAGAAACAAAAAATTCTAACTGCAAGATAACTAAACTTTTTCTTTAAAGACGATAACATATGCTGGACTTATTTTATATGTCGGAAATATACCACTGGTTTACAACCAGTGGATGAAATCCACAATACACTCTTGTAAGTGGATATATTTCCGAGCATGCTCAAAAACCACTCAATGTTATGCGCATGTAACAACATGCCACCCATCTTTGATGAGTGGTTTTTGACAAAACATAAATATTCTGTTTGAATATTTGAAATATGTCAGAAATTTTTATTATTATGAAATTTGTAAAAATTTCTGATCATGCTCAAAAATCATAGGTTTTTGACATATATTTTCAAAAACAGAAATCTTTAAATACTAGTGGAACTAACAGAATATACTGTATCTTGTATATTGAGGTGTTTTATACCACAATATATTGTGTTTATGCCGAAGTAGTAAACCAACATATATTCCCAAAAAAATGAAGTGCCCATACTGCTCATCAGCTGAATTGAAGGTTGTTGATAAGAGAGCTACAGAAGATAGCAAGGCAACAAGAAGAAGAAGGGAATGTTTAAAGTGCAATAAAAGGTTTACAACATATGAGCGGGTTGAAGGAGCAACTTTAATTGTAGCAAAGAAGAACGGCAACAGGGAAGAGTTTGACAGGCAAAAAGTTGAAAAGGGAATTTTGAAGGCATGCGAGAAAAGGCCTGTATCGCATGAGCACGTTACAAAAATTGTTGATGAGATTGAGACAGATCTCAGAAATATGGACAAGACAGAGATTGAGAGCAGGGTTATTGGCGATTTGGTCATGAAGAAGCTAAAGAAGCTTGATAAGATTGCTTATATAAGATTTGCCTCAGTTTACCGTGAGTTTGCCGATATTGATTCATTTCATGAAGAAGTTGAAAAACTGTTAAAAAAATGAAAGAGGGATAGCCAAAATGTCGAAAATAATAACTAAGATAAGGAAAAGAGACGGAAGAATTGCTGAGTTTGCTAAAGAGAAGATTGCTAATGCTATTTATAAGGCTGCTGAATCTGTTGCCCATTCAGAAGGAAAAAAGGCTGACAAACAAATGGCAGAGCAGCTTGCTGAAAAAGTAGTCACAATCCTTGAATACCAGTTTTCTGAAAAAGAGATCCCAACAGTAGAGGAAGTCCAGGATATTGTTGAAAAAGTATTGATAAAAGAAGGCCATGCAAAAACAGCCAAGGAATACATTATTTACAGGCAGCAGCATAGAAAGCTAAGGGAAACAAAAGACATGTTCCTTGATGTACAGAATACTATAAGTGAATATATGGAAAGGACAGACTGGAGGGTTAATGAAAACAGCAACGAAGACTATAGCTTCTCTGGTTTAATGCTTCATACTGCTGGTAAAGTTATAGCAAGCTATGCTTTGAATGAAATTTATACTCCTATGATAGCAGAAGCTCATAAAAAAGGCTATATGCACATCCATGATTTAAGCCACGGCTTCATTGGATATTGCGCAGGATGGTCCTTAAAAAATCTATTAACCAAAGGCTTTGGAAATGTTCCTAACAAAGTGGATGCAAAGCCAGCAAAGCATATGGATGTTGTTGTTCATCAGATGGTTAATTTTATTGGCTGCCTGCAGATGGAGTTTGCAGGAGCGCAGGCATTCAGCTCAGTGGATACATTATTAGCACCATTCGTTAGGATTGATGATCTTACTTACAAACAGGTTAAGCAATGTATGCAGGAATTAGTTTTCAGCTTGAATATTCCTTCAAGATGGGGATCGCAATATCCATTTAGTAATTTAACATTTGACTGGACAGTTCCAGTTGATATGAAGGACGAGAAATCAGTAGTTGGCGGCAAAAAAATGGATTTTACTTATGGAGACTGCCAGGAAGAAGCTGATATGGTAAACAAGGCATTTATTGAAGTTATGATGGAAGGAGATGCCAACGGAAGAATATTCACATTCCCTATTCCAACATATAATCTGACAAAAAATTTTGACTGGAACAGCGAAAACGCAAAATTATTGTTTGAGCTGACTGCAAAATACGGCAGCCCTTATTTCCAGAATTATATTGGCTCTAACCTAGACCCAAAATCAATAAGGGCAATGTGCTGCAGGCTTAACTTAGATCAATTGGAATTAATGAAGCGTCCTGGAAGCATGTGGAATATTGGGGACAACACAGGCAGCCTGGGAGTAGTTACAATGAATATGAACAGGATTGGTTATGAATCAAAAACCCAAGAAAATCAAAGATTTTCTGGGTCCTTGAAAATTTTGAATTTTCAGGAAACCGGAAATCATTCAGATTTCCCAGTTCACCAAAAATCCGAAGGATTTTTCAGTGCAAAAGAGGAATTCTTTGAGAAATTAGCATATTACATGGATTTGGCAAAACAATCTCTTGAAATAAAAAGAGAAGTTGTTAATAAAAATTTAAAAAATGGATTAATGCCATATACAAAGACTTACTTAGGCACCTTTAGAAACCATTTCTCAACAATCGGCTTGTGCGGAATGAACGAGGCATGCTTGAATCTGCTGGGAAAAAGCATCAAAGACCCTGAAGGAAAGCAGTTTGCAATTGATACATTGAATTTTATGAGGGAAAAATTAGTGCAATACCAGCAGGAAACAGGCAGCTTGTATAATTTAGAAGCAACTCCTGCAGAATCAACAGCATACAGATTTGCCCGCTCAGACAAAAAATTGTATCCTGATATTATAACAGCAGGCGAAAAAGAGCCTTATCTTACTAACTCAACCCAATTAGCTGTTCATGAAACAGACGATGTTGTGGAGGCTTTAGAGCATCAGAACGATATTCAGCCATTATACACCGGAGGAACAATATTCCACACATTTTTAGGAGAGAGAATGACAGATGGAGAATCTTGCAAGCAGCTTGTAAAGAAAATTGCCCACAACACAAGAATACCATACTTTTCAATAACCCCTACATTCAGCGTTTGTCCTGATCACGGTTATGTTATAGGAGAGCATCATACATGCCCATGCGAGGTGATAGCAAAATGAGCTGTGGAAAAAAATGCGAGGTTTACAGCAGAATAGTTGGCTACTTTAG
>JAZDLQ010000019.1:0-80953 GCA_043801855.1 archaeon | reverse complement strand
TATTATATTTAAGTTTATAGAGTATATATAAGGGGTTTTTCCCAAGTTTTAGCAGTGTTTTTCCTAAGATTTGTAATAGTTATTCCTAAGTTATTGAAGTATTATTCCTTAGAAATAGAAATGATTTTCCTAAGTTATTATATGGAAAATACCACAACACTACTACAAACTATTTTTAGAAAACATATATAATAATAATGGTTAGATTGAAAAAAAGTTCAAATGTTGGGAAAAACTAAAATCATTGTTTTTAGTGTTCAATATTGTACTCATACACTTGTCGAATTCTTCTGCGTTTGCTGCTTGTATTTTTGTTATCATGAACTACCCTTGCCTTAATCTTGCCTTCATCACATAATGCCTTCAAATATTTCTTCAATGTTTTGAGATCTGGTGCATCATGATATTTTTTCTTATACAATACCATAATATCAGAAGATCTAAGCATCATCAGGGGTATATTGCTAAGTTTTGCATTTTCTACTTCTTCATGAATTAATTCAAAAACCCTACTTTTTACCATGGTTAAGGGGGGTCTGCCACCAACTTTATGGTATGGGTTTTCTGACATCATTGCATCATCAGCCTGGTTCTATAGTTTTGAATCTCTTTTAAAACTTCCTCCCTTAGTTCTTTCTTTGGAGAAAGCAACAACTCATAACTTTTAATACAATCAATCAGGCCCAACTCTTCAAGCTCTTTAATCCTTTTTCTTAGTGTCCTATCTGATATCTTTATGGTTTTTTTAAAAACATTCCAGATTTGCTTATAGCTTACAACTCTATAATTGATGTAAAGGTTTTCAAGAATCTGGATGTGACCAGGAATCAACTGGGATTTAAATATCTCTGACAGGCCAATCTTTTCAACCTGTTTGCTCTGTTCCTGAATTAACTCTTTTTCTTGCATTTGTGATTTGCCTATTGGATGTAAATCTAACTATTTCGAAAGGTTTAAATAGAAGCCGAAAATTATATTCCTTGTACTATTTGTTCAACATCCTTGGCGGGATGTTTTTCGGCTTTTTACTTCGTGGAGCTTTTCCGAGTTGGCGCTTGGAAATTCCAACAACCTTTCTTTTTTACAATTGATTATGATTATTTGTGATTTTTTATTATTAGTGAATTTCAGTACGCTGCTTTAATAATTTTAAAGCTTCTTCTGCACAATGACTTTTATTTCTAAATCTGCCTTCCCTAACTTGATTGTCAAGCCAGTTTTTCCAACCAGGCGTAACTGAGAAACTAACTGTCTCTTGCTTTGAACCGTTTGAATCTGCCATTGTACCCCTCCCTAATAAAATTAAAAATATTAAATCTCAATATTTTTCAACAAAATTTATTATTTCTTAATAATGCCAAGTTTATTAATGTTGCGATTTGCAAGGGTGTAAGTTTGTGAACAGCAGAAATCTTTGAAAGAACTATATTTGTTTTTTATCAAAATAGTTTTTTATTTCTTTATTAAGAAACTTATCATCAAAATCTTGATTTTTTAATATGGTGGGTACAGGATATTTTCCTTCTTTTATACCATAGTGTGTTAAACTTTTTTCCAAAATATCAACGGACTGAATAAATAAACCTCCTTCTTCAACATTTAAATTATTGATATTTTGGATAAAAGTATCATATTCTTTTATAAGTTTATTTGCTTTGTTATTCAATTTAATTTGTAAATCATTACCCAATATTAAAGAGGATAATACTCTGGATATATGTAATGAGCCATTATTAGCTACAACTAATTCAAAATCATCCAAATCATATTCTTTTTTATAATCTTTTATAAGTTGAACAACTTTTAAAAATAAATTACATGCAAATTTAAAGTATAAAAAATCATGATCTAAATTGAATATAGTATCATGTTCCTTTTCAAAAAATTCTGTAGGATTACGTCTGGAAGAACTTGGTTTTTTAAAATATATACTTCGAACAACTTGAAACAATTTTTTTGGATCAATAATTTTATTTAATGGGTAATTTCTTCGTTTGTAAAAATTTTTTCTACGCTCATAATACACTGCATCTTTTCCACTTTTTAAAAATTCCTCTATAGTTTTATGTACTCTCTCTTGTGATTTTATCGAAGTTGGATCAATAGGAATTTGTGAGTTTGTGGCTTGAATAATCTCAAGAGCTGTATCATCATCATCTGTCTCGACAAACTTTACTATAATTTCAAAATTTTTTAGTTCTTTATTATCCTTGAGAACTTCCCATATACTATATGATGTTTGACAACCATTAATAATTTGATAATTCTCTAAGCGAAAAGTATCTCTTTTGGGTTCAATTTTAGAAGATAAAATAGTAATACCATTGTTCATGCACCAAAAATTACATTTTTTTGATGAATTTAATGTTTCCTTAATATTGTTAATTACCTCTTTTTTATCTCCCTGATAATCTCTGACATTGGCCTCAAATATTTTATCATCAATTTTGTCATTATCGTCTGTAATAAAATTATAAAATTCTCTACCATCAACAATAGTAATATACCCTCTTATTTCCTTATTATGTTCAAAATCATAAGGTACAGATTTAATAGTATTAATGATTTTATGATATTTATGTACCGAGCTTAAATCAAAGATATCTTTTTGGTCAATAAATGATAGGTCTGAATTTTTTAATCCAATATATGTTAAAAATTCTATTATCTTATTTTTTTTATCAATTACTTTATGGTTAATATCTTCTTTTTTTCCCAATGAAACATATTGAATACCTACATCAAACTTGTTTTTATTCCCTGATGCGTGCCATTTTTTCCAAAGTTCTCTTATAATATTTGCACGATCATTAAATTCTTTATTTCCAACGAGCACTTTATCAATTTCAAATATGTCTTCTAATCCATCTTTAAGTTTTAGTAACGCTTCTTCACTAAATCCATTTTCTTTTTTGGTTTGAATTATTTTTATGATAATTTGAGACTGATTGCATAAAAATTGATCAATATCTTCAACAGTATTTATTACATGTCCATCAATCATAGAATACATTGCATCAATACCAAAATCATCACCACCGTCAACAATACCAAGGAAAATATCCTCAATATCTAGTTCATATTCTTTTAAAATATGAAAAAGGCAAAAAATTTGGATTTGCTCTGATTCTGTTTTCGTGTCTAACTCAGAATAATCTTTAATGAAGGTTTTAATTTTTTCAAAGATAATTCCTTTAAGAGGCATGCTAAGCAAATAGTAATAAATAATAAGCTATAAAATTATCGTAATAATTTTTTTTTTATCTAATTCAAAGATATTGGGTGTTTGAATAAATAATTTTTCCAAGTATCCTCTTAGGCCATATTCCAACAGCTGCTTTTTTACTCCAATATTTATGTTGTGAAATGAAGTCTCTTAAATTAATATTGAGCGATTTATGTTTTAAAACAGGTATTTCTCTCATCAATATATCGACTCTTCGGTTTGTATACTTTGGTTTATCTTTAGAATATCTCCCAAATTCTGGAAGACCTGAATCATATGATTTTAATCTTTTAGCATAGAGTTTAGTGCGGTTATTTTGTTTTTTATAGATAACTAATACATCAAAATCTTTTATCCCATTCTTTTTATCAACATAATGAAGCGCAGCTCCTTGTACTAATAAAATGGCATAAATCCTTTTTTTATAATGAGCATATTTTTTGTTTAAATTAAAAAACTCTTTCTGGTCAGTTATGGTAATGATTCCTAGATGAATTAGGTGTTTTTTATTAATGGGTAAAAATGATATGTACTTTTTATTCTGTGGTGTTGAACTTTCCATTGTATATTTTGTGATTTTTGAGTTTTGTGGCATATTATCTTTATTTAAAATTTTTCACGTTTGGGGTGATATATTTATCTAATATTTTTTTTAGGCTTATGTATTCTGGTGATTGAATGGGGCATTGATTAATATGATATTGGTCAAAATTAATAAAAAACTTGTTCTTACCTAAGGTTTCAAGTATTTTTAATAGTGTTTCGTAATGTGAAATCATATTCATTTTATTTTTATTATGAAAAGAAACATTCATGTGGTCTATTAAATAAAATAAAATATTGAAATTTTCAAAGTTGTCTTTGTTGCCTAAACATCTAACATTCAAGTGAATACAATTCTGTTTTTTATCATGTGTTTTATCAAAGTCAATTACAATTATTGATTTAATTGAAGGATTAATTTGTCTAAAACTGAGAAAAACATGCCTTTGATCCTTTTCAGTTTGTCGCTCTAGGTCAAAGTAATCCATAATTAATTTTATTTTTTGTTCAGCTTGAAAAATAATATAGAAATTCTTTAGATGTTCTAAATCATAACAAGAAAACATTTCTTGATTTTCTTTTACAAAAATTAGATGTTTATCTATCTTCGTTTTTATCTCATTGGCATTAAATTTTTCAAATCCAATCATGCATTGATACAAATGACATAACCTATTTAATTTTGCTTATTTATCTACCATCCATGCTTTTTCCTAAAATCATCAAATGACATTACATCGTCTTCTTTTTTCGGTTCAACCGTTTTTTCATTAAAGTTTGGATATTTTTTAATTAGGACTGCAAAAAATGTCCTGTATCTTTCCACAAGAAAATTTAATTTCTGTTCCTCTGAATTTGGCTCATCTCCCATTACTTTTGACATTGCATTGATTAAGCCTTCTACTTGTTTTAAATTATAATCCTTTTCCTTGTCATTTTCTTCCACAGAATTTGGCGTTAATGGTAGAAGCCCGATGTTTCTGACAAGCCTTGCAAGCTCTGGAAGTTCATCTCTACTTGTTAAATCAAATGAAAAAAGGGTCTTTAATGTATGATTGCACAAAAAGCCTTCATTAATCTTTACAGCAATTCTTTTTTTGCTTGATTTATTTCTCACTTCCAGCTTCTGCAGATTTGCATAGGCATTGCCATTTTCAAAACAATCCATGCCTACTTCAGTGAACCCATATGCGATTAGGTTTTGACGTATCACAAATTTTAAAATTGCATCTTTATCAAGACTCATAACATCAAAAACAGAGAAATACACTTCTTTGATATGTTTGGGTTCAAATAGCTGGCCTGCAGAATGAAGGATCTTATGCTTCACCTTTTGTGTTCGTTTTGCCCTGTAGGCATGGGCTTCATAAACATAATAGTATTGCTTTTCTTTTGTCCGAGCATTCTTACGATTAAGGCTTTTTGACGGCTTTTTAGACACCTTTTTTACGCAATAAAAGCTCATGTTTCTGGACACCTGTTTTCGTTATATGTCGACTCAAAAATCACATACTTTAATAGTTATTCATGTAGTGAAAACCTTTTTTATATATTTATACTTTGCTATTCTACATTGTAGGGTCTAATTTTTAATAAGTTTAGAAGTTTGTAAGTTTATTATATTACAAATTACCTAATTTAATATCTGGTTTTCCGCATGTTGTTCATGGTCTTATATAACACGGTTTCCCCACTACACTTTACAAACTTATATGTTTATTATCTTGTTAGTTTGCAGTGACTCTTTTCTAATATATTCATCCCAGATCATATAAAAAACAAATTTGTATCTTTGTAAGTTTGCAAGTTGTTAATTTTATTATATTCTTGCCTGCTGCTTTACAATGATACAAACTTGTAAGTTTAACAATTATTAAATTCTATAGAAATCTCATTTCCCCACTACATCTTATTAGTTTGTAAATTAGTAAATTTAATAACTATTAAATTATTGGTCTTGAGATATTGTAAGTTTGTTACTTTGGTAATCTGATTAATTCGTTTTTGTAATTTAGTAATCTTGTATGTTTATAAGTTAATAAACAAATTAATTTATTAGTTTGTATGTTTATTATTTGTAGTGGGGAAATTTCTTTTTATATCCCTATCAGGTGTTTTCCCAAGATGCTTTATGAACTTCTGCACAACATCCCCTTTGATCCTTTCAGATTGTACCTCTTCATAATATATGTACTTCTTCCTGGTGCCTGACTTCAGAATGCGCCAGGACTCCTTCTTTCTTACATAGCTCATTTTTGTAACCTATCAAATTTGCAAGTTTCTAAAATAATAAACTTGTAAATTTGTAAACTAATTAATTTGGATTTTTATTTTCTGTAGTGGGTAAAAAATCAACTCTCACTTTTTTGTTGAGCTGCACCAACTCGCTCCATTCACCATCTGAAAAGATATCTCTCACTTTTTTGAATGGCTTAAGCTTCAACCTTAGTTTGATTTCTTTTATCTTTTCAGGGCTAACGTCCTTTTTCTTGCCCAGGTAACCTATGAATTCAGAGATTACCCTTGTTTTGTCAGAAGGATCCCTGTAGGTTTTGATTATTTCAAAATAATTATAGACATATACTTTATCCTTGTATCTTCTAACAGAACGTTTTTTTCTAATGTGAAAAGCCATAATGCTGTTGTAGTGGGTAAAAAAGATATATAAATTTTGCGGCAAAGGAACAAAATCGAATAATTTATAAATAATACGCTTTATACTTATTTTGCGTAGTATTTAAGGGATATATAATACGCTTTTATCTATTTTATGAAAAATAATACGCTTATATAAAAATGAAACCGGATTTCACAAAGGAAAAGGGATATCTTGATGAAATTAAGTTAAGGCAAATTCTCATGTATATACTTCCTGATGACCAGTCCTTTGTTTTGTACAAGAGAAAGCAGCTCATAAAATTCATTAACAGCCATAAAGCAAAAATTGTCCCAGATATTTTGACAGAAAACCAATTAGAGCAGCTGAATAGGAAGCCATTGAAAAATAGGATTCCAGAATATTATTCAAAATCAGACCTGTTAAGAATTTTTGATTTTCTTAATAATAATAAAGACAGTAAAGTAAGAGATATCCAAAAAGCAATAGTTTATTTCATGATAAAATCTGGTGCAAGACCGCAGGAAGTGTGCGATTATGATGAAAGCTGGGTATGGGAGGAACAAAAGCACATTAAAGTCATCGGAAAAGGCAAAAAAGAAAGGTCAATTAATGTCATTTTAGACCTAATTGATTTTATACTGGATTTTAAAAAAAAATACAATTCAACGAATAATAAAACATTCAGGAATAAATACAAGAAAGAATACAAACCGATGTTTTTAAATTCACATAGTAAACCATTTACCGTCAGAGGGATTGAAAAATTCTTTGAGCATATTAATGCTAATGTGCAGCTGCCGCATAAACTAAGCCCAAGGATTTTAAGGCATACTTATGGCGTGCACGCTGTTCTTGATGGTGTTAATGTAATGACGATCATGGAAAACATGGGGCATACTGACCTTAAGACAACCCAGATTTATGTAAAACTTGCAGATAAAGAAAGAAAAAGGGAAATTGAAGAGAAAACCAGGCCGGACGCACTTGACAGGATGATGAGGAATGAGAGTGAGAAAGGCGTTGTGACTAATCTTGTGACCGAGATCAAGGGCAAATTCTGTATTATCTGTGGGCACGAACTGCCCAGAGAAGCTAATTTTTGCTCTCATTGCGGAGGAAAGCAAAATGCCATCTAATCTTCATATAAAAAGAGTAGATTATTGGTATAACAAAGGTATTACTCTCGGTTATGAAGTATTCAAGGAATACAAATTTGATTCTCTATTAGGCGATTCCATTGATTGTATTTGGAAAAAAGATGATTCACTTATTTTTATAGAGGTAGAGTGTTCTTTAAGGAAGGTGCAGATATGGAAGAACCTGACTAAAGCTGTTCATTTGCATCCAGAAAAAATAATAGTTGACTGCAAAACCAATGCAATCTATCAGTATGTGGAAAAAGTAAAATCACGAATCAATGTGCCTGTTGAAATACATCTTTTCAGCGACGCTGTTGTAATGGAATTTGCGGAAAGGCATAATTACAATTTTAAATGTATTAAGCGCAAAAAGAGGACAGATAACGAGCTGTTTATTAAGGGTGTCCTTATAGAGATATTGGGCAATATTAAGCCAATCGACAAAGAAAAATATAATCGAAAAGGCATCAGGACGGTATTAAATGAGATTCTCGAGTCTGATTCTGCATTTAAAAGCGCTTACATAAAGATTGGTTATGGGGTATATAAACCAAGCACAGATATATTCAAATTGAAAAATGCATCAAGAGATGAGCTTAACAGATTTTATATCTATTGCATGATGGAAAAAAGGCTACTGTAAATAAATCCTAAAATCGAAACTTTTATATATCTGGTTTGTAAAGTATTTAATTAACAAACTTGTAAGTTTATAATAAAAGCGGTGGGATTCATGAAAAAAATCTGTGTAATCAATCAAAAAGGAGGAACGGGCAAGACAACTGTTGCCGTCAATCTTTCTCATGGCCTTGCATTGAAGGGAAAAAAAGTTCTTGTTATTGATGCAGATGGCCAGGGGCATACAACAATTCATTTTGGGCATACGCCAAAGAAGACACTATACGATATTCTAATTGACAAAGTTGATCCAAAAGATGTCATTGTGAACATCAGGCCTAATCTTGACCTTATTCCTGCAGATAGGAATCTGAGGGCTGTTCCGATGAAGATCAGTGGAGAACCTGGAAGAGATTTCCTGTTGAAGAATGCTCTCGCAAAGATTAAGGGTTATGACTATGTTATTATCGATTGTGGACCAAATCTGGATGCCCTTAATTTCAATGTATTCGTCTATGCAGATGAAGCATTGATTCCTATTAATATGGAATTTTTAACAGCTCACGGCACTGCAGAGATGGTTAGCACAACCTTTGAGGCAATTAAGAGGAACATGGGACATGAACTCTTGATAAACGGTGTTGTTGGTGTGTTTTATGATAGAAGAACCAAAAAAAGCAAGGAGATGATGGATCTTATCAAAAAATATTTCAAAGACAAAGTCTATGACACAGTCATTAGAATCAATACAAAAATCAGTGAAGCGCCGTCTGATAAAAAAACTATTTTCGAATATGATCCGAAGAGTACCGGCACTGAAGATTTCAAAATGCTCGCAGAAGAATTTATGAGGAGAGGGTGATACAAATGCCAGAAAAAATCAAATCAGATCCATTCAGTACGATGTTTCAAAACACTCCGAGTGAGGAGAAGCCGACAACCACAAGTAAAGCGAAAGCTACTCCTAAAGCTGAGGAGAAACAAGCTCCTGCAATTGTAAGCAATATGCCTGTACCAAAAGATTTGCAGTTTCAACTCCAGACATTATCGATGGATAAACCAATGATTGACTGGCTTGATGAGCAGGCTTATGCAGTGAAGAAAGCCACAAATTTCAAAAAAGCTAACCGCTCAAGTATTGCCAGGTATGCAATTTCAAAAATCCAGGAAAAGGGCATTGACCACGACGAATTGGTAGATTTTATTAAGAAAGAGCAGGGATTGATGTAATTTTTTTATTTTAAATTTTTAAATTATATTTTTTTACATTTCTAAATATACTTAGATATATCTTTCTCTAACACATTATAATTGAGAATATTAAAAACATGAAAGAAAAAAGATATAACTCATTGAATAATCTGATAACTAAATACTATAACATTGTAACGACGCATTTACATATCCGATTGTGTTGTTATCTATCTGCAAATTATATACGCCAAAAACTCTTTTATTAAAAGTATTATAGTACACATTGAAATAAAAAGTTCCACATCTGCAATCCTTTTTTTCATCATTACAGTCAATGGATGAATTTTTTCCATGATTGTCTTTAACAAATAAAGAAGTAATATTGCAATAATTATAGCCAGGTATATCATTTATTTGAAAAAAAGATACATCTTTCAAAACCACTTTTTGATTCAATGTATTGTTAATCATCAATTCAACATGACAGTAATCTTTAATACAATCAAATTTTTTTCTGCTTACAGTAAAATTATTATTTATTTTTGACGTTTGTGATGTGGTCTTAACTATAAAATGGCTATTATCATTATATGTATCATTTTTTTCAAGTGAGACTATCACATAATTAGCTTTTACTTTCGTTAATTGTTTTGGAACAAGTAATGGTGTGTCATTTTTAATTTTTTGAGTATAAATGTCTAAAAAATTATATCCTTTATTATCTATACCAATATTAATAACTGATTTTTTGTCTAGTAAAGATGGCTTTGCTTTAAATGTAATTGCTGAATACTCGGTGAAAACAATGTCACTACTTTCTCTATTGATATAATTTTTAACATTTTCTATATAATATTGCTCTGTTGTGGTGCTGATTAATGAATAAGTTGGGAGAATAGAATATGTAACAAAAGCAGTTATCAGAGTAATTATTACTAATGGTAATATCATTTTTTTCAAATTTACAAACAGGATATTAAATTTGTCTTGAAATAATCTCACAAATCCAAAGAATAGATACAAAAAACAAAAAATGAAAATAAAAATAAATAATGTTAATGCGTTTGTCAAACCTAATTGTTTAATAGAACTCAATCCTATTCCTATTAAGATACCCAAAAGAGAAGTGAGTATGAAAAAATTTATTATAGCAAAATTTTGAAATAAATTGAAATATAACTCCCTTCTTTGTTCTTCAATACATAATCCCTTTTTATAAATTATTAATTTAGTATCTATATCTCTGGGGCTTATTAACATTAATATGTAAAAAGTAATTAAAACAAAAACAAAAATTTGAATTGGATAATTAATAACTATTTCTGATAGTGTTAAAATAGGATATAAATTAGAAAAAAAAATTTGAATGCAACATGATTCTATAAAAAGCATTACTAAGATAGTAGACCAATTAAGAAAATGAGAACCGTTATTTTCACTAGGACGAATTTTAGGAGCAACATCAATTAATTTTGTAAAAATTTCAAATCCAGCCATCTAAATTTTAAATATGTATTTAGTTATAAAATAATTGTTTAAAATTTACATATTCAGAAAAACACAAATAAACAAAAAAATAAAATTTACTTTCTTCCTCTTGCCATCTTAGCTCGTGAAGCATTTCCTTTCTTGTCAATGAAATACAAGAATCCTGTTTCTCTTTTAATGCCGCACTTGCATACTTCTTCCTGTTTTTTATCAACTTTAACGCCTTTTCTTGCCATTTTAACTCTTGCTGCGTTTCCTTTTTTGTTGATAAAATAGAGATAACCGCTTTCTCTTTTAATTCCGCATTTATGTAGTACTTCTGCCATAATTAATTCCCTCCGATATAATTTATGTAATTAATAGAGGGTGGGTGGTATATATAATTTGCTTTTTTAATAATTATATTTTATTGGATTCTTATTTTTTATTGTTTAATTGAGATTTAAGATGTGCTCCCCATGATGTTGCTATTAACAATATTGAGCCTATAAATAATAAAAATGTAAAAAACCACATTATTCCTTGAAAATCAGAATTCTTGACATCTTCGCTCGAACTAAAAAGCGTAAGTGCCATAAATAAAGCAAATAAAATAAAACCTCTTATAAGGCCAGTTCTAATTTTTTTATCCATGGTCACTAATTATGCTTATTTCATATATAAATTTTTGTTAAGAATTCAGTGGCTCATCTGCCTTAACCATCCACCTATCCAAAGTCTGTGATATCTGAAATAATGAAATCCTTCCGCACATGAAAAGAGGGGATTGAAAGAAATTTATTTAGATAGCTGAAATGAAACAATTTTTTTGCATTTGAACTTTAATCACTTTTTTATTAATGAATACCCTATTCTCTTCCTCTAATTTCAATGATAATCAAAGACAACATTTATATACAAATACACATACTTGTATTAAGTTAAGGGGTGCATTTACTATGACATCAAAGAATATTACTTTAAGGGTAAATTCAGAACTGTATAATAAATATAGGGAATACTGCAAGCATAAAGGGATTCTGATGTCAAGGCAGGTAGAACTTATGATGGAAAAGCAGTTAAAAGAGGGAAATTAATTTGCAGACTGAACAAATCCTAAAGAAGAAAACAGAATATTGGAAGAAAAAACTTATTGATCTTTCAAAAAGAAATAATCTGGTTTCTTATAGGTTCACTAAATCAAAATCCATTCATATTACTAAGCCTACTTTTAATCAAATACTAGCTGACATCAATGAAGAAAAGCCCATTTATATTTCTAAAGAAAATGAAGCCACGATAAAGCCTAGACTTTGGAATTCTGATGAAGTTGCAGATGTAGTTGATAAAAAATTAACAAGTTTATATCGGCAGGCAAAAGATAATTTTCAAGAGCTAGGCATTAATACAAGCTTTTTAGGAATGGTTTTTTTGAAATATAAAGATAATCAAAGAAGTGAGGAATCATTTCTTGCTCCAATTTTTTTAGTTCCAATTAATATTGAAAAAATAAGTTCAACATCAAAAGATAAGCACAGGTTTGAACTGGTTGCAGGTTTTGAAGAATTTAGTATTAACCCTGCTTTAATAGAAAAGCTTTCACATAATTTTAATCTCCAATTGCCCGAATTTGATGGTGAAGTTGAGCCTTTTGTTGAAAAGATACGCAAGTCAATATCTGGCTTTGATTCATGGGAAATTTCTTATGATATTTATCTGGACATATTTTCATATCAAAAATATATCATGTATACTGATATTGAGGATAATGACTTATTAATCAAAGAATGCGATTTAATAAAAGGATTTGTTGGAGATAAGAATGCTTTACAGGATGAAATTGCTGAAAGCCAAAGAGATGAATTTCAAGAAGACTTAGATGGCATTGATGTTTTATCAGCAGATTCTAGCCAAAAAAAAGCAATTGAATTAGCAAAAGCAGGAGTAACCTTTGTTCTTCAAGGACCGCCTGGCACAGGTAAAAGCCAAACAATTGCAAACATTATCGCAGCATTAATGCTTAAGAAAAAGAAAATCCTTTTTGTCAGTCAGAAGATGGCTGCTCTTAACGTTGTTCAAAAGAGATTAGAAGATGTAGGACTAAGCAGATATTGCTTAAATCTTCATAATTATAAAAGCAATAAAAAAGAGATTATTAACCAACTCATTACTGAACTTGAAACATCTCCAAAAATTAATGATTCTGTAAAAAGATATACATTCACTTCATACCTTGATTCTCAATCCAAAATAAATAATTATTATCAATTCCTTTGCAAAAAACATAAACCAAGAACCTTTTCGTTATATGAATTAAGAGGAGAGATTGCAAAGTTAAATGATGTATTTTTACTAACTGAAAACCTAAGTGAAGTTATTGAATATACAGAAGAACGATTTAGCCAAATAATAAGTATAATTGAAAAAATTGATTACATAAATAAAGAAATAAACAGTCCATTAACCAGCCCATATTATAACTATGATAAAGAAAAAAATACAGGGATTGGAAGAGATAAACTCAAAGCATTAGTGCATGAATCAAATTTAGCGTTACCAAAACTTCAAAAAATTGTAAATGAGATAAAGGAATTATCAACTGTTGATGTTTCTGATTTAAAGCAGTTAAGAGATATAACTACAAAACACGATTTGTATAAGCGTATTGAAGATATTCCTGATTTTTTAATTTCTGTAAAGTTTGGCGAGTATAAAGATTTTATAACACACTTATACGAATCACATAAAATACAAGATGAGTCTGTAAAAAAAATACTTGAGTTTGCAAAAGAGGGTTTCTTAAGTCTAAATGTAGCAAAGTATAAAGAAATATTTGAAAAAACTAATTTTATCACAAGGCTGTTTAACCAAGAATATAAGAGTGCTAAAAAGGAACTTTTACAATATTCAAAACAAGAATTAAAACATAATGTTTGGATTCAGTTATTTGACTATAAAATAGCACATGATAAGGCAGTAAAAAACCAAGAAAAATATTGCGAAAAGTATCCTTCTCAGCTAAAGAATACAGGTAAGTGTGATGATAGGCAAGTAATTCATAAATTGAAAGTGTTAATTGATAAAATAGACCCATTCTTTACATGGAGCAAAGGATATCTTGAGAATCATCCTGAATTGCTTATTCAATTCTTTCATCATATAAAGCCAAAAAAGGAAATGTATGATGAATGCCTCAAATTATTTGAAGAAGTTGACACTTATTTTACAAAATCATATCTGGATGAGAATACACAATATGCTGATGTATTAATAAATATTAATAACATTATTAGTCAATATCACAAACTTGATACAGTCCTACTTTTTAAGCAGGAATATTCAAAACTAAATAAGGAGTTGCAAAAGTTTGTTTTGATGGCATTTGAAAAAAATAAATTGGATACTATTCAAAAATTGTTCTTAAAATCATATTATATTCAATATATGGATAAAATTCTAAAGGAAGATTCAATGCTTCCACCAAAAACAGAAATTGACCAATTTAAAAATTTAGACTTTGAAGTAAAGGATATGCAAAGATTCAAAATAATGGAAGCAATTGAAAAAGACCAGCCCTCATTTAATTATCATAGTAATGGGACCAGTGAAGTTTCAATATTGAAAAGAGAAGCAGAAAAAAAAAGAAGATTAAAACCTATTAGGGATTTGTTGGAACAGATACCAAATTTGGTTTTTGTACTGAAACCTTGTTTTATGATGAGTCCATTATCAGTAAGCCAATATATTAACGCAAAAACCATGATTTTTGATGTAGTAATTTTTGACGAAGCTTCACAGATTATGCCAGAAGATGCTGTGCCTTGTTTACTTAGAGCCAAACAAGCAATCGTTGTAGGTGATACACAGCAACTACCACCAACATCATTTTTCTTAAGCAGAGAAGATGAAGATGTTGAAGAAGAAGTTGAAGATTTAGAGAGTTTCTTATCTGAATGCAGCACTAAATTTAGAACTAAACCTTTACTATGGCACTATAGAAGTAAAAATGAAAACCTGATTGCTTTTTCAAACAAGTATTTCTATGAAAATAGGTTAATAACTTTTCCTAATGCAAAAGAGTCTGATGGCATTGGATTAGATTATGTTTATGTAAAAAATGCAGTATATGATAAAGGCAAGTCAAGAAAAAATCAGGATGAAGCTCGTGAAGTAGTCAAGATTTACAAAGAAATTAAAAAGAAAAATGATAACAAGAGCATAGGTATAATTGCTTTTAGCATAGCTCAAGAGAATGCAATAAGAGAAGAATTTAAAATTAATAACATTGATGTTGATGGAAAAGTTGATTCTGCAAGTGAAGAACTTTTTATTAAAAATCTTGAAACTGTTCAAGGTGATGAAAGAGACATTATTATTTTAAGCGTTGGATATGGCAAAGATGGGCAAGGTAAGTTTAGCTATAACTTTGGTCCACTAAATAAGGAAGGTGGCTATAAAAGGCTAAATGTGGCTATAACAAGGTCAAGATACAAAACAATTGTTGTTTCATCAATTCTTCCAAATGATTTAGATGATTCAAAACTAAATGGGGATGGTCCAAGATACCTAAAAGCATATCTTCGATTTGCAAAAGATAAGGATTTATCATTATTTACAACAGCAACAGAACACCTTGCTTTTGATTCATCATTTGAAGAATCTGTTTATGATACTCTTAAAAAAGAGGGCTTGGATGTAGTCTCTCAAGTTGGATGTTCTGGATATAGAGTAGATTTGGCAATTAAACATCTAAAAAAGAAAGGAGATTATATTTTGGGCATTGAATGTGATGGCGCTCAATATCATTCTTCAAAATACGCAAGAGACAGAGATAAAATAAGGCAATTAGTATTAGAATCATTAGGTTGGAATATCCATCGGATTTGGTCTGATGACTGGTTAAAGAATAGGGAATCAGAAATCCAGATGATTAAGCTTAAAGTAGAAGCAATATTAAATAATAAAACACCAGTTAAAAAGCCAATAAAGGAGAAGTTTGAAGAAGTTAAAAGCGAGCATACATTTGAGGAAAAATCATTAAAAGATAAATATCCTGAATATACTCTTACAAGACTTCCACAAAACCATGTAGGTAATTTCTTCGAAGTAAGTGATAATCACATTATTGAAAGATTAAGAAAGGTAATTGAAACAGAGGGTCCAATCGAAAAGGATTTGCTGTATAAACGAGTTTTGAATTCATATGGTATTCAGAAACTTGGAAGCAAAATCAATGAACGATTAGATGAGCTTTTACATTATCTGAAATCATCTAACAGGATATACATACAGAGGGATACAATATCAGACAAGGACATTAAGAATTATACTCAAGTGAGAATATCTACTGAGGAAGATAGACCTTTTGTAAATATTCCAAAGGAAGAACTTGCAGGAGCCATAGTAGAAATACTTAAAATGAACTTTAGCGCAACCGAGGATACTATTGTGGCAGATGTAGCTAAGGAGATATATCACAATAATAGAACAGGTGATAAAATTAAAGGAAAGTTAAAGGAAGCGATAAGATATTTGAAATCTAAAAATCTTATAGAAGAAGATAAAGGGACATTTAAATTGGCAAATATTGAAAAATAAGGTGCAATCATGGTCAAAGATTCAAACAATGCTATATTAGGCTTTGAGCAAAAGCTTTGGACAGCAGCAGATAAGATGAGAAACAATATGGATGCTGCTGAATATAAACATGTGGTCTTAGGATTGATATTTCTTAAATATATTTCTGACAGCTTCGAGACAGTTTACAAAGAACTTGAAAAAGATAAAGATAGCCTTGGACCTGAAGAAAGGGACGAATACATATCAAGGAGAGTATTTTGGGTTCCTAAAGAAGCAAGATGGACTTTTCTTCAGGATAGAGCAAAACTGTCTGAGATAGGGAAGTTTATCGATGATGCAATGGAACTTATTGAGAAAGAGAATCCCTCATTAAAAGGTGTTCTACCTAAGGATTATGCAAGACCAGCATTAGACAAAAGAAGATTGGGAGAGCTTATTGACCTTATAGGAACTATTGGATTAGGGGACGAAGAGAGCAAGAAAAAAGACATCCTTGGTAGAGTATACGAGTATTTCTTAGGGCAATTTGCAGATGCAGAAGGTAAAAAAGGAGGTCAGTTCTACACTCCTCGAAGTATAGTTAGGCTTTTGGTTGAAATGATTGAGCCATACAAAGGTAGAGTATATGACCCCTGTTGCGGATCAGGCGGGATGTTTGTTCAATCTGAAAAGTTCGTAAAGGAACATCAGGGTAGAATCGATGATGTTTCTATATATGGACAAGAAAGTAATCCTACTACTTGGAAACTGTGCAAGATGAATCTATCTATCAGAGGGATAGAGAGCAAGCAAATCATGTTAGGAGATACATTTCATAAAGACAATCACAAAGATTTAAAATCAGATTTTATCCTTGCGAATCCTCCTTTTAATATTTCTGATTGGGGTGGAGAATACCTAAGAGAAGATGTCAGGTGGAAGTATGGTGTTCCTCCTGTTGGAAATGCCAATTTTGCATGGCTTCAACATATGATACATCACTTATCACAAACAGGAACAGCAGGCATAGTTTTAGCAAATGGTTCAATGTCTTCAAACACAAGTGGAGAGGGGGATATTAGAAAAAATCTTGTAGAGGCTGATTTAATAGATTGTATGGTTGCTTTGCCATCTCAATTATTTTATAACACAATGATTCCTGCTTGTTTGTGGTTTATTTCAAGAGACAAGAAGAATCACAAATTTAGGAACAGAGAAAGAGAGTTTTTGTTTATTGATGCTCGTAAGTTGGGTATTATGTATGATAGAAGGCATAAAGAACTCACTGATGACGAGATTAAAAAGATTGCAGCCACATATCATTCTTGGAGAGGAGAAGGTGGCAATTATGAAGATGTCCTTGGATTCTGCAAATCTGCTAAGCTCGAAGAGATAAGAAAACATTCTCACATATTAACACCTGGTAGATATGTAGGTGCAGAAGAAGAGGAAGAAGACCTAGAAGTTTTTGATGAGAAAATGAAAAGGTTTACATCAGACCTTGCCAAGCAGATGCAAGCAGGAAGGAAGCTTGATGAAGAAATTAAAAAGAATCTGGAAAAGATAGGGTATTGGATATGAATAGAAAAGCTAACATTAGTATATTCAGTAATAGAGCAATGATTGTAATAGTTGCTTTTATTGTATTAATTATTCTTGGTATAATAGGCACAAAAAATATTGATTTAACACCTATTACAAGAAATCAAGATGAAATAAGCCAAGAATTAAGGAGCAAAACAGACACAATAATTGGCTCTATAGATTCTCAAAAAAATGCTATTCAAATGTTGAATGAGAAAGTTACGATAATGGAAACTAATCAAATTAAAGATACCACTATTAAAGACATTAGAACTGAGATTTTTTCTCTTAAAACTCAAGTTGAGGAAAACAATAATCAAATTCAATCAATATCTAATAGAGTGAGTGCAGTTGAAGAAAATGTAAAAATAATTGAACCTTCATATGTTCAAAATATTGATACGAAAGATTTAAGAACATTCATAAACATTTTCAATTTCAGGTTAATACTTAATTTTTTTATTGCTTTAAGTTTCTCTCTTGTAGGAATTGAATTAGTTAAAATTTTTGGAGATTTCTATTCCTATAGTCGCAACTCGAAGGATTATAATATTGAAAATTACTGGCAATTTAGAAACCAAAGAAAAAAACTTGAAATCAAAATATATAATGAAATGCTTAAACAAGAGTTTCATCATCATCAACACTCCCAAAATGAAAAACAATAATCCAGATACAAAGAAGGAATCAGACAAATCAAAGTATTATATAAAAAATAAGCCAGATATGATTTCATTGGCATTTTATTTCTTGGTCATATCTTTTTTTATTTTTTATGTATTTAAAAAAGTCACAAACATTTCTAATGCTCTTCCTATTTTATTTTTAATTCCTGCATTCATTTCAATAGTCTTTTTTTTGGTTCTTTTACCTTTCAGAGTATTAAATTCTGTTGCATGTGCAATAATTGTTTATGCATATACATGGAGTTGTAAAAAAAATACTCCTGCAAAAACAGTTGTAGTTATAGGGAAAACAGATTACAAGCGACCAAGCTATTGGTTTAACCCAAATTTTGAATTAGATTTAATTTTAGTATTAAAATATCTAAAAGAAAAGAATGAAGATTATGCAATATATAACGAAATAAATCAAGCAACCTTAGATGAAATAATGGAAAATAAACATATCAGAACGGTATATTTATTTGGACATGGAAGAAGGCATGGTTTTGTTATTGACTCTAACACAATAGCTGATTATTGTAGGTATGATAATCCAAAGTATGCAAAAGATTATGTCTATCAGATACACTGCAACCAAGGAGGTGGAAAATCATTAGTTGAATACGTTGTTGCTCCAGAAAATAGAGAAGCATGCTTGCCAGAACATGGATATATGAGCTCGCAGTCAATAACAGAAATGTTTATTGACAAACTAACTGAATTAAATAAGCTTGGAAAAATCAAACGAACATTAATTAATTCTGGATACTACATGCTTACAACAGGTATTCCTGCAATAATACTCTCATTTTGGATATATCTCTTATCAATTATAATTTCAAAATGAGGCAATATTTAAATAAAAATAAGGAAGAAATGCATGAACACAAAGAAACAGAAAAACAAAAAGAGTAATACAATAGGTCAAACTGATACTAATTATATAGATAATTTAATAGAGTATTTTCAGCACGAAAGAGAAGAGTATCATTTGACATTTGAGATGAATCTGCAGAATAAATTTCAGTCAAGCAATGAAAACCTGTTAATAATTAACATTATCCTTACAATAAGTTTGGGTGCTGTTACTTTATTCTCAAACACAATTAACACACTATTAGCTTCTTCCTTATCAGATATTACTTCTTTGACGCAATCAAATGGTTTATTAGAAGGTCAAGTATCGGCTACTATTTCAAAATTAACAACAGTAACAAGTGCCGTAGTTGGTGTTACATCTACTATAAAATGGGTTACAATTATTGGTGGGTTAGCTATGCTTTCAGTCTTATTAGTAATAGGTATTTTAAAAAGAACACATGATAAAAGAGGAAAAAAGATAGCTGAACAAGTTACTTCCGTTGATGTTGTTTTGGCAATGTTATATCATTTGAAGATTAATTATCAGTCTGAGTTAATAAAATCCGAGACAAGAACATATCTTTCCAATTATTTTGGACCAATTAAATCTTATGAGCATAATCTAACTTTACTAATGAATAGAATTAAATCAGATGAATCAAAAAATAAAACTCAAACAAACTGAAATAGGAGAGATTCCTGAAGATTGGAATTATGATATTTTAAGTAAGCACTTGTATATAAAAGGAAGAATTGGGTGGAAAGGACTACAAAAATCAGAGTATCTCACAGATGGTTCTGGAATTGTCATTATTAATGGAACACAAATACAAGATAATAGGCTTGATTGGTCAGATTGTGGAAGAGTTCCCGAATGGAGATATGATGAATCTCCTGAAATTCAATTAAAAGAAAATGATATTGTTATGACTAAAGATGGAACTATAGGTAAGGTTGCATTTATTGAGAAATTACCCGAAAAATCAAGTGTTGCTTCTGGTATCTTTGTTATAAGGGCTAAATCAGGTGAAATTGACCAGAAATTTCTATTTTATTTTTTTAAATTACCTTTATTTAAGTGGTTAATTGAAACACGTAAAGAAGGTTCTGTAATTCCACATTTATATCAAAGAGATTTTGAAGAACTTCCTTTTGCTTACCCTAATATTCAAGAGCAAGAATCAATCGCCAAAATCCTTTCTGCCATTGATTCTAAAATAGAACTAAACCAGCAAATGAATAAAACATTAGAAGCAATTGGTCAAGCCATATTTAAGCATTGGTTTATAGATTTTGAATTTCCAAATGTAGAAGGAAAGCCATATAAATCATCAGGTGGAGAGACCATTGATTCTGAATTAGGAGAAATACCTAAGGAATGGAAAATAATTTCTTTTGATGAGGTTGCTGACTTAATACATGGATATCAATTTAGACATTATGATTTTACGAATGAGGGTGTTAAAGTTTTTAAAATCACTCAAATAAATGATAATGGAGAAATAGATTTGTCTTCATGTGATTTTGTTGATAGAAAAAGACTTTCAAAATTTGAGAATATCCGAATTCACTCAGGGGATATTTTAATGGCTTTAACAGGTGCGACAATTGGTAAATATGCACGCTATTATGAACCAGAAGAAGAAATACTACAAAACTATCGTGTAGGTAAATTTATTTCAAAGAATGATGCTATTCTTTCTCAAGATTATTTATATTTTTTAATTAGTTCAATCAATTTTTTAAATACAATTTTGTCAAAACAAACACAATCCGCCCAGCAGAATATAGGAAAAGCTGAAATTAATAATACCTTAATTCTTTTACCACCTAAAAAAAGTATGCTCCAATTTTCCAATATTGTATCATCATATTTTAAAAAAATAGAAAATAATACTCATGAATTTAAGACATTGATTCAAATCCGTGATTCCCTTCTTCCAAAACTGATGTCTGGAAAAATTAGAGTTCCTAATGAGGTATAAATGAAAATATTATTTATTTTACGAAAACAAGCATCTCCCAATATATTTAGACAAATAATTTTACAGTCAATCACTTCATTTAAAGATGTAAATATTACTATTTGTTCAGGATTTTTCTCTGAAGGGAATAAGTTCAAATTAAGCCAACAAGGAAATTTCGCAAACAATATTAAGGCAAATAACATTAAATTAACAACAATAGGAGTATATAATAAAATTTGGATGTATAAATATCTAAATTTTGTTAGTGTTATGAAAAGTATTGTAGGGACAGTTAATTATACTGCATTCACTTCCAAACAAAAATGGCATGCAAAAATATATTTCTTAAAAAAAAATTCAGAGTATATTATTACAATTATAGGGAGCAGTAATATGACTTCTTGGGCGTTTGGGACAAATTCACCCTATAGTATTGAATGCGATGTAGTTCTTTGGAATCCATTAAATACAGATGCTAATTCAATAATTTTAAGTCAAATAAGTAATCTTAATATGACAGATTATATTATTGCAAATCAAGATGCAGAACTGGATAAATTAAGTATAATAGAAAAATTAAGAAAACTTGAGGATGAAGTATTAGATAAAAATAATTTAGAAGAACCTAAAGAGAAATAAAAATGTCATTTATCGTTGAGCAGGATATTGAAAATGCAGTATTAGAGATACTGTATGAACTTGGTTATGACATAGTATATGGACCAGACATTGCGCCTGATTCTGAACAGCCAAAAAGAGCTAAATGGGACGATGTTGTCCTCAATGATAGACTTGAATCAGCACTCAAAGAGATTAATCCTACATTGACAAAAGAAGCCTTAGATGAGGCAATTAAAAAGATTACAAGAACAACAAGCCATAAGACTATTGCAAACAATGAAAAGTTCCACAATTTCTTAGTTAATGGTGTTGAAGTTGAAGTAAGAGAGAAAGATAGAATCAAAGGCGTTATTGTCAAGCTATTTGACTTTGAAAAGCCAGAAAAAAATGATTTTACAGCCATAAATCAATTCACTATTATTGAAAATGAGCATAACAGAAGGCCTGATGTTGTCTTGTTTATTAATGGTCTTCCAATAGGGCTTATTGAGCTAAAAAACCCTGCTTCTGCAACTGCTACTGTAAGGTCAGCATATGAGCAAATACAGACATATTTAACAGAAATTCCCGCTCTATTTACACACAATGAGTTTATCATAATTGCCGATGGCACGGATGCCAAAGTAGGAACTCTGACTTCCTCTTGGGAATGGTTTATGCCTTGGCGAACAATAGATGGCAGAAAAAGAATACCTAAAAGTGTTCCACAGCTTGAAGTTGTTCTAAAGGGGATGTGCAATAAGAATGTTATAATAGATTTGATTAGAAATTTTATAGGTTATGAGCAGCAAACAAAAAAAGATGCAATTAAAGTAATTGCAGGATACCATCAGTACCATGCTGCCAATAAAGCCATTGATAAAACCATCAAAGCATTAGCAGGAGATAAGAAGATAGGTGTAGTTTGGCATACTCAGGGATCAGGAAAGTCCTTAACAATGGCTTTCTATGTTGGTAAAATTACAAGAACTCCTGAAATGAAGAATCCTTCAATTGTTGTTATAACAGATAGGAATGACCTTGACGACCAACTTTTTAATACATTCTCAAACTATGGTCAAATATTTAGGGAAGAGCCAAAAAAGATTAATACACAATCCGAGTTAAAAAAATCTCTTAAAGTTTCTTCTGGAGGAATATTCTTTACAACAATACAGAAGTTTAATGACAAAGAGGAATCGGAGTTTGAACTTCTTTCAAACAGGGATAATGTAATTGTGGTTGCAGATGAAGCGCATAGAACTCAATATGGTTTCAAGGGGAAGTTTAACAAAAACCAAAAACTAAGATATGGATTTGCCAAGTACTTAAGAGATGCCTTACCAAATGCCTCATTCTTAGGATTCACAGGAACACCTATTGATATGGCAGACAAAAGCACAAGGGCAATCTTTGGAACTTACATTGATATTTACGACATGCACGTTGCTATTGAAGACAAACGAGTTGTTCCAATATACTATGAATCTAAACTTGTAAAACTAGGCAAAAATGAAGATATCTTTAAACAGCTTGACGAAGATATTGAAGATGTTACAGAGTTTGAAGAACAGGACAATAAACAATATCTAAAATCAAAATGGAGCACCATTGAAGCATTGGTTGGAACTGATAAAAGAATTGAAACAATTGCTCAGAGTATTGTTAGACATTTTGAACTAAAGCAAAGTGTTCTTGATGGTAAAGCTCTAATTGTTTGTATGAGTAGACGAATCTGTATTGATTTGCATGATGCAATTAAGAAGGTAAGACCTGATTGGTATAATAAGGAAGATGACAAAGGAAAGATAAAAGTCATTATGACTGGGTCTGCTGCTGATGGCAATAAATGGCAGGAACATATAAGAACTAAACAAAAGAGAAGGGAGTTGGCAGAACTCTTTAAAGAATCATCCTCTGATTTTAAAATTGCTATTGTGAGAGATATGTGGCTGACAGGTTTTGATGTTCCATCTCTCAATACAATGTATCTGGATAAGCCAATACGACATCATAATTTAATGCAGGCAATTGCCAGAGTAAATAGAGTATACAAAGAGAAAACAGGGGGATTAGTTGTTGATTTCATAGGAATTGCAGAGGAACTTAAGAAAGCAATTTCTGTCTATTCCCAAAGTGGTGGAGAAGGTAAACCTTCATATGACATTAGTGTAGCTGTCTCATTAATGATGGAAAAGTATGAAATAATAACGGGCATGCTTCATAACTACCCATACAAAAAGTTTTTTGATGCTTCATCTAAAGAAAAGATGAGAATAGTACCTGAGATGTTGGATTTTATATTAAAGCAAGATAAAGGAAAAGAAAGATTTGTTAAAAACACAAGTGGTTTAATCCGTGCATTATCGCTTGCAGCAACTACACAAGAAGCACAGAAAATTAGAGAAGAAGCTGCTCTATTTCAAGCAATATCAAACGCTTTCAAGAAAACTGATACTGAAGAAACCCGAAGGACAACATTAACTGATACAGCAATAAAACAACTTGTTTCCAAAGCTATAGAATCACATGGAATAATTGATATTTATAGAGAACTTGGAGTTGAAAAGCCAGAGATTTCAATATTATCGGACAGATTTTTGGATGAATTCAAGACAATGCCTTACAAAAACCTTGCATTTGAAGCATTAAAAAACCTTCTGTATGACGAAATCAAGGTAAGATTTAAAGAGAACAAAATCAAGAATAAGAAATTTTCTGAGATGCTTGAAGAGGCAATCCGAAAGTATCAGAATAAAAGTATTGATTCAGCACAGGTTATTAAAGAACTTGTTGAATTAGCAAAAGAAGTCAGGGATGCAAAAAAAAGAGGAGATGAACTGGGACTTACAGATGAAGAAGTTGCTTTCTATGATGCGCTTGCAGATAATGAAAGTGCAAAGAATATTTTAGGAGAACTTGTTTTAAAAAAGATTGCAAGGGAATTAACTGATTATATAAAAAGAAATACTTCTATTGACTGGAAAATACGAGAATCAGTGAGGGCCAAATTAAGGGTGGAAATTCGTAAATTACTAAAGAAATATGGTTATCCTCCTGATAAAGAAAAAATTGCCACAGATTTAGTTTTAGAACAAGCTGAGGTTCTATCTGATAGGTGGATAGACACATCCAATAATCTTTGATAGACGATTACCTAAAGTGGATTATTGCCACTAAAAGCCTGAAATAATTAAAAAGAAAATAATTGAACTGGAAAATAAAATACTTAAGGGATTGGATGAACTGGGGGAAGTGTGAAATTATTCTTTACGAATATTCTCTCCCGTCGAAATTTTTACTCTTTTTTAGCAAACTGTTTTTTCTGAAGAAAAATGCATTAGCGTGCATAATTTTCGAAGAGATATATTATTACTCACACTAATTTGTCCTTCTCTATATAATCAAATTATTATCTGTATCCAAATACTTTTTTTAACCTTTCTAATGGATTATCGTAATATCCAACAGTCTTTTTTGTAGACTTGTTAAAGACTTTCATTGTGTTGAAAAACTCTTTATCTTTATCCGTAGGTTCATCATAAATAAACCATAGTAAATCAGCTAAAGAACAATTTATTTTTAACTGGTTTGAAAAATCCTCAAATGATGATATTTTACATATACCACTAAGTCTATCAAAAATTGTATTTAATAAAATTTCTTGGATTTTTATAATGTACAACGTAATTAATAGCTCTATTACTTTATCTTCTTTTATTTGAGGCAGTTTGGTATTATTATAATCTATTTCATATGCTAAGATGCTATTCTGATATTTATTCGGATGAACAAAAAGACTTAAAAAATTATAATGCACTCTTACAATATCTTTTTGTATTTGATTTACAAATCCGTTAAGCTCCCATGCAGCTAATAAACCTTTTTCAAAATTAAAATGTCTATCATATAATATTTTGTTAATCTTTGTTTTTTCTTCTACAATTTCCGGGAACATCATATTCTCTTTGATTGTTGGTAAATCACCAGTAAAACGGTTTATAGGATCATATTCGTGAAAAATCATTTGATAATAAGTCATCCAATGTCTTTTCTTTTCTGTATCATTGATTTCATATACACCTTCTAAATATAATTTAATCATAATTTTATCTTTATACATTTTTGTGATTTCCACTGTATTTTCATAATTTTTTAAAGCATTATCTTTGGTGTCTTTCCATCTTTTTAGTTCAATTAACCATTTTTTTAATGTTATGTCTCTTGCAATAGGATTCTCATTTTTTTCAGGTTTTATATTGTAAATTCGATATGCATAGGCTTTTTTACCATTAATATACAGTCTATAGAAAAGCATATTTTCAAATGCTGCTCTTAAACTTGACAGAGCAGAGTTGTACTCTCTATTTCTTCTTAGGATTAAAATGGAGTTTAGTAGTACCATGTTTTTTTCAATTAAATCCGTATAAGTTGTCCAATCAGAATTCCATACCTCTGTTTTCTGCTTTGCAGATGCTTCAAAGTCTTTTTTAAATTGAAAATAAAAAGTTAAATTGCTATTAAATACTACATCCAACTCAGAAATTAATTCAGTAAGAGGTTTCAATTTTTTTTTCTTATCAAGATATTTTCTCAATTTTCAAATCCTTAATATAATAAATTTCAGGAACATCACATTTTTCTTTATATGTTTTCATTATTTCATGCACTTTGGGCCAGTCATTATTGTCTGTCGTAATTACTTTCAGTGCAGAAACAGAATTATGCTGCAAAGCACTTGCCATAATATTTGCATCATCAAAATTTCCAAGTCCAGCATGAATATGATCCCGCAGTTTAATATTAATCTTTTCAATCAATAGTACACTCTCTGAAATATGGTTATCTAAGATGAATTTTACCCTTTGCTCAATTGTGGTGTCTATCTTATGCAGCATTGAATAAATTTTCTCAGCAGTCATTCCCTGCTGGTTTTTCAGCTTGCATAATTTATTGCCTATATCGATATCCCGCTGTTTGAGTTTAGGAGACCTTCCTATCTGGAATGAACTATCCCAAAGTTTTATCCTGACTTCTTCTCTTAGAATCCTTCTTCGTTCAAGAAGTTTTGGCAATTCTTTATCAGTGATATATTTGCATGTAATCATCTTATTTTTGTAGGTAAAAAAGAAATCTTTGCATATAGTAGAAAAAGTGTCATTTTCAGCTGCATAACCGAAAATAACGCCAGTGTCAAGAAACAATATGTCGCCTTCTTTGATTATTGCATCCATTTTATAGTCTCTGTTATTGCTCTTTAGTCATCTGCATATCCTGGTATGACTTACGGATTATTTCCTCGGTATCTGATTCAATATTCAGTTCAGGCATTTCTTTTAACGGAGGGCACAGGTCTGCCAATATTTTTACACTTTCAACAGCAACATCTTTAGCAGATTCTAATGGAGAATAAAAATATCGGTATAGGATTATCCTATCGTAATATTCAGCCAATGAATCAAAAAAATTATACGTGGCAATGTACTGCCAGATAGATTCAAAGGTTGTAAACAAGTCAACTTTGTACTGGTTTAAGTCGATGCTGCTTAAGAAAATCTCGTCCATGATGCTTACATAATTATTAACGATTTCACATAATTCCGATGCATCTTCTTTTCTTGGCAGCTCAAACAATAAATGCCTCATAAATTTTAACAGAGTTGTTTTTGTTTCAAGGTTATTAAGGTCAACTGATGGCATAATTATTTTTTTGAGTTCTTCTTTTATTTGGTATAATTTATTCTGATGCTTTTTGTATTGCGCCCTTATCAAGTCATTAATATATTGGTATTTTCCATACTCTTCTATTTTTTTATGGATTTCTTTATTAATTTCTTTGTGATTAACAGGTTCTTTAAACACATAAATCTGTGAAGTTTCATATTTTTTTGCAGGTATCATCCCATGCAGATACCATCCTATAGGCAGATTTAATTTCATATCATAAATAACTTCAGCCGCAATTTTTTCTGCTTCGGTTGTTTTTGGCTCGCGGTTCCATTTTTCAATGAATTTTTTTTTAATCTCTGAAAAAACAAAAGAAAACAGGTTATTTTGTTCCTCAGTTATAGGAATTTTAAATAATGTGTTACTGTTGACAGTTCCCTCCATATCTACATCTACCCCCTTCTTTAGTGAACATACTTGCGCATTTTTTTCTTCTCTGATATCAACAAGGCCAAGCTCTTTCAAAAGATATACAGCATCTCTGATTGTAGACCAATTTGAGTCTTTTACCAAGTCGTTGATGCTACTCTCCCTTTGTTTAAGCTGGTCAAGAATATCAATGAGAAGTTTTTCTTTAGTTCTCCTAGCCATAACAGTTAGAAACATTTAATTCTATATAAATCTAACTATTCTATAATATTGTATAGATATATTTAAATATTAATGAAGATTTGTAATTTAGCATGGTTTTTACAAACACATTTTCATGGTCGAAATCAACTCAGGAAGCGTTTAATGAATGCAGGAGAAAATACTATTATGACAAGTATGGCTTCTGGGGTGCATGGGAATCAGGCGCAACTGAAGAAGTAAAGCAGATTGATATGTTAAAGAACATGAAACCGCTGGAGATGTGGGTTGGAGAAGTTATTCACGACCAGATACGGCAAATCCTTATTAAAACAAGATCTAAAATGTCTATAAACCCGGATGCACTGGTTGAATCAATGGTCAATAAAATGAAGGCAGATATGCGAAGTTCAGAAGCTGGGTTATATAAAGTTAAGCGAAAATCATGCAGTCTATTGTGCCACGAGTACCATCTTTTAGTTGAAGAAAGGGATATTGCATTAATTTTTGATAGGGCTACAAGATGCATCCTGAATTTTTTACAGTCAGATTTTTATGCACATGTTAGAGCCATTCCAATCTCAGAATACAGGTTTATAGATGATGATAAGCCCCAGTCTTTCATGCTTGATGGAACACAGATTTACTTAAAAATTGATTTTGCAAGGCTTAGAACAGATGAAGTTCATATTTATGACTGGAAAACAGGTAATAACAGTGATGAAGAAAAAGAGAAGCTGCAGCTAAACGTTTATGCGTTATATTGCCTTGACAAATGGAAATTTCCTTTAGACAAAATAAAAGTTGTTCTGTTTAATCTAAATAGAATGTCTGAACCAGAAGAAAGAATAGTAAACGAAGCAGATATTGAATCCTGTAAAACAATTATAAAAAACGGTATTTCTGCAATGAAATCACTTCTTGTTGATCCTGTAAATAATATTGCAGCAATTGAAAATTATCCTTTAAACGAAACACGATGCCTTGCAGGAAACCAGGTTTGCAAATATAAAAAAATATGTTATCCAAATGGCGGTGACTCGGTTTTTGCAAGCGATTTATTTGAAAGTTGAAACATGAAAAACAAGGATGTTTCAATTAACCAAAGGCTTCTCATGAGAGGCTGTATCCTTCATCAACAACATCAATGTCAGCATTCATGCGGATAACTATTATGGTAAAGAAAAAAGATTTTAAATTATCCACCCAGGAAAAGGGTCTTATTGAGGTATTTAGAAGGCTGGGCTATGGCACCAAATTTACTCTTCAGGAGATCAAGGATTATATACAAGACAACATGGAATTGATAAAAACAGTGGAACCCTCATATAAGGAAGGATATCCATTACAAAGTTCAATCCTTTATGCTCATTATAAAACCTTTTTTGCAAATAATGACGAAGATCATTATGATTTTAAAGTAGATGAAACATTCTCCAATGACGAATTTATTCGGCAAGTAAGAAGGTCGTGCAGGAGAACAGCTAAAATTTTTGAGACTGACAAATATGCTGTTAAGTTTCACTGGAGCAGCGAAACTTACGTACTTACAATCATTTATGTCTTAAGAAAGGGATCAAAGGTTGGAATTCATAACCTGATTAAACCCGATGACAAAGCTATAAATTTTCTATCTGCAGTCTATCTTGACAAGAAGAATCACCATCTATATATAAATCACATTCCGCCTAAGGTTTTATATTATTTCAATTTAGTATTACAGGAAGAGACAAGAACAGAGTTTGTTCCTACTATGTTGCACAAAGATATTTTTTGGAATTCATTTACTCAAAAAATAATGTCAGCAACAAATCTAGAACTTGTTGAGATTGGGTTGAAAAGAACAGATTTTGCCAATGGGGATCAAATTGTCATTAAACCAAAAGATAGAGATGCAAGAGAATATCTTAGAGCTCTTTTGGATCAAAAAAAGATACTAAATCCAGACAAATTCAATCTTTCATATATTGACTACCTTAAAATCCGAAGGAAAGATGGTCGATATAATTTTATAAAATTTGAGTACAGCGAAGATGGCATTCTGCCTAGAATACTAAGTACAAACAAGGATGCAAATCTAATAAAGGAACTGGAATTACTTGATTTACCGATTGGAACAAAAATTGTTGATGCGGACAATATTCCAAGCAAAAATTTAATGCAAGAACTTTTCATGTCTTGTTGCATTAAAAAGGACGAGTTGGCAAACAAAGCATACTCTCTAGTTATAAAGCAATTGGACACACTAGGCTTAATTAAAGATAAAACTGACAGATATCTATATATTTGCTGGCACACAAGGAAATGCAAAGGATCTGCCTTTTTGACAAAGACTTGCCCTACTTGTGGAAATAAACACCCTATTAGAATACCAAATGGTTTACGATTTAGTTATGACCTTAATAAGCTAAAGGATGACTTTAAGAAAAAACTAATGAAAAGCAAAATCAGATATCGGAGACTAAAAAAAGCATTTTATGATAATCAATTCGAGCTACAAAAAGTTGTAATAGCAGGCTTGCCAGAAATTAACATATATTTAAACCTCACAGGTTTGTACGAGCCTGTCCTTAACAACTTCAGGCTCTGCCCATTACCACTTTTTGTTGTTAATTTTAGAGGCGAAATGAAAAATGATCTTAAATATATACATCAGATAGACGCGTCTGACTTTGTTGAGGTAGTATATACTGCTGATAGTGCTAGTATTATTGATTTAATTAAGAAAGCTGCAATGGATACAAAATACACTGAGAAGAAAGAAGTGGCATTCTTGGAGTCTCTAAATAAATTAAGGAGCTTTAAAAAACAAAACACGCTTTTAGTAAACTCCAGAAAAGGAAACGAATTTGAATGGTTGACATTCAATGTGTTAAGCTATTTGTTTTCCAGTTCAGCAAAATGGGGAGGAAAAAATTTACCTGATGGAATCATAGGATTTAACAAAGACGATAAAAAATTTGCGCTTTGGGATGCAAAGAGATATGATGATACCAAGCTTAGTAAATACGCAAATAAAAACAAAGGAGGAATCGGCAAAGACATTAAATATATTTTAAAATCTATTTCCCAGGAGAATACTTATGAAGAAGGTAAATTGGGTTACTATCTTTTTGTTACATCAAATACTCACAAAGATGATTTTTTAAAAATAAAACAAATTTTGCAGAAAAAAATAGAGAAGGAAGAAGATCGTAGTAACCTATATAAAAGATTGGAGTCAATTAAATTCTGCTGCATAAATCTCGATGAATTGATAAAATTAGGATCACTTGTTGAAGACAAAGACAATTATGACGTCCTAGAAAAAAGGAACAAGGAATTTGAAATTGCTTTTGAACAACTCATAAATATGAATGATGGGTACATCACATCACCAGATATTGATAAATGTATATTACCATTGACAAAAGAAAAAATTTTCATGCCAGAAAAAGATGAGCATAGAATTACACAGGAAAATGAATAGATTCGGTACTAATTTTAAATATTCTTATCCACTGGTCATTAAAACCTTAATCTTTGTCATTTGCCTATATCAATAAATAATTAAATCAAATCCTTATAATGACAGTTATGGGTATCCAAAAAGATAATCTTGTAATCCGGTCTAGCGAAATTGCCCAGTATGTTTATGATCCTAAGCTTTGGTGGCAGTCCCGGACAGAAGGAACCACAGTCACAGAGCAGATGATTAAGGGAGAGAAATTCCACGAGGATTACCAGCAGAGGTACGAGTCTGCACGGGGCCTTGAATTTGGCAAAAACATAGTACTAGCTGTGATTGTCCTGATACTTCTGTATTTATTCATAAGGTGGCTGTTATGAGCATAGTCCTAATTCTTCTAATCCTTGCAATTATCTGGATCCTTTTGAAGGTTCTGCAGCAGAAGCAGGAAATCCATCCATTGATATTCAAATCAGGGTCCATATATTCCGACCACACAATAATCACCGAAAGGCCTTTCTATTCCCAAAAATACCTGCTTGCAGGGAAGATGGACAAGATACTTGTCATTGATGGCAAGCGCATCCCTATGGAGATCAAGAGCTCCAGAAGGCCTAAAGAGCCGTATTTAAGCCATGTAATGCAGTTGATGTCTTATTGCCTGCTAATGGAAGAGCACTATAAAGAAAAGCCAGGGTTTGGCCTGCTGCAGTATTCGACAGGGGAGCCGTTTGTAGTACCATATACTGATGAGAATAGGAAAAGATTATTGAAGACAATGAAAGACATGAGAGGATGTATCAGAAACTATCACTGTTAATATACCCAGTCAATTGTATAGTTGAGTTTGCTAGCAAATCCATATTTTATGGGGGTGGAAGCCCGCATATTGAAACATAAATTAGTGTAATATTCATAAATATTCAGTATCTTCGTTAAACAGAAAATCTAAAAATTGAAAAAGGAGTAGTAATTACAGAGTGAAGTAATGAAATTCAACAAACTTATCCCTGAATTAAGTGTATCAGATTTTGAAAAAAGCTTGTCCTTTTATACAGAAATATTGGGTTTTAACATCGAATATATGAGAAAAGAAAATAAATTTGCCTTTCTATCTTTTGAAGGCAGTCAAATAATGATTGAACAGGTAAACAATAACTGGAATACTGGCACACTTGAATACCCTTATGGAAGGGGTATAAATTTTCAAATTGATGTAAAAAGCATCCAGCCAATTTTAATTTCCTTAAATAACAAAAAGTATCCTCTTTTTCTGAAACCTAAAGAAAACTGGTACAGAAAAGGGGATACATTATTGGGAAATAAGGAATTTCTCGTACAAGATCCTGATGGTTATCTATTAAGGTTCTCTGAAGAAATTGGAGAAAGACAAGTTAAATAGACTACATTGTTAAACCTGTTAAAAATGCCCCTAAGTTTTCTGATAAATGTGCCAGATTGTACCCTCCTTCCTGAATAACCAAGACTTTTCTATTATGGTTTGCTGCCATTTTTCCGAGTCGTTCGTAATAACTTGTTTGTAAACCAAAAGTTCCTGTGTCAGCCAATGTTTGCAAATCATGTATAGATGTATCTAGGCCTAAAGAAATTACAAGTACTTCAGCACCTTTGCCAACTAATAATTCAAGTCCAGAATAGTACTTTTTAATATAACTGTCAGTTGATTCGTTTTCATCTATGGGATAAATTTTTACATTTTGTTCATCATTATTATATCTATCATTGTGCGAATATCTCCAAGGGTATGTTGTTGTTATGTGTAAAGAAACAAAATATATTTTATTCTGTCCAAGAATGATTTCATGTGTGCCATTTCCTGCATGCCTGTCAATATCAATTATCCCAACATTGAATCCAAAATTCCTTAAATATAATGAAGCTATTGCCGTATTATTAAAATAGCAATATCCTCCCATCTTATTTTTACCTGCGTGATGACCTGATGGTCGGCACAGGGCATAAGCAATGTCTGTTTGATTATTATATATTAAAGTAGCTGCTGTCAAAGCAGTATCAACAGAGTTTTTGGCAGCATCAAATGTGTTTTCATCAAGCCAAACAAATGAGTCACTATCCTGGAGATATCCTTGGCAATCAGCTTTTGATACCAATCCAGATCTATTATGTGCTCTAACAAATTCAATATAATCAGGGGCATGTGCAAGATATAGTAAATCTGGAGAAAACTCCCGTGATGCTACAATACTATATTTTGGTTCTAACAGAGTCCTTATGCATTTTTCTCTTTCGGGTTTATCTAAATGATCATATTCAGTATTATCTAAGCCAAATATTTTTTTTTTGGAAAAAAATAGTAACTGGGTATGCTTGAAACAACACCTGTTAATTGTGCTTTATTCATCTTTTATATTATAATTCCAAACAACCAATATTAACTAGTTAGTAGTTATATTTAAATATACATCTTTTTTCCATTGTTATTTATATAGAGGGGAGAAATGATGATAGATTATTCTAGTCTAGGGACAAGTAATAAAAGAATGGAGTCCGTACGAGACCATCAGACATTAAGAGCTTTATTTGATGAAAAATGGAAATCAATAAAAACATTTTCGAGATTATCTCCTCAAGACATTAAATCATGGCAATTACAAAGAATAATCGAGTTAGTGGATTTTGCATATAAAACAGTCCCTCTATACCAAGAAAAATATCATGCAGTTGGTTTTATACCAGGAGATATAAAGACATGGGGAGATTTTGAATCTTTGCCAATACTTTACAAGGATGAATTAATTGATGGGTTTCCAAAAAAAACAATTAGTTCTAAACATACTTTGGAGTTCACTACCCGGAGTTCAGGTTCTTCCGGCCGATTTGTTACTCTTGCTGTTTCTCCTGATGCAGTATATTTAGATACAATACAAGGAGTAAGACAGTTCCATATGCAGAGTGGCGGAAATTATGATCCAACTGATTTAGCATTTTTTATTTACACAAGTCCATGGTGGGTGTCTTCTGTAGATGGGATGTATCCAACACAATTTCTCCTAACAACAACTCCAATTGATGACGCAGTAAAGGTTTTAGCACAAGCCAAACCTAAAGTTTTATCTATTTATCCTACATATTTAAGGCAACTATGCACTGCAAATGCAGATCTAAAATCATTCGGAATCGAACTCATCGTTATACATTCAGAACAATCAACCACTATGGAAAGGAAAAGTTATTCTGATTTTTTTGGTATACCTGTCCTTGACGAATTTTCAAGTGAAGAATTAACACGGATTGCACTTGAATGCCCATCAAGAAGATACCATCTTGAAGAAGATGCATGTTACATAGAAATTGTTGATACTGAATCAAAAAAACCACTTGAACCTGGAAACCGTGGACTTGTTATTGGTACGAACTTGTTAAACACAGCAACACCAATAATCAGATATTCTCAGGGTGACCTTGCTTCAATCGAAGGTGTTGTCAATTGTAGTTGCGGTAGCAATTTCAGGGTTATGAATTCTCCTGAAGGAAGGCTAATGGATTCTGTATTAACAACCGATGGAAGGACTGTTCCTGCAAGTTGTTTTATGGATCTTGCATATAACTGGTATCTTGAACTGGATATACCTGTGCACGGTTTAAGGTATCAATTTGTCCAGGAACAAGAAGGTAATATTAATGTATATATTGTACCCGGTTTATATGGACTATCTCCTTCACAAAAGGAAAGATTGGGTAAGAGTTTATACCAATTATTACCTCAAGATATGTCAGTAACTATTAATGTTGTTGACGAAATACCATATAACAACGGCGCAAAATATCGCCCTGTATTATCTTTCGCAAATAGGTGATAAAAATGATGACAGAAGAATATGGATTAGCTTTAGAAATTCTTGAAAGAAAACTTACAACAATAAGATCAGATGTCCCTGTACGAAATTTCAATCCAAATGTACCCGCAGAGATTGAAATTAACAAATTTTGGTTTGATGGTCAAACGATTGACAGGATAATGGTTGTTTTACGTTCTACAGGGTGTGAACATTATAAAGCAAAAAAAGGATGTTCAATGTGCGCTCATTATGATGGCACAACAGAAAACCCTGTTAGGGCAATAGAGTATATGAAGCAATGGAAAAGCGTTGCCAATGGATCAGCATTAGAGGCATCTGTGACTGGTGAATTTGATTTAAACAAGTTTCCCGTTTTATGCTTATATAATCTGGGAAGTTTTCTAAACCCCAATGAAATACCTAAATCGGCAGCAAGAGGGATATTTCGTTCAATACAGTGTTTTCCAGGAATTAAAAAAGTAATAATTGAATCACGAGCTGAATACATTACTCCAGAATCATTAGCAAATATAAGAGGACAATATGATGGAATTATTGAAGTTGGCATAGGGCTTGAATCATCAAGACAAGATATTAGAGAATTATGCCATCATAAAAATATGCCTGATCTTACAGTTTATACTCGGGCTATTCAGATTTTGCATGAAAATGGCTGTAGAGCATTAACGTATGTTAACCAAAAGCCACCATTTCTTACAGAAAAGGAAGCGATAACAGACGCTGTTGAAACCGCTCTCTTTGCACTTCAAAATGATTCAGATGCTGTTTCTGTTGAACCAACATCTTTGCAAAGACATTCTTTAACTGATATGCTTTACAATATAGGTTTATACAGGGTTCCTTGGCTTTGGAGTGTAATTGAAGTAGTAAAAGGGGTATATGGAGGCACTGAACAAGGAAAGCAGCTTGATCTTAGGCTTGGCGGTTATTTTGATGAACAGGTGTTAAGTGGAAGTCAGGGCGTTGCTCCTGGAGTTGAACGTAATGAGCTTTTCCCGCATATGACTTCGGGTAACTGTTCATCATGCACATCTGGTGTAATTGAAGCAATAAAGGAGTTTAATAGAACGTATAACCCTACTGTATTGTATTCACATCCTATATGTCCTGCCTGCTATCCAATATGGCAGGATTCTATGCAAGTAACAGATTCCAGAACAATACCCAGAAGAATTATTGACACATTGCAGTACATGACAAAATGACAATTATTGATTATCTATCATGCGATATATGCGGAATTAAATCGCCGCTTCAAAATAATCATGAACATCCGGAACTTGAAATTGGTGGGGTGCCATTAAATATATGGACACCTGTTTATTCAGAAAGACCTTCTAGTTTACTATATGATACTTCAAAAACAGGTATAGCAAGATATGGCAATCATTTAGCATTTTTAGCGGATGCATCAGTGTGCTATACTGAAGGTTCAACTCCTTTATATAGGTTAGAAACAATTGAAGGAGATGCCAATTTTTTTATTAAAGACGAAAGCTGTAATCCAACTAGAAGCTTCAAAGACAGAGGGATGGCATTATTGGTATCTGATGCTTTAAGACAAGGGTATAAAACCATTGCGATTCCTTCAACAGGAAATGCTGCCATTTCATTGGGATATTACGCATCCAGGGCAGGTATTCAAAACATGATTTTTATTCCAGAAGGCACACCTGCTAGCAAAATCGAGTTAATTAAGCAACACTCACAGATACAGTTTGATAAAGATCTGATAGAGAGTTATGAGCATTTTTTCAGGTTTTGCAGAAGTCATCCTGATGTATATAATGGCTTTCCTGCAACTAATTTACCCTATCTGGAAGGGATGAAGACGACAGCTTATGAAATTTTTCAACAATTTAGTGGTGGTGTGCCTGATTGGATAATTGTGCCTGTTGGCAGCGGGGGTAATATAGTTGGTATGTACAATGGATTTAAAGATTTGTTTGAATGTGGAGCAATCAGTGTTTTGCCTAGAATAATGGCTGTCCAGATTGAAGGTGCAGATCCAATAGCATATGGTTTCAGAAAAGGAATTGAGGATAAAGTTGTGGTTCTTGAGACTATGGCAGAATCACAAGCTGAGGCTATTGCGTCAGATACATGTTTTAATTATTTAAAAATAATTAACCTATTAAAAAAAACAGGCGGGGTTCCTGTCTCTGTGACTGATGAAGAGATAGAATCATTTTATGATCAACAAGATTTACCACGTTTAGAATTTTCTTCTTGCAGTGTTTTTGCTGCTGCAATTAAAGCAGAGGAAATACAAAAAGGACAAAATGTGGTATTGATAGGTACTGCAGGCAGAAAGGGATGATTAAAAAATTATTTTGTAATAATACGGTGATACCATGATACGATCAAAAGAGACATTTTTAAATCAGGAATATGTTGAACCAAATGATATTCAACCCGGGCAGTTGTGTTACATAGGTGCAGGATATAATACAAGTTATGAATTCCAGGGATTGGACAAAGCGCCAAATTCAATTAGGTCTATTTCACAAAGATATGCAAATGGCGTTGGACCTGCAAAACCATTGATGGTTTTTAATCCAACTAGAGGATATATACTTCATGACTGCAATATTGTGGATTGTGGTGACGCTAATGGTTTTGTTGATATGGATCACGGGTTTCCTAAGATAATTAGTACAATAGTACAAAAAAATGGAATTCCAATTATTGTTGGAGGGGATCACGGAATTACTATTCATGCTTTAAAGGGGCTTGAATTAAGTACTCCTGTAACAGTTTATCAATTTGATGCACATGGGGATTACTTGAACTATGACGCAGGTTTTCCTCATGGTTCTGTCATGCGGGCAGTACGTGGATTGAAATATGTAGACAGAATTGTACATATTGGATTGCATGGCAACTTGAATACAGGACCTGGACTTGAGGATTCACTTAGCGATGGAAATACAATACTTACACTAGACAAAATAAGAGAAAATGGGCTCAATTCTTTAGATGGTATTATTATTTCAGGCCAGTTTTCATATGTTTCATTTGATATGGATTTTCTTGATCCATCAATAGCGCCTGCAGTTGGAGTTCCAGAACCAGATGGAGCCAATTTTAGGATGGCAAGATTGTTGCTTGAAAAAATTGCTCTGCAAACACATGTAATTGGAGCTGACTTCACAGAGTACAATCCAACATTAGAAAAGTATGAAATTACGGGTCTGCATCTGACAAATCTCCTAATGGAGTTTATGTCAAGCTTGTCGAGACAACAATAATTATAAAAGGTTAAAAATGGTAAATCCTGATGTTGAGTTTCAATTATTAAGAAAAAAATTAGAAGGTGCAGGAACTCAGGCAGAAAAGATTACGCTCTTAGAACAATTGGTTGCATTAAACCCAAAAGGAATTGAAGCCAAAACAACAAGAACTAGATTCAAGGAAGAATTAGCATCTTTAAAGGTCCAGCAGCAAGCGTCAAAAGGAAAGGGCGCACCAAATGGATTGTATGATGGTATTAGATATGATAGGCAAATTGTTATTGTTGGAGAAACTAATACTGGTAAAAGCTCATTACTTGAATTATTAACTCAATCTCATCCGAAAATATCACCTCAACCATATACAACGTTTAAACCTGGAATAGGTATGTATATTTGCAGGGATGTTCCGATTCAGGTAATAGAGATACCTCCTATTTACCAAGGAGAAGAAGATAGTGCTAAATACATTTTTATTAGGAATGCTGATGTTTTATGTGTTACAGCAACCAATGCAGAAACGGCCTATTCCGCTATTTCACAATTGGAGAACTATATGTTGATTATAGTAGGTGAATCAAGGAGAACTAACACACATAAACAAAAAGCAAAGGAAGAAATTATTGAAAAGCCCGGCTTTGTTGCAGCATGGTCAATATTAAATAATTTGAATGTACCTGTTGTAAATATTGGAAATATTAATGCTCTTGAAAATGTAATATATTCTTTATTAGGAATTCAAAGAATATATAGTTATAGAAACGGACAAGTTGAAGGAAAACCTATGATATTTTCCACTTCTGAAAGTTTATCGGTTGGTGACTTTGCATTAAGCTTGGACAGAAGAAATAAAGGAAAATTTTCAGGCGCGAAATTATTCAGTGAGCATGCTTTTTATGATGGTCAAAGAGTTGGTCTCGATTACAAGCTTCATGATGGAGACAAAGTAGAATTAGTATAAATATATTCGCTGTTGTACTTTTCGGTAAAAATATTTTATCATTTACTATGACTCCTGTAAAATCCTTCTGACTTACAATTTAATGTTCTAGAATTTTTATTCCAATAATTAGACCAGCGTCATCCAGTACTTTCCACACCGTTAAATCTTCATCAGACGACGTCAGATTTCCTACTATTATTCCTGAAATCCCTGCAATACTGGATTACATCTTCAGGAATTGAAATCTCTTTCCCTATGTATACTATTTTCAGAGGTTTATTTTAACCCACAATCTCATAGTCTTTTATCAGGCCGTTTCTTAGCTCGTCATTGAACCTCTGCCTTATTTCCTCAGTGAACAGGCGTATGGTGTAGAGGACCTTCTTGCCGTTATTGTAGAAAACCAGGATTTTCAACAATTTATTTCACCCAATGCAATTTTCTTCTTTATATTCTCAAGGAGGTTGGTGCTGACCCTGATAGAGTCGTTCCACTTCCTCGGGTCAAGGCACAACGGGCATATATTCCCGTTCTTCCTCTTTTCTGTTGATGCGAAGCGAAATAACCTGCTGCATTTCCTGCAGAACCTTAGCTTGAAATAGGATGTTGCCTTGAGAAACTTGATCCTTCTCATCACTGTATCCGTGTGCACATTCAGTATGCCTGCGATATCCTCAGACTGCACATTGAGGCAGTAGAGAAACGTGAATATGCTGTTGAAAGACTTAAGGTCATTGAAGGGATATCTCTTCTCCTTCCTGCAAAGCATCTTCGGATGGAAGTTCATGACATTCTTGAAGCTCCTGCCACGCATCTGGACACCGCAAAGAATAAGGTGCTTCCTCACTTTTTCAGCGCTGCAGTCCATCTCGGAGCCGATCCTCTCAGTGCTGAAATGGTCATTTGTATAGAGCTTGATGATTTTTTCGTTAAACGGCGCTTTCAGGTTTCCTGTCCTGCCCTTGTTCCTTTTGAGGTATTTAGGCACAAGGAATTTCAAGTGCCTGGTGACTGTTGCCCTAGAAACATTGAACTCTTTTGCAATGTCATCCAGTTCCTTCTCCCCAATATAAAGCCTTAGCAGTTTCTCCCTATCAACTGCAATCCTTGGAAACCTGCCTTTCCTGCTAGGATTCGAGAAATCTATCCCTTTGTTTAGGTCATACCATGCCATGTGATACCACCTCAGCTGGCACTTCTGCCATTGTTCCTGGTTCCAGGCTCTTCTCTGAGCCTAGGATAAGCTGAATTACTTTCTCTATCTCAGAGAGCAGCATAAGCACTGCCTTCTCCAGGGACAGATGCTTCTCTTTTGCATAATGCTCAAGATAATCATAGGAATTCCCAAGCTTTGTAGTCTTTCCTTCCATGTATGCGAGCGATGTTGCAGCGAACTCTGCAACAATCTCATTAGATGGATCCTGCCTTTTTTCCCTCATCAATCCTAATCTTTCATGGGCTGCGTGTGCCAGCTCGTGATAGAAAACCAACTCCTCAGGAGAAGCAAGTACTATCTTCTCACCACGTTTATAGTAACCATAGGCATTCCCCAGGAATGCACTGGACTTTACTTCAAGGTTCCAGGATTTTGCTACACCAAGAAAGCGATGCTGTGGCAGGGGGATGTTCTCGTATGGGAGTGGGCTCCCTTCTGTATCCTCTACCCTGAACACCGGCACGCAGTTGAAAGCAATCCCTGACTGTATTCGGCTTTCGTCAATGGGCTCATCGCAGCCTGGGCATCTATCCTTATTCAGGTCTTTGCTGAAGAGTGTCTTGCTGCATATGCACTTGTAGAATGAGAATTCGCTGGGTGCCAGGATGTGAATTGCCCTTGATCCTTTCCTAATCTTTCTTCCTGCAGTTCCCCACTGCCTGATGCCCCTGCTGTCCATCGTGCCATGGAACAGCTGGATAAGCCTGTTGTTCAGGCTCCATTTTGAGGAAGGCACATTAAAGTCAGGGTTTGTCACCAGGGCAATCTTTTCAGGTATGTCCCCTGACCTGAACATGTCTAGCAGGCCGTCTATAGCTTCCTTTACTTTGTTATTCATCACAGAAAACACCTCACAAAGATTTTTTCTTTTCGGTTAATGAAAGAAAAAATCAGCTACTTGAAGCAGTGCTATTTTTTTACGCTTTTTATCAAATCAGCATATGCCTTTTTCATGCTTTCATAATTATGCAATTCTGCCTTCTTCCTCTCCTCGCTGTCACGTTCATATTGGTAAATGTCTATCTCATCATGCTTTACAGGCTCAATCCTGATGAGTGGATCCATTGTTCCGCAAACATCAGAAATCAATGTAATCTCTTTTGTTTCTCTTAGATTCTGAATAAGCCTAGTCTTGCTGAAATCATTTGGTAATGGCTTAACACAAACTTTCTTTTTTTTTTCTAGTGTCTCAGTAAGCTCTTTCTCAATATACTTCAGAATTGAATTGACTGAGCTAATGAGATTATAGGACTGATTGATTTTAAAAGAGCAGCCATTATAGCTGTTATGCTCTTTCAGCTCAATTCCCATGACACCGCAACCAGCATAAAACACCCTGTACTTGTAATATCTCCTCTCAGATTCAGAATCATAATTTTTATCCTTCTCTTTTTCATCATATTTCCATATAGGGATAAACACATCTGTCTTGAAATAGGCTAATATAATCTGCTCGCACTTAGGGCACATATAAGCTGCCACAAGCTCGCATTCATGTGTTTTCATAGGTTCTTTGCCGATATGGTACTCATTTTGAAAGTATATTTTTTTTAGAGCTGCATCTATCGTAATCATTTTTTTATCACCTTAGAATTATTTATGGCCAGAGCCCTTCCTGCTCAAGCATTTCCACAATAAAGTCTTTCCAGTGCACCCATTTTTCCTTTTTAATGTCCTCCCTACCCTCTAAGGCCTCATCTATCGCGTCTTTCTTCCTGTAGGCATGCTGCCATAGGTAATTGTCAATGGTGCCGTTTGTGTGTATGCAGTATACAGTCGGGCTTTCTTTTGTCTGGGGCCTTAAGATCCGTGAGTAAGCTTGGTCAATCTTGCTCCATTTCCAGTCAGCTTCTGCAATAATGGCAATATTTGCCTGGGGTATGTTCAGGCCTGTGTCAGTCACATTGATTGAAGCTAGCATGACATTAATACCATTATACTTGAAATCATCCAGTCTCTTGTTCCTTTTATCAATATTGATCTTTCCTGTGAACACAACACTCTCAATATTTTCCTTCTTGAGCCAATCACCCAATAAATCACAAAAATCCGGGCGCTGGGTGAAGAGGATTATCTTTCTCCCTTCGGCGTAATGCGCCTTGATAAGCTCCAATATCTTCTTTTGTGTGGTAGTCTTATCTCCTTTATATGTAAAATCTTCATCAGGATTTACCTTTGGATGCTGGGGTATAATAGAGCAAAACTGCAGGTTCTGGATCATGGCAAGGACAATTGACTGGTCAACCTTGTGTTCTTTATCTTCTTCAGGATGCATGTATCTCTTGAATATGACTGCAAATTCCTCAAGATGCTTCTTGTAATGGATGAGCTGCTCCTGTTCTGGCTTGCACTGAACATCAACTATGTGAGGTTTTGGTATTGCTATGCACCTCTGCACTTCAGGCTCTGCCTTTACCCTTCTAAGCCATTTTGCCTTCATCAAGTCAACAAAAACCTCCACATTTTTTACATCTGCCATCTGCTGTGCTGTCCTGCCTTTTGAGAGGGTGTCATCAAACTCAGGCGTAACCCATTCAACTGTCACAAATTCCTCCCTGAACTGCTTTGTGTTGTAAGGAAAAAATGGGCTTCCTGCCTTCCATCCGATATCCAGCAGCGAGTAGATATTTTTCACAGTGTTGCCTATTGGTGTTCCAGTCATAAGGTACCAATAGCGGGGTTTCATTTTTGAGACTGCCTTGGTCTGGCTTGTGCTCTTATTTGAGAGATAATGGGCTTCATCAACAATAACAAATTTGAATTTCTTTCTAAGAATGTCTGCAAAAGTCTTAGCCTTATCAACAGCTTTCCCGCTTCTCTTATCAGTCCTGAATTTTGTTTTTCGAGAATCAACTTTTTTCTTCAAGGCATTGAATGTGATAAGATTAAACATGGAAAGCTGGCTAATATCTGCTTTTTCCTCTATGATATGAGCATTGATTCCAAAATTCTTAAACTCCTTCACCCATGTTGCCTTTAAGTGAGAGGGAACAATAAAGAGATTTTTCTTGCAATCTTTTAGTATAGCCAATGCAATGCCAAGTTTGGTCTTGCCAAGGCCCTGCTGCCAGGCAATTATTGCAGACTTCTTTAACGAAAGCCTGATTAGGTCGTCTTTCTGGAAGTCATAGAGTACATTCAGATGAGGAAACTCTTTGCAGCATCTCCTGAATATTCTTTGCCTGTGGTTGTATAAGCCTAGAATGGTTTTTATCCCATCCTCATCAAAGCGGCACTCCCAGTCGCTTTCCTCTGTGGGCTTGATCCATTGCTCAAAAGCCAGGCTCTCCCTGTTGTAAAACCTTTTTTTCTTCTTCAGCCAGTTCACTAAAACAGGCGAGATTTCATAATCAAGGCCGTATTTTTCAAAATAAGTGAAGATCTCCAGCTCATGGATATGTTTCTCTCCAATCCAAACCTTATCGAGCACCAGTGACTTCTTTAAGGTATCAGCATAGTCGCGCAGGCTATAATCGTACTCTACCTGAAAATTTGCCTTTATATTTTCCATCTTTATTGCAGCAAGGGCATTGTTTGGCATGAAGTGCAGCCTGTTTTTCACAGATGTCACCAGAACTCTCGGGTTTTCGCTGTTCCATGACAGCTTTCTTTTATTGATACTCTGGATTGCTTCCTCTGCCTTACTCAATTTTTCCAGAATAACTGGCTCACGGCTGTTTCTTGACACTGAATAGTCTATTACATCCCTATTAAATACTGTTTGTTGAAAACGCCCTATTACCAAAGGGGTGTCCTGCTCGCTACTAAGCTCATCAGTAAAGGGTTCAACAGTTGAGTCCGAATTCCAACTGGTTTTATGGAAAATGAAAAGTGTTGTTCTCCACTCTGTGCCAATAAATGTCGATTTAGGGAGCCTTATCCTGGCGATTTCTTGGCTGTTCTCCTTTATCCACCTGTGCAAAACTCTTGTTGACTCCAATTTCCAGACATTTTCAGGAAGGATGGCTGCCAAATAGCCCCTGTCCTTCACAGCCCTCAAACCAATCTCCATGGCTGCAACCTGGCTGAGAACCCCTCCACCATAAGAAATATGGATAAGGTTGCCATGCAGGGACTTTAAATTGAGTGAGAAAGGGGGGTTAATAAGGACATAATCAAAGCGGTTGTCAGCAACATGATTCACTAGATTGTCTTGTATGATGCATGAATCCGGATAAACTCTCTTAGCAACCTCATAAGCCTGCGCTTCATATTCAATACCTGTAAAGAGCTTTTTATTTGGAAGATGCCAGGCTAACCTGCCTGAGCCCATTGAATTGTCAAGGACAGTGGCATTACAAGGGATACTGAGTAGTTCTACAATAAGCTTAGAAGCCCACAATGGAGTAAAGAACTGCCCTAGATTCTTCTCCCTGGCATTATGGAGGCCAAGAATGCCGTTCTCGCTCTTGATTTCAATGCCTAGCCCCTCATAATATTTTATCAGGTCGTCTTTGTGCCATGTCTCATTATGAATAGATAATTTTATTTCTGTATTCAGCTGAGTGTATGTTTTGCCTGATGGCTCAATTCTTAGAATCTTCCTTTCTTGCTTTACTTCTTTAATAATCTCCTGTTCACTTTCTTGTATAATTTGGGGTAAAAGACTTTTATTTGAAAACTCAAATAGGGATGTTTGTGACATTTGACTATAGCCTCATTAGAAAAAAACAACTTTCTCAATTATTGGAAAGTTGCATTTAGGAAATAAAAAACCATAAAAAATAATTACTCTTTAAAATACTGCCAACCAGTCTTTGACAAATGCATTAATCCTTTCTCTTTAATTATTAAAATGACTTTATCAAACTTTGAAACAATTTCTTTTTCAGAAAGCCCTTTGGGATCATAATAATAGTCAAACCCTAAACCTTTCACATATTCCTTGTGCTTTTTTTCTAATTCGGATTGTAAGGGTTCCTTAATTTCTGTAACTTCAACATAAAATCCTTCTTCCCTTAATTTTTCTTTCAATTTTGAATTAATATAGCCAGAACATATCTTTATAACTGTATCAATTGGCTCTGCATGTAACTCCTTAATTATTTCTAATCCTCTCCTAGCATATTCCACCAAGTATTCTTTTTGTGAAAACAGAGGATTTTGAAAGTAATTAACTGTGACATCTCTTGTTATAATTTGATTTGTTAACGTATCATAAGCTCCTACAAGCACTCCGCCAAGAGGGAAACCCCAACCGCTATCATCAATTGAAATTGTTCTCTTAACGTTATCAGGCGGTGAATCCTGCTTGTTTTCTATCATTTTATTCAAAGTGTCAATATCATTGCATACAACTTTAAGAATGCCTTTTTTGTTATTGTAAACCTTAACATTGAATTTAGATGATGCTCTTTTGTCATCTCCATAAACATGCAATAAAATGTACTCATTATTTTCCTTCTTCTCAGGAAGGTTAAGATCTTTTATTTTTTTAAAATAATCCTCACTAATTATCATACTGTTCATAAAAATCACCTTATTTTTAACTTTTACGTCTGAATCAAAATCCAAGTTTTCTAAAAATAAAAACATGGATTTTTGAAAGAACAACCATATTATTTTAACAAATTAGAAAAAAGAAAACAATGTAAAATTACAAATCAATCCATCTAGCAACAACTGTGTGGTCAACATTCCAAAAGAAATGGACATTGCAGCCAAGAGTTTTGCACTTTGAGTCAATAATTTCCCTTCCATAGACTTGCTTGCATTTTGGGCACGTGACTGTTAACTTTTCAACACCGTCTTTTCTTTTAATTTTGACATCAAGTTTGCCATTGCAATCATCACATAATCCCAAATTATAATCGTATAATGTTTTTGTTGTAAAATCATTTTTACAGCATAAGCATGTTTTTATTTTATTTCCTCACAAAAATTTTTACACATATACTTTATAGTAATTTTTTTTCATAAACATGTTTGATAAGAATTTTTTTCGGCTTTGAACACATAACATCGTACCTCCACCCGTTGTCAGTGTTGTCACGAATAAATATTTCTCCTGAGTATTCTTTTCCTTCAATAAGAAGCCTGGCTTTATCTCCTATCTTATATTTTGGATTCATTTTGTTTTGCCTCAATTATTTCCTTTTGCTGCGGCACCGGAACATGCTTTTTAATTTGTTTCGCTGAAAAATCAAGCATAAAATCAGTTGGGTGTTTGCTCCAGTTGTCTTTACAAATGCTAAACACATTTCTTTTGGCAGGAATAATTATATTCTTTGCATCTTCAATTCTGCAAACCTGTTCAAAAAGCCAGAATATCCATTTTACTTTTTCCCTGTGCTGCAATGTGCATTCATTAATTATTGTTTTCCAGTCTAATTTTCCTGTATCAATAAATGCAAAGCAATCGTCTATATCCTGCGGCCTGCCTGTGAGGGATTTAAACAAAAAAATGTCCTCAGAAGAGACAAGCATAACTTTTATTTTGCCGTAATTTTTATGAAGAACACTTCTATTAACCATGCCGTCAGATAATACAAGCTGGTTGCAGATGCTTTTTAAAAAAATATCAATGCGTGAGCCTGAATCATCTTTAAATACAATTACAGCGTCTCTGTAAACAGCCTCTTTAAAAAGTTCCTTATCTGTTGCATATCCTAATTTTTCAACTGCCTTCTTAAAATTATCAAGTTCAGCTTTTGTTAATAAAACAAAATCAACATCTTTTGTGACAAGTTTAAGGTTTCTTAAACTCATATTACATCCGCCAATAAGATATAGTGTTATATTGGACACTGTAGCTGCATTTACCTTGTTAAAGAACTCTTCAAGTGATTTTGCGTTAAACATTTTTCACTCCATACAATTCAAACTGTTTTTCTATTTCTTTATAATCTGCAAAAGGCAGTAAACTGCTTTTTATTTTTTGCCATTTTTTAACTGAATTATAAATTAACATTATTTCATCAACAATACTGCTTTTGTCATATTTTTCTGATGTATCGTGCATTTTATTGAAGTTTTCCTTTAAAAATAGTTTGTTCTTTGCAAAATAGGTTATTGCAATGGCAGTTGTTCTTGCGTCATTAATTTCAAACAAGCTGTGAATAAATGCAAGGCTTACGGATATTTTATCATGCCCTTTATAACACATGTAATAAACAGTATTGACGGGAATTTCAAAATCTTTATACCTGTTCATGCCAGTTGTCTCGCCTTCCATATCTGACTCTGAAAGAACTTTAATTAGGCATTCAATGCCAAATTTCCATATTAGCCTTCCGTTGTATTTTGAATAATTTCTTATTTCTTTTAAGAATTTAATCAAGTACTCCTGCGTATTACTTATCGAATATTTATGCATTGATTTATTGATAAGCCCGCTGCCTGCAAGAAAATTTATTCTTAATCTAACAACTCTCGGCTGTACACTAAGCATTTTTCCGATTATCTTAGTATTTTTTTCACCTGTAACAATTGCCAAAAGAACATCAAGGTTTCTGCCGGATAATATATCTTCATAATTTTTATTCGGCTGTTCTACAAACATATCCTTAAAAGCAATAGCATGTGATGAATCTGCAAGTTCAAGTCTTAGGGAAATTCCATTTTTATTTTTTTTTATAAACCCAAATTCTTGCAGCTTATTTATTACTCTGGTTGTCCATGATTTTGAAGAGTTAAGTTTTTTTTCAAGAAGCGCCATTGAATTATTGCCTCTTACCACTTCAATAAGCGTACGTATCATTGATTTTGATAGGGTAATATTGCTGGATTTCATTTTAAATACATATAAAGTTAAACTTATATTTAAACTATTGCTATAAATATGTATATATAAGCCATTTTGTCCTATAATGCATGATTTTTCCATAAAAAGTAAAAAATTAATGCCAAATACACTAATTGCTTACACTTAAAACTCCTGCCTTTCTTTCTCCCTGTGAGATTGTATTGATTTGAGATATTGGAATAATTACTGTTTCTTTTGCAGTTTCTTCCTGCTTTGCACCATTTTTTGTAATCTCAAACCTGATGAAATCTTCTTCTCTTTTGATAATCCTACCGCCGTCTGTTTCCGGCATTCCGTTAACAAAGACTTTTGCTGACTGTTCTACATACTTGTCAATTAGTTCAATTAGTTTCATTTTAGCCTCCTTTTGCTTTATTTGTAACTGTTGCGCTTACAACATGCTCAAATTTTTTTGCGTATTCTTTAACCTGTGATGTCACTGGTGTTGGTTTTACTGGCGCTTTATCTTGAATTGCAGCTGCTGCTTCCTGTTTAGATGCACTCTTTTGAAATGTGTTTTTCCAGTCAGAAGAGCAATTTTCTGGAATATCCTTTTTAGTCAATATTTCTGTACTGCCGTCTTTATTTTCAAGAGTAACAAGCTTGTTGTCGTTTAACTGCTTCTCAACTTCTGCCTTAAGTTCGCTTTTTGGCACGTCAATTTCATCATGGCCGTTCTTACTCTCAATATAAAATTTTATTTTTTCCATGTGTTTCGCCTCCTAAAAATAAACCTTCAATGAGGTTTCTTTCATGAAGGCAAAGAAACCTAAACTAAATCATCATTACATGTTCTTTGTTCCCATGTCCTCTTATTGCATTAAGAAGCATTTGGCAGCCGCATAATGCTGCAATTTTGTTTCCTTTCTGAATTAGCCCTTTATCTAAATCCTCTTTCTCCTGGCAGCTGTATTCGTTTTTATCAAAATTATCAATGAATGCGAGATTTTTTTCAAGTGTTCTTTTAGGCATTACAAAGATCTGCCTGCCAGTTGCTCTTAAGTCAAGAAAATCTGCTCCGGATTTATGGGAATACCGGATTACCATTTCTCTTGTTTTTTCATTGTCAACGCATAAAATAATAAAATCAAATCCTTTGAGCTGGTTTTCCTTCTCTATTCTCTCTGATTTTGCTCTTATTCCTGAATTTTCAAAACGCATGGCAAGCACTAAAGCCTTGTTCAATCCTATGTCTTTAAGCTGGAAGTTCTGGTATTTGATCTGCTCAACCTCCACTATGTCATTGTCAGCTACTATGATCTCTGAGAATGCGTCAATCTGGCCTTGCTCAACGCAAACAGCAATCTCCTCAACAAGCCACGAACCTACTCCTCCTGCACCAATAACCAATATTTTCATTTTCTCACCTGCCGAAAATTTTTTTTCAATAAGAAAGTAAAATTTGAGGCAATATAATCTCAATTTTCATTCAAAAGGATTTTTATATATTAATGCGTTTAACTGAAATAAATCACATTTACTTAAGGAGCTAGAAACTCATTCTAAGTACTAATTATTAAATAAATATTTAAACAATAATCACTTTATCATAATAACAATATAGAAAATGGGACTTAAAGACATTTCACATGCGAAGTTTGGTGATCATTTCTCGTTTATTTTTAAAAATGAAAGTCAGTTGTTTTCGGTTATCATTCCTTTCTTAATAAAAGGATTGGAAAACAACGAAAAGTGCATATATATAATTGATGAGACGCCAAAAGACAAAGTCCTTGCTGAATTTTCTAAGAAATTACCTGACTTTGATAAAATCGTAAAATCTGGTCAACTAGCAATACTTAATAGTAATGAGACCTATCTCAAAAATGGTTTTTTTGACCCTGAGAGAACGATGAATCTATGGCAACAAACTGTAAATCAATCGATGCAAGAGGGATACACTGGTGTTAGGGTATTAGGAGAAGCCTCATGGGTAAATAAGAATGTCAAAGGTACCAGCAGGCTTATCGAATATGAATCTGAGCTTCATGAATTTTTTAAGAATAACAATGTTTGCGCAATATGCCTGTATGATGAAAGGATAATCAGCCCGAAAATCCTAGCAGAAAGCATACACTGCCATCCACTGGTAATATTTTATAATAAGATTTGTGAGAACCTTTATTTCTCTCCTGAAAAGTTTACAGGTTCCGACTCAAAATCATTTCCTGCTGGAGCCTACGAATTAATGAAGGAAGATTTCACTGGCAACAATATTTAAGGTTGAAGAAACTAATTTTATTTAATCATTGGATAGATTCCGATACAGGCTCACGTAAGCGTAGCCACCAATGATCCATTTTATCTCCCAAATCATAAAGTTCATCAGCAACAACCTTATCTTTTGAAAGCATCAATAGCCGTTTTGCAATTGCGTCATTTCTTCCTGATTCACTGTCTTCAGTTCCAATGTCAATGATGCACAGATACTTGTCTGTTTTGCCATTTTTTGTCGTATAAACGCTTAAGTTGCTCCCCACAAAATAAATAGTGCCGCTTAATCCCTGCACTAGAAAGCCGTTCTTGATTTTTTCAGCTTTTGACAGACGCACTGCATTTTCAATAAACTTTTTACTCATTTTAAGTTTTTTCAACCTTTCTTTTTCCTGTTTTTTATGCAGTGACTCATATGCATCTTTACCATTTTCAATTAGTTCTCCAATCTCTTTTGGAGAAATTCCGTCAATTGCCTGATATAATATTTTTATTGTTCTTTGCAGATATCCGCCTCCGCTTGCGCCTAACCTCACCATATTTACATCTTTACTTAAAGAAAGCAGTGCATTGATATCTTTGATTTTGTATCTGGTTGAGTTTATCACAGTGTAATTTTTGTTTTTTTCCCGGATTAATGAAATTGACAGAAGCATACGGCTTTCATCATCATGATTTAATAAACAGTTGTCGTCAGTTTTGTCAATCATTAATTCAAAATCAAGCCCGCCCTGCTCAAATGCTTTTTGAAGTTTTAAGTTAAGGATACTTACAGTTTTTAGCCAATTATTGTATTCTTCACAAGTTGCAAATGAGATAGCCTTTTTTATTGCAATTGCAGCGTCTTCTTTACAAATCCTTAAATTATTGATAAAAAGGTTATTGCCTTTTTTTTCTAGAATTATTTTAATGCCTTTTACAGTAATCAGTTCTTTGCCTTTAAACTTAAAGTCAACAGTTTTTTTGCTAATGTAATAGATATTATGTTTTACAATAGGGTCAAGCAGCCAGTCAATATAACTTTCGTAAATATTTGTAAAATCAGGCTGTTCCATAAATAATACATTCTGTTCACTAAGAAATAAAGATATTTTATTTCCTGTGAAACTTATTCCCTGATAACTTACACTTTTTTTAGTGAATTCTATGCCGCATCTGACAGCTTTTCCTTCGCTAAATGATTTTTGTATGCTTTGCACAAGATTTTTTCGTGCAGAGTCTTCAGTTGCTTTTCTTTTTGCACTTAATAATTCAAGTTTTACTGCGTTTTTCATGCTGTTGTAAGAATCTGCTGTCAATAGAATCCAGTTATTTCTTTCTTCAGTAACCCTTCTTGATAATACTTTCAGTTCTTCATGGGTAACTTTTTCACTTAAGTTGTCGTCAAGCCATATCTGCCCGTTTTCTTCCCAGCCGTGAGGCAAATACACTTCACGTCCCGGGCATACGTAGTTATATCTTCTATCCCTTGGAGTAAATGTTTTAATCTTAAGTGATACCTTTGATATATGCTCATACCAGCTGCCGCTGTAAAGCCCGCAGCTTCGCTGTTTATTGTATTCCTCACATTCCTGAATTATGGCAACTCTTCTGTTATTCCTCGAAAATACCTTAACAATCCTTGCAATGTTGTCTCTTGATGCTTTAAGAATCTCAGAGTATGGCTCATTAAACAGCCAGAAAATTGACTTTAATTGTTCATCAACCACTTGCGGGCGAATTACCTTGTTTTTTTCCCGTTCATTGTAACTTGGATAGACTTCATCATATGCATCGCCGAGTTCTTTTGGGTAATTGTCAGAAAACCTGTCGCATATCCTGTCTTTTAATTCTTCTAAGGTATCTGCAACATAATATATTTCATCATCAAGCGCCCTGTACTGAGCTATCGAATGAAGCGTGTATATTTCATCCGGAAGGTCATTAATATTAGTTAATGTCTTAAAAAGAATGCGGGATTTTGCCATAGGAGCTTTATTTTCATAAACAATTTTTCTTATTACTATCTGATGGCGTTCATCATGGCTGACACAGATTGAATAATCCTGTTTTACGCATACAATTGCAAGGCCTGTTCTGATGCGACTATTAAGCTCCTTTTCAATCTCACTAAATTCTGTTTCAGTTATTCCTAACTTTTTTAATGCGTTGAACACGCGTAACGTTTCAATGTTTATTTTTATCACCTCAATAATTTTTTATGAGATTTAAAAAAACAGCCTTAAAACAAAATAAAATTGCAGCCTGCATTTTGCTAGATGAGTATTTGAATTAGCAAGCTGCAAAAAAATAGTATTTATAACACCTCTTCTTCATCTATTCCTTCATATTTGTCAGGTGCTGATTTGGCATTGTCACTGCCATTTTTTCCTGTAACAACACTCAGTTTGTATTCTTCTGAGATTTTTCTTGACAGAAGTTCTATGTCTGGAAGATCAACAAGGCGCATTGATGAAGTTGGTTGCCACTTGCCATCCTTGTCTTTGTATCTTCTTTCAAAACTTACAGAATAATACTCTGATTCCTTGCCTTTGTACATTGCAACATTCTTCCATATTACTGCAATAACACCGCCGCATTTTAATTTTTTTTCAGGTTGGTTTGCCATTTTTATTCACTTCCTTCCTGCAACTCATAATAGGAAGCAGGAATTTTTTATTTAAAAAAATAATGAAAATTCATGCTGAATATCTTAGAATGATGTTAATTCCTTGTATCTTATTACTAAGTCCAGTAACCTGAGTAACCTGGCAAAGAACAGTTACTTCTGCGTCAATTATCGGAGCAATGTCAAATGCAACGGTTTTTTTCAGGTAACCTAGTTCTGTTCCTTCTTTTGTCAATACCTTTACAGCATTTATGTCAAACTGACAGCAAGGCTCTCTTTTTAACACAAGATAATCAAGTGCTTTCACGCTTTTTATTGCGTCCTGATGCAGGGATATGCCTGCAATTTTAGTGTTTATTTCATTCATTTTTACACCTCACATATTGAACATGCTGATATTGCATGGGTCAATAAAATTCCAAAGACTTTTTGTTCGCCGCAGTCAAGCTGTTTTCTATTTTCCTGTATTCTTACCCAAACAATGTTTTTATCATCACGGTTTACCCAGATCTGCTTTTTTTGTTCTTTAAACGCATGAAAAAATGAAACCTGCTTATTTTTTCCTTCAAGAACTTCAAGAATCTGCCCTGCCTCATCATCAGTAATTTTAGCTTTTGTCCACTGCCACAGTTCATCACTTCCTTTTTTTCCTACATGCAGATACATACTTTTTTCGTTTTTGTTAAACTGCAGTTTCAAAGCGCTTGTTTTTGACATAAATGCCTTGTTTATCAATAGTTGATCCATGTTTTTTTCTCCAGAATACTTGTTTACCTCAATTGCAATATCGCTTGAGGTTTCTTTCATTAATGGGAAGAAACCGAAATTTTAAGTATCTAAAGAAGATTCAATACTATATGCCAGAACCAATTACAGTATCACAATTGACTGATTTAATAAAATCAAAGCTTGAAGATGGAAATTTTAAATCAATTGAAGTGTCTGGTGAAATATCAAATTGTACTCTCCATAATTCAGGGCATATTTATTTCACGCTTAAAGATGAGGAAAGCCAGATAAAGTGTGTAATGTTTAGGGCAAATTGCAGAAATCTTGAGTTTACGCCAGAGCATGGTAAAAAAATAGTTGTAAAGGGTTCAATTACGGTCTATAAATCAGGTGGCAATTATCAGATAAATGTAACAAGCATTAAATTAAAAGGATTAGGCGATTTGCATGAAAAATTCTTAAAACTTAAAGAAAAGCTAAAAAATGAAGGATTGTTTGACTCTGCACATAAAATATCAATTCCAAAATTTCCTAAAAAAATAATTATTATTACTTCAGAAACAGGGGCAGTCCTTCATGACATAAAAACCAACATCAAAAGAAGGTATCCGCCTGTTGAACTTGTTTTAATTCCAACTCTTGTCCAGGGAGTTGCTGCTGCAGAAAGTATTATGAAATCCCTTGAAAAAGCTGATGCAATGGCTGCGGATTTAATTATTATGGGAAGAGGCGGCGGTAGCCTTGAAGACTTATGGTGTTTTAATGAAGAAAGTGTTGCCAGAAAAATTTTCGCTTGTGACACGCCAATAATAAGCTGTGTTGGCCATGAAACTGATTTTACAATTGCTGACTTTGTTGCTGATGTGAGAGCTCCAACACCTAGTACTGCCGCTGAATTTGCTGTTCCTGACAGGCTTGAGCTGTTAAGCGATATTAATCATACTCTTCTAACAATCAAAAATACTGTAAGTAATCATATTATGGATTTAATGCAGGAAATTGATGCTGTTGAGTCTAACATAAACCGTGAAGCTAAACATACTGTTGAAACAATATCCGGAAAACTTAATGCTTCAGAACAGAAACTTATTGCCCTTGACCCTCTCAAAGTTTTTGGTAGGGGATATAGTGTAACTCTAAAAGATAATTTACCAATTACTGCATCACAATTAAATAAAGAGGATGTTATTATCACAGTATTTAAAGACGGAAAAACAAAAAGTAAGGTGTTATGATATGGACTTTGAAAAAAAATATGATGAACTTAACGAACAGCTTGATACTCTTGAAAAAGGCAACCTTGGACTTGACGAAACAATGGAAGTATTTAGAAAAGGAAAAATTCTTGCAAAAGAATGCAGGGAAATGCTTGACATTGCAGAAGAAGAAGTAAATAAAGAAGAATAATTAATTTGTTGTCAGAAACTTCATTGTTTTGAATAATGAACCAAAAAATCTTTGGGGGTAACAATCTTTATTCCTTCAATTTCGCCTAATCCAAGTAAATGCTTGTCTTGTGATACAATAAATTCAGCCTTTGCTGAAATTGCACATTGAACAAATTTATCATCATCTGGATCAGCATCAATATATTTTTTTGTCTCAGTAAGATTAAGTACAAGAGAACTATCTGTAACTAATTTTGAAAATAGGCGTTCTTCTTTATCTTTTGGATATTGTATCTTAAAATCATGCAAAACTCTTTTTAATTCTTTTAGCATGTCTATACAAGAAACTAGCTCAATTTTTGATTCATTCCACAAAGATATTATCTTAGAGCAGTCATTATTCCAGAAAATACCGGAAACAAAAACATTGGTGTCTAAAACAACCTTCATTTTTTTCTTGATCTTTTAACAGCTTCTTCAATATCATTAGAAGTGAGTTTTTTATCAGTTGCCCAGTCCTGGCTCTCCTTCATCAATTTTTCAAAATCTTGTCTTAGATCAGGCATTGTCATTTTCTTTAAAAATATGCCATCACCGATCCTCATAACTGCAAATTTATCTTTGGCATTAAATCCTTTCCTTATTTCTATAGGAAGATGTATTTGTCCACTTTCAGATAAACTTGTTATTTCAATATCATCCATAATTCCACCTTCTATGTAAGTTTAACCTGTGTAAGTGCTTTATATTTATATAATTTTTGTATTTTCATTAAATTAATGAAAAAATAAAATTAATAAATTAATATATTGTTAATTTCAATACTTCTCATGACTTCCGCTGTTTCTGCCCTTAATGCAAGATCATAAATATCTTTCTGGATGAGTTCCTTCTCATCATTACTTAGGTTTAAGCACCATCCATAATCAGCTAGAATCCTATCCATACTGTCTTCCAAATCCAATGTGTCAAAAGAGATTTCTCCGGATTCCTTGATACTTTCAACAATCCTGTGGCAAAGCCAGTTGTTAACTTTATTCATCGTCGTCACCTTCAACATCAGAAAGTACCTGCTCTTCTTTTGAAGAGCCATCAATAATTTTGTTTATCGCATCTCTTAATGCGAGAAGTTCAGCAGGACTATCAATCCAAATCTGCTGGTTATCATAATCATTTTTCTTTTTATTAAAGACGCTATGCTGAATGCATGTCCTTATCTTTCCAAACTGAATCTCAGGCACAAAATCCCTTACATCTTCTGTTGGTACTTTTGCCATATTAAGCTTCATTACTGTTACCTGAAACCTGCCTTCCTTGGCTTTATTCACAACTGTTGTGCGCCCAACTCTCTTTATCTCATATTCCACTGTTTGTTTCATTTTTTTTCCTTCAAAAACCTCATCTAGCCGTGAGATTTCTTTTCTTTACCCCTAAACGAAAAGAAATAAGCGGCAATAGGACTCACAAAAACAAACAGGGCAAAAAGGAAGAAAAAAGGATAATTATGGCGTTTAGGCGACACGCCATTTTTTTCCTGGCGGGGAAAGATTTAAAATGAGTGGGTTCGCTTCTCAAGAGCGAAACACTTTTTTAAGCTTTAGCCGTGTAAAACGCTGGATTAATAAATTTGCATTAAAAAATAATAATTTTTATTATAAAGAAGAGATTACATATTTAAGTAAAATGATATCAGAGGTAAAAGATGGTAGATAAACACGAATTGAGTAATACAATATTTAAATCACTTCCCGACTGGATAGCTATACTTTTTGGAGATCCTATCGGAAAAATTGCTGGATTCTCAAGTGTCCTAATTAAAGGTTTTGAATATCATCAGGAGATACATAAAGACTTTTGGGATAGTGTTGTTACAGGTTATGAAGCATTAGAATTAATTGATGATCAATTAAAATCTGCTCAATTTATTCAATACACTAGAGAAATTCTTCTCAAGGTAGCCTATGAAACTAGAGAAGAAAAAAGAAAATATTTTTTCAATGCTGCAATGAATTTTATAGAAAAAAATGAGAAATTTACTTTTGATAAAAAAATGTATTTTTTAAATTTACTGGATATAATGTCAGTAGAAGAATTAATTTTATTATTATATTATTATGATCAAATAGAAGAAAATCCATATGAAAATAATCAAAAAATGCAATTAACATTAGATTTACAACTTGCAAATCATGGTTTTCTTACACGAGATTTTGAAAATATTGAAGATGCTTTAAGAGAATTATCTGGGAAACCCAACACTGTCGGTATTCCTGAAAAAAGGGATTATAAAATTGATGAACGTTATAGACACAATGATTTAGGATTGGAATTTACTGAGTTTATTTGCAGAGGTAAACTTAAAAAAAGAAAAGAAATCTCTTTACCTGATTTTTAAATTCTCTTTTCACTTTTTTATCCCACTTATCTTTTCAAACAAGACTTTTACATCCGTCTGTTCTGCTTTTACTGCAAATTCCATAGCCATTTCAAACGTTCTCCTGCAATAATCTCCTGCTGTATCCTGCTGCCATTTCCCTATCTTTGCGCTCTGCATAACCTCATTTATCTGGTCAAAATTTTTAATTCCATGCAATACCAACTCAGTAACCACTGACATTTCTGCTTCTGACCGTGATTTACAGTAAATTTTGCCATTTTCAAATTTAAGATGATCGGCATTGCCATGAAATACTATGTTTCCGTCAATTAATGCTTTGATTTTCTCATTTGTTTCAATTATTTTTTTAACTTCCTGATTTTTAAGCGGTTGTAATTCTGCAATTAATGCATGTTCTGTCTTTCTAACTTTCTTTCCTGCGTAAGCAGGCAGCTTAGAAAACACTAAATTGTTTTTTTCCTCAGCATAGTCTTTAGCCTTGTATAATATTCTGCATGTCCTGTCTTCAATTTGCTGTAAATTCTTTTTATTAATCTGACCGGGACACTTGACTCTGCGAACGCAATCTTTGGAAATATTGTCTACACTTACAACAGGATCATCCATTATTTTTTCCTGTAACTTTTTTTCCAAGTATACTATTTTTCTGTAAAATTCCTGTTCCCTTAAGTTTTCCTTGCAGGTTCCTTCAGGTATTGTAATATTTACTTTAACAAAGACATGTGCGCCATTGCCAGAGTCATTAATAAGCCCAACTGAAAAGCCTATTTTTTCAAGTTCTTCTTTTATTGTATTATATGCAATTGACATTGCATATAGGTGGTCTTTATTTGTTGAAACATAACCTATTTTTCTTTTGGGCTTCACATCAATATCAAAAACTAGTGCAAGAAGCTTTTTAATGTTTGTAATGTCTTCAGTATTTTTATTTCCGTGTTCGCCAATTGCAACGCAGATTATTCCTTTTCCATTGTCAATTTGTGCAAGTGAAATAAATTCAGCAATATTTTTTGTATAGGTGTTTCTTCCTGAGCCAGTTCTTTCTTTACCATTGTCTGCTAAAAACACCTGATACTTTATCTGGTTTTTGTGATTTAAAAATTCTAGAAATGCCTTAATATCTTCAGGGATGAATGTTCTTGCGTCTTCCTTTACTGAAACTTTTATTTGGTTTTTTTTCTGCTCTTTTTTTAAAAATTCAAACTTAGTCCGCTCGTTTAGTTTTGCATATATTTTATCAAGCTCATTTAAAGGCATGTCCCAGCCTGCGTTTTTTAATAATGCGTGGCATACCCTGACACCAATTCCGCTTATTGACATGAGCTTGTAAGGCCCTGCTTTTTTAATTTGAATATCTCGTTTTATCTTTTCATATGTATCAATAATGCCGGCTTTTCTAAGGCGCTGCCATACTCCACTTGCTATTTTTGTCATTTTATTATATAATAAAGTATAACTTATCCTAAGTAATTTTTACTTATGTTTACTTTCATTAGTAAAATTATACTTTAATTTCATTGTTTTAAGCGTAATTTGATATATTTAGGCAAAATAAGGCTAAATATATCTTAATTTCATAAAATATTGAACTTTTTTAATAGCGCATTAAACTCGCCGTTATTTACAACAAACAATTTTTCATGCTGGTTTTTTTCATAGACATGTTTAAATTTATCCTGGCACACAATAATTATATAATCATATTTTTCAAGAATTGGCTGTAATTTTTCAGCTATCCTGTCAGCGCCAAGACTGTGGCTTTCCTGAAATTCTATTGCTGCCTTTTCTTCTGCACCATTTACAATTACAGTCATGACCGCATCAACTGTTCTTTCGTTTCCTATTCTTTCAAGTATCTTTGTGCTTGGAGAAATTTCTTTAAGTAAATATGGCCTTGAGAAATGGTGCAAAGATTCTCTTCTGTCTGCCCTGTATTTGTTATGTTTAAATCCACCTGGCTTAAAGCCCAAACAAGATACTCTTTTACCGGAAAAATCATAGACAAGATGGTTAATGTCTGATTCCTGATAGCCAATTTTTTTTAGTACAGCAATTGTTTTTTCATCTAACTTTTCTTTTCTATACCATAATTCTTTTGACTTTTCTTTTGCAATATTTGTTTCATCTTCCTTTGTAAGTTCACTTATTTTTGCTTTGACTGTCTGCTTTTTTCTTTTTATTTTTTTTTCCTGTTTTTTCACTGCTGATATCTTTTTATCAAAGAACCCATCCTTTATTCTTTTAAGCATTTCTTTTTCTTCATAACTCATTCCATAAGAAAGGCTTGTCGGATTATTTGAGTGATGGCTAGTCATATTATTGAAAATGTTAAATAACCTGTCTACTTCCATACTTATTTCTGCTGTTAATCCTGTAATGCTGCCATCATTTGGAATTAAATGCGCTGAATACCTACCTTTCTCATGCTGAATTCTATATAACAAAAGCTTTTCTATTTTTTTTTCATTATCGTCAATATTAAATAACTTAGAAGCTCTTTTTTTTCTAATTTTGTTATTAATTAGCCTAAAAATATTTTTTTTAATTGCAGGAAATGTGTCAAAGCCATTGGGCATATTATCAATATTATCAGCTATCCCAAAATAATTCTCAGCCTCTTTTTTATATTCAGAATTGCGCTTCAACATATTAAGCTCAAACTCAATCTCCTTTCTAGCTTTTTCACCTTTAGTTATCTCAAGTATAGCAAGAGTATGCCTTTGTTCTGCAACAGTCTGGTTGAAAAGCTGTTTTAAATTCTTAAGAAATTTATTTGCTGAGTTCAAATTTTCACCCAAACCACCCAATCTCTTCATATTTACGTTTTTTAGTGTTCTGATACGAGTCTTTTCCGCAATTATTGCACTCGCTCAGATAGTCTGAATTCCAATTTCCGCATGCTTTACATTGCCATGACATTTTTTACACCCATATTCATTTTAATTTGCACAACTGTTCTAAGATTTTTCTGTAATAATCAGGATAATGCTTTGTAATTGATGTTACATGTACTTTGTTTTTTATTTTTCCGGCAAGTTCAGAAAGTCCTGCCTGAATAGTTAACGGCATATAGCCCAAATCTTCTTTTAATAAGTCCTTCACTACTTTTTCTGTTTTTTTAAGGCCGCCTTCATCTTCTATTCTTTTTACTTCATCAGGATTTGTTGTAATAAGATTATATGTTTCAGGATCTACTGTAACTTTGAGCTTATAATGCTTATTCTCCCAGATTAAAATGCCATAGTCGCCTGCTTTTGATGTTTCAATTACTTTGCTTTCAGCATCATTCAGTTTAAACGTTTCCTGTGTTAATGGAACAAGGTTTGGCGCTGTCTGGAACAAATATACAAACGCCAGGTTTCCAAGTAATGTTAAGCCTTCCTTGCATCCTTCAAGCTGGCCCAAGTCCTGTATTATGAGGCGAAGACCGGTATTAGTTTTCCTGATTGTTGTTTCTGTTTCCGCGAGGTATTTTGATAAATACGGGTCACGAAGCCAGAACTGTGACTCTTCCAAAACAATAATTGTCCTGTCAAATGTCTGAAGTGCAATGTTTTTTATGTAACTTAACATCCTTGTAATTAATACAGGCTTATCATCCATTGGAGTATCCTTAAACTCATACACCGTTAACTGCTCGCCAACATTTTCGGTCTTGCCTTCAGTATTAAGATAGCTTCTAAGCCCACTTCCAACACAAGGCTCAAGCCGCTTAATTAATGCCTCATAACTCATCCTTGTGCTTTCAGTTTTTGCGCTTAGAAGCCCTTTTTTAAATGAAAAAAGCAAGTCTTCAAGTTTTGGCTGGAGCTTTTTCCAAAATTCTTTTGTTTTTCTTGTAATTCCTTTTCTTCTGAATGATTCAACAATTGCTGTTGCAATTAACGGCTTCTGCGGCTCAGGCACACGTTTTTCTTCATCTTCAAAAAACACTCGAATAATTGAATCAATCCTTCGCATCTCATCATCAAACCTTGTGTCAGGAAATGTTCCCATGATATTAGGAAGGTTTTCTGAATCTGTTGAAAATGAGATATATTTTCCGTTTAAGAGGCTGCACATTCTGTAATATTCTGCTGCCGCACCTTTTACTTTTGAAGCTGCAGGATCGATTACAATGACTCTTGCGCCTCCAATTAACATCTGCTGATATATTTCGTATTTTGCAGCCATTGACTTGCCGCTGCCTGTTTTTCCCATATATAATCCGGAGTAACTGCCAAGTTTCCAAATATTTCCTGTTGCAACTAATCCTGATTCGTTAAACCCAAGTATTATTTCATCATCAGGCTCAATGTCCTGCCAGGGATGCAAAAACGGCATTGTTGCCTGCAGGCTTTTATCAGGAACAAAAAGCTCATGCTTAGTAAGCCTGTTTGCGCCTGTAGGAATAATAGTCTTAAGTACATACTCGTGCAGGTAAGTTGCATCTTCTGCAATGATGTCTTCTCCTCTTAAAATTGAAATTGCATACTCTTTGAGGTTTTCAACTTCTTCAAGCGAATTTCCTTTAACAATAATGAATAGTGCAACCTTAAACTCATAATATTCAATGCCAAGACGAGCAATCAGGTTAACAAGGTCTTCTTTTTTTCTTTCCAGTTCAGGGCTGCTTCTTCCTGAATTTGAATATTTGTAAAGTTCATCCTCAGTCTTTCGTAGTTCTTTTCTTAAGAATAGCTTTAGCTCATTCATGTCGCTTTGCGACATGATTATGGAATAGTCAATTTTTGACTTGTCGCTTGTAAGTTTCTTTAGCCAGTTTATTTTTGGTGATGATGGAAAACGCCGGCATATAATGCCTTTAAAATACATTGTCCCAACCTGTACATATTCTTTGGTTGTGTTGACATAATCAAGCTTTAATATATCGCGAAGTATTATTTTTTCATCATAAACCGAACTGTACTCTTTCGGCGAATACTTGATTATTTTTTCATCGTCAATATTTATGTAATTTTTATTTTCTAGTTTTTTTAATAAGATGCTTCTCTCTTCAATTGAAAGGCTTTCGCAAATTTTGTTAAAATCATCAGGATAAACAAGCCCGTTTTTTAATAAAAGCCGTTCAATCTTAATAAGAGACAAGTCAATTTCTGATTCACTGTATTGTTTCTGTAAAATTTTTTAGTCACCTTTTTGAGAAATTAAACATAGTTGAAACAAGATCATTTGCAACAATAATTTCACGCCGCCTCAGATAGTTTGCGCCGCTTGGCAAAATTGTTAAAAAAGCTTCTTTTTGATAATTAACTGCAAACTTTAACACAAAACCAAGTTTTCTTAATGAAGACATAAGAGAATTTGAGGCATAATCAAGATTTTCGTCATTTATTTCTTCAACTAAAAAAGTTAAGCTTAATTTAAACGGCATTAGTTCCTCTGACATTAATTTTTCAATTTTTTCTTTTAGAAAATTTCTTCGGTTTTCAAGCGCAACCATGCCTTTTCCTGAAATTTTGCCTTCAAGTGCAAGGCTGTTAATTTCCTTTTCAGTAATACTAAGCTCATGCATAAGGTGATGCACAACATTAATTACAGATTCAGGAGATACATTTACTGATGTTATGACATTATCTATGTTTTGGTATATCTTGTTTACAAAATCAGGCATAATTTTTTCAGGATTTGCAACAACAATAATTCCCCTGTAAAGCATGTTGCCCATTTTAAGCCTGTCAAACAAAACCTGATTATTAGATAATAAATTTACCTGCTCAATTATTTCATCATATACTGCATTATTTTTATCTTCATTTGCTGCTTCTTTCCTATATAATGCAATCCACTCTTTTGCAAAGTAATATGTGCCTTTAACATAAATGTGGGCTGATAGAAATGACTTGTACACATTTTCAATCTGTGCTGTTGTTAATTGTTTTGATTTTATCCCTGAGGTGTTTAGTGCAGATATGACAAATTCAATTCTTTTTTGCAAAATGTCGTTGCATGCTGCTCCTTTTTCATTATTAAGCCCTTTATAGTTTACAGTTAAGTAGTATGCAACTTCAGAATTTGTGAGTTTTGCGCCAAATGCACTAAACCATTTCATGAAGGATTCAAGGCATTCAATAAGTTTTGGCTTATCTGTTTTATTGACGTTATATGTAAGAATGGAATTCATTATTGCAATTTTTTTGTCAATGTTTAAGTTTACAGGGCGTATGAGAAGTTCAACAGGAAACGAGAGTTTCTTAAAAAGAATGGTATTTATTTTTTCAGTAATTTGATTCCTTGTTTTTTTGTCAAAGTCATAAAATGGAAAATGAGTTACTTCAATTACAGCAAAAATGGAATTATCTTCAAGAGTCAAAATACCGTCAAGAGCGAATTTACCGCGCGATTTTAAATTTGAAAAAATTTCAATAGGCTTGTTTTTTTGCATCTTATTCCTCCAGCCACATAAATGGCGAAAGGTTGGATTTGCCAACACCTTTAATGTTTAAAAAATAATACGAGTATAAGCCAATAAGTTCATCGTCATTAAGGACATGTGCTGTTGCACCTGTTTTGTCAATTGCAAGTGCGGCATTTTCAATAATAATATTCATGTCAGATATCTGCCGTTCCCGAAAAGCTTCTGTTTTTGATTCTTTGTTTACTTCATGAAAACCTTTTATATTAAAAAGAAATGCAAGTGAATCAGAAAATGACATTGAAACAGTCTTTTTTTTACACAAAACTCCAAAATAGCTTATCCTGTCCCTGCAGTCACTTTCTTTCATTTTTTCAATAAGCCATTTCTGTGTTTCCTTGTTTCGCTTGATGTTTTCTTCATAATCTCCTCCTTTCTTTATGATTTTTTCATCTGTGGATGCAAAAAAACTGTTTAATGACGGTTCAACTGAATGTGAAAAAACAAATATGGTGTGCGGTATTGATTTTATTGCTGCGCCGTATGTTTCAATAACACTATTAATTTCATCGTCGCCTAGAAGGCTGCCGTCAATAGACTTTACACGAAGAATTGACATCATAGTATTATCTTTGAAAAAAATAACCTTATTTTTGATTTCCCGAATATTTAGGTAGTCATTCATTTTTGAATCAAAAAAAGAAACATTATGGTAAGAGTTAGAAAGAAGCTTCCATTTGTAATAATTTGCTGAGACATACCTGTATGTTTCAAAAATACCGACAAATAATGCTGCACTGATTATCAGGTTGTATTTAAACCCAAATGGAAGTTTTATAAGTAAAACCAAGGAAAATATCCCAAGCCCAAGCGCAATAAGTGTTTCTTCAAAACTCCTGAATGAAAAACTGTCTTTAGTTTCCCCGTCTGTAAGCCACTGCGGTATTTCAAGTGATATTTTTAACACCCTTATTTAACATATTTTATCAGGCTCTTTTGCCCATTGTACAGGCTTTTGCCAAATATTTTTTCTCTTAAAACTACAACCCTTTCATTAGTAACGCCGCGTTCTACTACTGTTCTTGCTTTCTTAGGCGCAAACTCAAGCGCTGCAAAAAATGAATTTATTTTGAAGTATAATACAGAATTAATAAGAAATGCTGCAAGCAAAAAAAATCCCTGTGCAATGTTACTGACAATTATTATTCCTTCCATTGCATCATTTGCAACAGCAAAAACAACGACCCAAACAGTCAAAATAATGAAATGCGAGAATACAAAACGAATAAGGGTATTTCCTATTGGCTTTGTTGATTCAAAATGGCAAAGAACAATTGCAATTGGCATAACAGACAAAAGCGGGTATAAAATAATTATTCTAAGAGCCGCAATTACAAAAAATGTGACAATAACTCCTATGTATACTGCAAGTCCTGCGCCCAGTGACAAATAAATTATCGGAAGCAGGATAATTAAGCTTGCAAGAATGACTGACACAAAACTTTCAATAAGGTTAAAATCCATTGCCTTTAATATTTCTAAATTAAATATGTAAAAACCTTCAGTAACAAGTGATGCAATATAAGAACAGCCTGCAAGAAAAATCAGCATGAAAATAAATCGGATGAACTGCGCCTTATAAGAATTTAATAGTTCAACGCTGGAGTTGTCAAGAAGTGCTTCCTTAAAATACGAAATTGAAGTAACTGACAATAGAAATACTGCAATTAAAAAAGATATGCTGTATGAAAACTGCCACAATTTTTCATTTCCCTTTGCATTTACATTAAAATCAAGAATAAATAGAAATGACTTGTTTAAAAATTCCTCGAAACTTGCCTTAAGTTTGTTAACCAGGCTTCCAATAATACACTCTGCTGAAAAATCCAAAAGAGAGCAGCTTGTTTCTCCTTTTGCAGTGCATGTGCCGCTGCAAATGCCGTTAATAATTACTCCGTCACATATTTCATCCTCTGTACATGGCCTGTCTGTATTTTGGGAATAACATATCGGAACTGCCAGTAATATAATTAAAAATATTAAAAAAAATAAATTTGCCTGTTTCACATTACCTTACTCCATAATTTAACAATTGAAAATACAATCTCCCGAAAACTAAATTCAAGCCCAATCAATGTTCTATAAATAGAAATATTAAAGTAAATTATTGCGCTCATAAATACAGGTAAAAGAATACCCTCTGAAACACTGCTGCCAATAACTGACGCAATTGGAATTAAAAGGGCAAATAATAACAGCCACAAGGCAGGCATGAAGATACTTATTAATAGCACAGTTAACCACTTTGTGCCAAGCTTTTCCGTCAAAACAAAAAGGTACATAAATATCATAATTGGCGAAAAAACAAGAAGTACTGTGATTACCAAGTATCTTAAAAGAAGTATTATAAGAAACAGGAAGAATAAAAAATCTCTCATTAAAAAAAGAATGTTGGCCCCATCTGTTTTTGTTAACATTTCTGATAATGCCAATACATTTCCATCATCTACAAAAATCCGAGATATAACTGTAAAGGTAAAATTTAATGTGGTGAATAAAAAAGAGATTACATGCGGAAAAACAAAGACAAACAAAATTCCAAAAATAAAAAAAAACATCTTGTTTTTAAGGCTTAGAATCTCTTCAGGAGAAGCGGCTGGGTCAAATAACAAGCTTAAGTACTTAAAAGCAGTAAGTATCACAATAATTGTTCCAATAACGGAAAATAAGCTCATCCAAAAATTATATAGCTTTTGAATAGGCTTTGCTGTTATCTGCGGATTAAATAATTTTATGAATAACGAGAGTGATGAAATTTTATAATTTGAAAGCTTTTCTTTTGAAGTTAATGCTGCACAATTGACGGAATTTTCGATTTTTGTCACATTCTCACAAAAAACAGAATTATAACTATTGCACGTTCCTATGCAGCAGCTTCCTATTTCATAATTGTTAAGCGCAATTTTCTCATTGCCATTGCAATATTCTTCAGCAGTGCAAAATTTCCCGCCTAATGTTTCACAATAATCATCTGCATAGGAGTAATTTATGATTATTAACATAGAAATGCACGAAAAAAAGAATATATATTTTTTATTCATTGTAAGTCACTTAAATGGCGTAAGGAATGCATAATATGTCAGTATCATCCTGCAACAAATAACTTAAGTAACTGTCATTTTTTCTTATGTAATTTATGCAGTCATCTTTATTTTCGCATGGTATTTTTAACGGGCGCCAGAATGGCTGTGTTTCATGGGTTGCCATATGTTTTCTTTCGCTTCTTATATGGCACTGTTTTTTTTTATTTGAAAGTTTTTCCATATTATATCCTTTAAATACAGCATCAGAAACAGAATAGTCATATTCAGAAGAAGGATACACATCATATGTTTTGCCGTCTTTTCCTTGAATTTGATTTTTTATTTCTATTACCAACGATCTTTCTTCAGGTATATTTTCGTTTGATAGTTCTTTAGTATCAGACGCATTTTCTTTGTTTATGCAGCTAACAAAAAATATTGCTAAAATAAAAATGATAATTGCAAATGCATTGTATTTTGGTTTCATTGTTTTACCTCGCAGGATTATTTTGCAAGAGAATTTTTACAGTGAAATATTTTGTAAATCCAAATGCAAATATAGAGAGCCCAATTAATGTAATTGCAGAAATTAAAGCAAGCAAAATTCCTAATGCCATTGTTAACTTTGCTTCAGATAATCTTTTATCAAAGTATACTTTAACAACAGCTGATTCTTCTAATCCAGTAACTGCATTGTAGCGCATAATCATCGCTGTAATTATTACAAAAGGCAGTGTGAACATTAATGAGAGGGCTTTGTAAACCGGTGATGGGTTTACTATGTACACTAACCCCATAATAAATACTGCCGGCAGAATAAATACTGCATAAAGGCGCCTGTTCCAAATATTTGGTCTAATAGAATTTCTTTTGCAGTGAAATGTATTTTCAATAAAATGGTCATTAAAAAGCTTAATTCCATAAATTACGCTGCACGCCCCTATAATTATAAAGATCCTTGGCAGAAAAACCATTGACGTGCCTGTTATTATTAATAATATTGACACTAGTTTTTTGTTAATCATTACTGTATTTAATGCAAATTCATTCAAAATCATTGCTTATTTCACTCCCTTTATAATAAGCCGATAGCCCAAATACATGAAAATTATAATAAAAACCGCCCAAACAAGCGGCGCATAATCAGAATTGTCATACACTGTAATTAATGCAGATGACTCACTTGAACTATAATCCGATGTCCCTTGAAGTTGTGCAGTAATAAGCGATGCACTAATATCAGGAATAAAAGCAGCTTCAAAAATCTCTCCTGTTGTCTCATCAATAATTGATTGGTTTGAGTAACTTACTGCTATTGTTTTTTTTTCATTGTTAGGATTAGTGAAATATAATTTTAGTTTAATTGTATCATTGACTGCGTAAAACCACTTATCAGTTTCAATTAATAAGCTGCTTTTAGAAAGTTGCATAATATTGCAGTCAGAAATACTGGCACTGAAGAATTTATCTAAGAGAATTTTACATGTTTCAGGCTCTGCAGGTTCTGCAGCAAATGATAAAATTTCAGAAATATCGGTTTTTTTTATATAATTAATTTTAGCGTTTTCAGTGTACAGTTTTTCATTATTGATAAAAGAGACAAATAAAATGTTTTGAGGCGCATATATATGGTTTAACTTGTATTTTCCATATTCTTTTTTTATTATCTGTGTTTCATAATTAATTTGGTATGAAACTAAACTATTAGTGTTAATACTTAATTGCGCTTTACTTTGAATGCCGGAACTATCAATTATTAAGTTATTATCCTGCGGCAGTATTGCATTTTCTTTTGCTGCATAAAATGAACTTTTTAATTCGAGTTCGTCTGTTTTTTTATCGTTTGAATTAAACCTGCATTCCTTTTCATTAATATCACAGCCGCATCTTTTATCTCTTCTGCATACTTTTTTATTGTTGACCTTAAAACAGCAAGATTTATACTGGCAGCATTTGCCTGTTTTATCCCATTTATAATGCTTAATATCTATTGCATTTTTTATGCTTAATACGGATTCAAATGAATTTGAGTCTTCTGAATTAACTTCTGTTACCCTATTGTTTCCTATTAATACATTGTTCTGATATATACTTAGTGTGGTTTCATCAGTATTGCCTGTGTAAAGTGTTTTGCAATCATTCAATTCATTTACAACTGGGTTTTTATCACAGGTTTTTGTTGTTCCAACATAATTTTCAGGAATGCTTAAAGAATAGTTATACGATGTAAGAACAATGCCAGAATCTCCTATGTAGTAAACATTATTATAATTTACTGAAGGCATTACTGCCGGAGTTATTATCCATGCGTTTGATATGGTTTTATAATTAACAATTTCAACATCTGCTGGCTTTTCCAAAAAATCTGTATTTAAATTCCATAACTGCACCAGATTGTGATACGGTGGTTTTGTTTTTTCCATGATTTTTGTTAATATGATTTCTTTTTCTCTATCAATGTCGATGTCTTTAGGAAATTCACTGGTTGTGCAGTCAATGCCTATTTTCTTGCAATATGCAAATGATAATGTGTCTGTTTCTGCAACGCCTGATGATGACATAATAATAATTAATAAAAAAAATAAAAAAAAATTAACTTGCATTCTTATGAAGGCTTAAGATATTCAACAAGAGCAGGTGCAAGCCATAATAATGCAAGCGCTATAACGCAGCCGATTATAATGTTTTTTCCCTTGCTTTTTTCCGCCGGATCATCTGATTTGACAAACTTAAAGCCGCCAAATATAACGCCAACTATCACAAAAATTGTTCCAACACTTTGGATAAATGGCAGTATTTTACCGTTAAAATATCCTGTTATTGGATCAACTTCCAGCGCTAATACTGTTGTTGTTAATGATATCGCAATTAACAGCATTATTGCAATTGTTTTTAATTTCATATAATTTTTCACCTCGTTTTTTGTTATTTAAATTTAAAATATTTTACACTATGCTCTTCTTTATCAATGGTGCATAAGTCTCCATGGCTTGTCCATCTTTTGACATCTTCATATAAATCAATTCTTTCTTGCCGTCCAAGTGAGCCTGAATACAGTTCGTCAATTTTCTTAAGAACATCACTAACTGAAAAACTGCCCTTTTCTTCAGTTATCTTTTTTGCAATTGCAGTCTCGAACTTTGTTCTGTCACATGTGTCTTTTGGAATTTTTTTATACTGTGCGATAATTCCATTATACTCAACAGAATTTATCTTATGCGGGTTTTGCACTGAAAGCTGATTTGCAAAAAATATGCTTTTCACATATGAGAGCACAATTTCTAATCTGTTGTTAATCAATGGCGATATTTTAATAAAAAAGAATAGGAATGCAAAAGACATAATTATCGTAAAACCATAATCTTTCAGTATTAAAATGATGTTTACTGGAGGCATTTTTTACATTACTGAGAATTTTGAGCGAATGATATCGCGGTTTTTTTTATTTTGGGAGTTTAGATTTAGTGAAATAAATACTATTGTTTTTTTATCGGAAATAAATTCCTGAAGAACATCTATGGCATAAATAACTGTTTCGAAATTTGAATTTTTAATAAGTAAATCAAAACCGTGTATCAATACTGCACTTTTTTCATCTTTTAAAATAAATGCAGTTAATTTATCGTAAAGTCCCTTAATGTCATTAGGATTTACTGAATTGTCTGTTTTTTCAAAGGTTAAAAATAAATAGCTTATAGTATGAATTGCCTTTAATTCTGTTTTGCAGTGCGCTGGCAGTACATATAAGCCATGCCTCCATTTAACCAGCTCATTAAAAACAGGAAGTGATTTTTCTTTTTCTTTTTCATTGATAAAGTATATTTTTCCCTGATTTAAAGAAGATTTTATTTCCTTTTTATTATCTAATGCTGCTTTATTTTTGCACTGTTTTGCAGCTTTACTTGTGATGAGATAAATGAAAAGGCCGCTGCAAAAAATTATTGCAAATATGTGCAGATGAATTTTGTAGCTAATCCCTTTAAAGAAATCTGATATTTGTAAAATAAATAATGGCATCTGAGCAATAATTTCCAAGCGCCCAATTTTTTCAGGCTGCTCTGTTTTTTTAGTGATGTCTGGTGTCAGGCTACTTTCTTCATGCTGCGGGTCGATAATTTCGTCTGAAATAACTGCCATTCCTGTTATTTTTTCAGGTTCTGCAGGAATAGTATTGCCAATTATTGCATAATATGACATTCCTGGCGAGTTTACTGTGAAATAGGTGTTTGCCAAATCTGTTCTAACAAACTTTGCGTGCAGATATTGCAAAGTTGCATTGCCTTCCTGCCTTACAAGAATTATTGAATTTGTATCTATGGAATTTTCAGTGATCCAAGTATTATTGATAAAAAATCCAATAGTGCAACTTTTAAAACTGTTTTCCTGCGCTGTAATTGGCAGGTCAATTTTTAAAAATTGGTAGATACTTGAATTTAAATCACTGAATACTACAGGCATATCTGACAATCTGGCAATTTTAAACTCAGGATTTTTTAATGTTATAAAAGAGGTGCATGAAATGCTATTTAATGCCATATTTTTATTTTTAATGTTAAGCGCAAATTCTTCGTTAGTTGTTATATTAGACAGTATAAGTATTTCTTTATAAGAGGCTGAATTACTGCCTGCTGCGCCTCCTGAGCCACCACCTCCGCCTCCGCCGCCACCTCTATTACTCGGGCTTTCATCATCAACAACAACCGTTTCCTCACTTACAGCAGTGTCATTAGATAGAACAGTAATGAAATATGATGTGTATGCAGAACTATAATTTGCTGAAGTTATGTAAAGTAATGTAACATTGACGAGTCCAGTTGAATTAAATGTAGAGAGGTTACTTAACACAACTGTTCCATTATTAATAAATGAATTATTTACATATAACTCAATGAAAGATTCACCTAATACTTTAATTGCAGTGATGTTGACAATTGAGCCTGCCCTAACTGTGATGTTTCCTTCTGTATTGTTTAATGTAAGGTTAAGAGCGGGACTTATTTTATTTATCGAATAAATGAATTCAGGCGTCTCATTTTTCAAGCCGTTAATATCCTCTGCGTACATCTTCCATTTATAAGAGCCTGCACTCAGTGTTCCAAAATTATAATAGTACACATTGCCAGAATTTCCTGAAACAGAATAATTTGTGAGTGCACCAGTAAAATTATGCTCAATTAATACACTGGATATTTCAGAAGTACTGTTCCATGTAACATTAAACTGGTGCACAGAAGAGGGCGAATAAAAACTATGCGTTAACGGAATTGTCAAATTAAAATCCCATGAAATACTAACAGATACATGATCACTTGTTTCATTCAAGGGAAATAATGGCATTATCACATAAGAGTGCATCAGGCTTGCTTCATGCTCCATTAGCCTATTGTTGTCAGTAATATTTTGAGCAGTATTTGTCCAGTTTAATGTTGTTGTATTCCAGAAAACTAAAGACCATAATGCTTTATTCATATCAACAAATGAAAGAACCGTTTTATTCTGTTCAACTGATTGTGATAATTTGTATGCTTGTGTTGCAGCATAAGGCGAGTTGATATTGCGCCAGTATCGAGATGTGTCCCATGTAGAAAATGCCCACTGCCTGTTGCTGTCATTGTACCAGTTTGTTATTGTACAGTTTCCATTGCAGCCACCGCCATTGTAATTAAAAAATCCTACAGTAATATTATTTACATAATCCGGAAAGCATCCCCAATTAGATGCCTTTGCATAGCCATTGTTATACGCTCGAATCTGGGATGATTTTGTGGCATAACTTTCAGGACGCCGTCCCATTGTGCTATTGAAGATAAGCATCCAACCGTATGTGTTTCCGTTATAGGTGTCAAAAATAAATGCAACTTTGTCGCTGTTTGGAACAGGGCAGCCTTTGATTGTGTTTGCGATGTTTCTTGTGTCAAATGTATTATCATTGACATACAAAAACTGTTCTGAACTTAGGCTGAAATTATTTCTAAACAGCTGCCTGTAAGTTATATTGCCTTGGCCAAATGCAGAATTATTTCCATACATCACATAACAAGTATTGCCAATGTCAGGGCACTGGACTGCTGCAGCATTTGCAGAATATGATTGAATGCTTGTAATAAGAGTTTCGTTTATGACCCAATTATTTCCATCATGAAGCATTATAAAAAATTCGTTGCTGCCACCCATATATTTTCCCAAGATTACAAATGCATCAGTTGTTGCATTTAAGTAATAAACCTGAATTACACTAATTTGATATGATGGCGCAATAGATGTGTTCACAGGAGGGCGTATTAAATTTGATTTCCAGAACGTGCCATCAGGATGAAGCCATGTAACATTTATGTAAGGGACAGCTGTTCCGTTTGGTGTTGCAATTACAGGATACTTATTTCTTATGATTTCAAGAGATGAAAATGCCTGCGCTGCTGTCGGTGTACTGTCTTTGTAAACAACAGTTGATGTGTTTCCTGAAACATTCAATGAAATCATATTTAGGTTGTTGTATGATGTACAGGCGACATATGAAAAATTAAACGGTTTGCATTCAAGCCCTGTTTGCTTTGAAAAGGTGTTTGGGATACTAAAGTTATTTGAAAGTGATGCATTGTTGTAGTATTTTACTTCAAGAAGAGGAGCATACCTATCAGCGTAAATAATCATGTCATTAATTCCTGAAAAATTTTGATCTTCATACGGAACAGAATCAGGTGCAGGGCTTGATGATGAATCAACATAAAAATAATCCATTACTTCTGTGAAATTTAAACCGCGTGCAAAAAAACGTAAGTTGCCAAATGTGCAATTAGCTTCACTAAATTGTGCTGAGCCAATTGATGTTATGCCAGTAGACAGTTTAATGAAATTCGTGTATGTATTTCTTACAGCATCTGCGAAAAGGCCGTCAATGTAAAGTAAATTTTCATCATTATAGTTGTCATAAACCATCATTATGTAATACACTTTACTTTCGTTTAGGGAATAATCCATGTATTTCCAGCTTTCACCTGCTAAAAGCCATGTGATAGTTGTGCTATTATAGCCAAACCGAATCATCTTGTTTGTGACATTATCGTCACTCGCAATTATAAATGATGTATTTTTATTTTTCTTGTCTGCCTGATACAGTGACCATGGCCTGAATTCAAAACCAACTGTATAGGATGCACTGGAATCGAAAAAAATGTTTGTTGCGTTATTTGTGACAAGTTCTGAAGGATAAGATATTCCTGTTCCATTCATCTTCATTCTTTTATGCCCGTCAATATCTGTATAGTTTAATTCAACACCAAACCCGCAGCATCCGTATCTAAGGCTGTTATTTGCATAGTCAGGAGCATAATCTCTAACCCATAAATCATTTATTGGGGTATCTTGGTAAATATTACTATCATTAAACACAGCCCATAATGTAAGGTTTTCATTTGATAAAATAGGATTAATTGGCACATAGGCATTATTATATGGCTCAATTACCCAGTTAATTGCCCTAATGTCTCTTAATAAATAGTCGGACGACAGATTCAATTCGGGCCTAACTAGCCATTGTTCGCTAAGCGGAAGCCTGACAAGCCTTGCCTGAGTATTCCTTGATACGTCTCCGTCATAATACTGTGTGTTATTATCAAGTGCGTAACATGAGCCTTTTGTATAACTTGAATCGGTGCAGCCGAATTTATTTTCATATGTGCTAAATGTTGCATTTCCACAACCGCGAAAATCTGTATATGTGTCAACAACATTTTTTCTGCCTGTTGAATTAAACCAGTAATATGTGGAATTAAAAAATGTCATACTGCTTGTTGAGTTGATGTATAATGCTCCGCCCTGCCAATCACCTGTATTGTTGCAATACCCCCACTCTGTATCAAAATCACCATAGCCTAAAACAACAATGCCCTTTGATGATTGATTCAACCTTCTTGATAAAGAGCTTTCCCAATCACCAAGTACAAATGCATCAACAAGCCTTTCGTATCTTGTTATGTTAGGCCACTGTGCGCCAATTGACATTACTGTAAAATTCTTTACGCTGTTATTTTTTGCATATTTAATCCAATCTGCGTTTTCTGTACTGGCTGCACCATCTGCTGTCACATATCCGATTACAGGTTTCTCATGATTGATTACATATGCACCGCATGCGTTTCCGGCAAACAGAGTTAAGAGAAGGAATGCAACCTGTAAAAATGTATTTGTTCGCCTGATTAAATTCACCTCTTTTAAATTAAACTCCCTTAAAATATGAATTTACAAAGAAATAGCAAATATATAAACTTAACTAAATGTATATTATTTTTAGTATTTAATATACAAATTGTATAATATATTAAAATTTTAAGGACATGCCTATTGTCGAATTCAACATATAAAACAATAGTTTGCCTACCGGATATTATCTATTTCTTTAACTACGGCTTCTCCGAAAGAAGTAATTTTGTAAAACCTATTGTAAGGCTGCCCTTTGTCAAGGCATAATAGTATTCCTTTTTTTTCAAATTCAATTATTATAGAACTTATTGTGCTGCGATGCGTTTTTAATTCCTTGGAAAGGCTTGTAGCTGTTTTTGGTTTGTCAAATGATTTTATTATTTTTCTCTTTAATCGCCCCCTAAGTATCCAAGAAACCAATTCCCATTCAACCATGTTAGATAAGTGGTTTTTTATGTTTATATTTTAGGGTAGGGATAGCGTAGGAAATAGAAACAGTTATAACTTCATTCCCATTCAACTTATAGTAAAAAACAACAATGTTTTTATTGCTGTATCCATTAGCTCACTAAGAAAAGATGAAAAAAATAAATGATAAAAAAGCAGAAGTTGATGATTTGCTTGGTTTTGAAGAAAAAAAGAAAGGTGCAGAGATAAATAATTCTGAGAAAAAAATAATAAAATATCTGCTAAGCCTAAAAAATGATAAGCTTGTCATGAGCACAATGGCAAAGGAAACTGGCTTATCAAGGATTACTGTTAATGCAAACTTTGAAAGGCTTCAAAAAAATAAAATTATAACGTCAACATGGAAATTAAATCCGTTTGCTCTTGGTTTTAAAATTATTGAAGTGGAATTAAAATATAATGGGAAAGACGAAAACACCTTACTGGACATTCTTAAGAAACATCCGGCAATTACTGATATTAAAAGATGCTATCAAAATTCATTCAGAGCAGATATAATTGTAAGAGAAATTGATGATTTTAAGGAAATTGAGAAATTCTTAAGATCTAAAGGTGCAGATGTTTCTCATTCAGAAGTTATTATAGAAAATATTTCATAACTCCATCTCAAGAATTCACTATTTTTTAATCTTTTATATAAAATATATAATAAAATTGAAAAAATTATGCATTTTGTATATATTTTAGATAATTATTTATACTTGTTCGTTCAAATATTACTCTTTTAGAGCACAATAAAAATGAATTTTATTGAACTTTACGAAGAGCTTGAAGCGAAAACTTACGAATACATTAAACAAGGTTATCATCATAATGAGGCTAAAGCTAAAGCATGGAATGAATTGCATAAAAAATTATTTCAATAAAAATGATTCAAACATTATGGTCTGTTGAACCAAATAAATGGAAAATCGACCTTAAAGGCGGTAATTGGATATTTTTTGTAATTGGCATCATTGGCATTTTAAATCCACTGATAATTTTCTGTTTTATAACTGCATTATACATGAAATACAGCGAACATTCAAACATTACATTAAAAGATGCACTTATATGGGCGATATGCACAAATGGTAAAATTGTCCTTGTTCTTGGGATTCTATGGTTTGTTTTTATAAATTTTTTAGCAAGATGATTTTATGGTTTTTTCCATTTGTATAAAAACTGGCTTACCCTCATATCAGAACTTTTGTATTCCACCTGGCCAGAGTCTCTAAGTTTTTTTAAGTTAGTTGTAACAGAGCCAACTGATGCATCTAATTTTGTTGCAATGTCTTTAGTTGTGTACCATGTGGTTCTATTGTTCTGTAAAAAATGATAAACCTGTTCCTGCCCCATCTTAATTCATTTAATTTTGTTTAATAATATAATTCTATTGTTTAATTTTTCAGTAATGACTTATTCCTGCATTTTTTGTAATGATGGCACTCCCCTGTTCCTCTTTCATTTTCCCACTTGCATAAAGGGGATTCTTTACATGGATAATCTTCTATCTCATTAGTTGTTGTTGACATGTGCACCTGCTCAATTTCAAAGAGTGCCTGATATGCAAGATTGTTAAGTTCATCCTCATCTTCAATACACATTTCCTTGAATTTTAGAAAATCTATTCCTGCTTTTTTTGGCATCCGATTGTATTTTATTAAGTGAAGAAGGCAATATATCCCAAGTTGTATTTTATATTCAGGTGTCAAATCACATTTATTTGAAGTTTTATAATCTATGATTTCGCCATATAACAAAGAGTCAATATAACCCTGTACTCCAAACAGCTCAGACACTATATGCACTTCCCTTTCAGGAATCAGGTTTTTAAAAGCTGTTTCTGTGTCTTCCCCTTTGTTTACTCTCATACTGATTTTGCCAAGGAAGCGCATGAGCCATATATGTAGCATTTCTCTGGATTCCTGTTTGTAAAATTCAAGCTCCTTTTTTTCAAGATCAAGCTTAGTAAACTCATCTTTTTTATCTGACCATTCTTTATTAAAAAGGAACATTAGCCTCTGCCAGAATATTTCATACAAATATGCGGCTGAACCTTCATCTAATTCAATGTCATAAAAATGCTCAAGAACAGTATGCACTATTTTTCCCCTGATTAAATATATGTTTGGCTCTGGCTTAATGCCTAAAATATATTCATTGTAGTATTTTCTCGGGCACTGCTTGTAGGTAAGTATTGAAGAGCTGGACTGGATCCTGGCATAATCCTGTTTCTTGTAATTGTCGAGCATATTAAAAAGCTGCTTCATGATGGTTTGATTATAAAAGAGGTATAAAAGTTTTGCCAAATCTGTGTTTATGGCTTTTTTTTTCATATCTGGATAATACATAATTTACCCACTTCCACTGAATCCAGAAGCTAACGATAAATAGAAGTATAAAGGCAAGACCAATTAATCTTATCAACGGAGGATTTATATGCTCGAGGTCTGAAGGTGCTACAAGGTTGCTAAATAAGAATATGCTTGCCAGGCGCATAAACCAAAACCCCCCAAACAAAGAGAGCGGAGTCAAAACAAGGATTACTGCAATGATTGTTTCAAATGTAAAAGCACTCAGCTTGATAAAATGTTCCTGGCTAGTTGAACCTGATTTGAAGCATTGCACTTGCCAAGTATAGCTTTCATGAAGGAAATTATCCTCTTCCGGTGTCCTTATGCTTGTCATATTACATGATTCTCCTGTGAACAGCTTATGCGCTATAATATGAGTTCTCTCATGAAGAGAAATGGGAATGTCAGTTCCATAAATGAAAAGGTATCCTAAGCATGCCATGATTACGCATATCAGCAATGCTCGTTTATTCCTTTGTTTCATTGAAACACCTGTCAGTTGGTCTTTCTCAGTCGCTTCCCGATTTCTTCTCCTACCTTATACCCCCTTTCCATGACATGCCTGGAAATCCAGGGAGTCAGCAGTATGGCAATAAGTGCCATGTAAAAGTAAAAGAAATAAGGGATTATGCTTCCGATGAATGTGGTCCTGCATATATCAAGTGGTGCTCCCCTGATATTATCAGTGCCGCAAAGGTTGTTGCCGAATATCTCATGGATCAGGAAAAGGAAGGGGAATGCATAAGATAATTTATTCTTTGTAAGTTTGTAAGTTATTAAGGTTAGAAATACTATCACAATCATGACTGTAATGCTTCCTCCCAATGCATAGTTCAAACTTGGCTTGCCTTCGGCCATCAACACCTGATGGGGAATCTTGAAAAACTCCATTGAAGGGCAAGAGGAATATGTAGTAATCCTATACTCTGATGGCCTTCCATGGATCAGGTTATCAAAGCTGCCAAATATCATGTGGCCGGCTTCATGAATGTAGAAGTGTCCGCAATAAGTGGCAACCCCAATCAGATATGCTGGAATCAAGGCTACAAGGAAAGCTGTAAAGAGCGTATAGTAACTGAAAATCTTCCGAAACTTCGCTGCGCGCGCCAATTTTGTTGAGTGTCCCATTCTTTAGGAGGGGCCCGGGGAACCCTTTCTTTTTTCATTCTCAAAGAGCTTGCTATACTCCTTAATTTTCAAAAGGCACTCTCTTCTTCTTTCTTTGCTGTCCGCCCTTTTCAACTTGGTCTTCCAAAGCCAGAGCTGCTTGCCATAATACTTCCTGAGCTTGTGATCCTTCCAGTACTTTTCATTTAGCTCTTTAATCTTGTCTTTGTTAGCATCTCTCCAGGTTGCTTGTATTTCTTTCTGTTTATCTGGATGGGCCTTTCTCCATTCCTCTGATGCCTTGTTGTATCTCAGCCTGTGTCTTTTCCTGGTTTTCCTCATAGCCGGTAAGTGCTTGCTTTCCTTGTAGCCTGGCTCGAAATGATACCTTTCAATAGACTCCTGCTTGGAAAGCTCCCTTTTCAGCTTCCTAAACTCTGGATTAACCCAGTAAGCTGCAGTTGATTGAGTAACTCCAAATTCCTTTGAGAGTCGGCGATATCCATAACCTAACCGGTGCATCGCACACATGCGCTCTATCTCATCATCTGATAGCTTCCTTCTTTTATCCAGTTCAAACGGCAATGGCTCCATGAAAATAGTTTTATTGCTGGCAAATAAATAATTTTTGAAAGGCAATAAGCAAGAAGATGATAGCTATTGCGGAAACATGACTTAATTATTTTGATTTCGATTCGCTAAATCTATATTGCACGCAATTGTCAAATCAAGCTAAATTATAAATATAAGATACTGTTTGCTTTATTTATATCACTGAAAAAGCCAAAGGGTTATTATAAATGAAAATAATGATAGTTGACGACAGCAAGCTTGCAATAGCTATAACTAAAAACTTTATTAATAAAACAGGAATTAAAGCTGAAATCATTGAAGCCTATAATGGAAAAGAAGCTGTTGAAAAATACAAAAGTGAGAAGCCTACGTTGGTATTTATGGATATATATTTGCCTGAAGGCATAGATGGAATAAGTGCTCTTGAAGAGATAAAAAAAATTGATCAAAATGCAAAGGTTGCCATGTGCACGGCCCTTAAAGAAAAAGAACATGAAGCAAGATCAAAAAAGGCTGGTTGCATTGGCTATATTATGAAACCAATCAAACAGGAAGATGTAGCTGAAATAATAAGTAAGAACTTCTGAAATGAATGTGTTGATTTTCTAAAATAGTTCTCGTCGATATTTTTTTTGTATCTTCTTTGAATACATTTTTATCATGATTTTATAATTTAGTGACTTCAAAACCGAAAAATTTATAAACTATATGTATATATAGTTTACAGTA
>JAZDLQ010000016.1:0-8003 GCA_043801855.1 archaeon | reverse complement strand
ATACTGTAAACTATATATACATATAGTTTATAAATTTTTCGGTTTTGAAGTCACTAAATTATAAAATCATGATAAAAATGTATTCAAAGAAGATACAAAAAAAATATCGACGAGAACTATTTTAGAAAATCAACACATTCTACACGAAATCATTGCCTTTCCAGCGGAAGAGTAGTGCATCGAAAAGAGCCTGATAACGCAATCGGCTCAGAATAATCAATAACTTCTACATTAAAACCAATTTTTCTTAGCTCATCTTGGATTCTAATGTGGCTTTTATTCACAATTACTGTTTTTGGATTAATAACTAAAACATTTGTTCCAAGCTCTTGAGCTTCTTTTTCAGTAACATTAAGAAAGTTAAACTTTTTAGAAAGATAATCAAGGTCTTCCTTTTGAAAGGCGCCAGGATATATTAGAAGGCAATTTTTTGGAAGTATTGTCATACGTGTGTCCAGATGCATTACACTATTTCCAAGATATAGCCTTTTTATCTTAATATTTCTCTCTAGATTTGCTGCTCCTTCAATACTACTTCTGCTGCTGATACCGACATATACTATATCCCTGTCAACTAAAACATCTCCTCCCTCCAATTTTCCAGCAGTTATTTCAATTATATTTTCAGGATTTATATCTTTCAATAGAGAAAGTATTTTTTTTATTTCATCTTTTCTTTCAATTAATCCCCTGTTATTGCAATAAAAGAATCTGTTCCCATATACAAACCCAGTATCTCTTGTGTACATTTGCCAAATCAAGGATTTATCTGTATCAGGAAAAAGGAGCTCGACACTATATTTTTTTAGCAAATTAAAAAAAGGAGTTTGCTGTTCTAAAAGTAATTTTTTATCCCATTTTTCAGTATGATATTTAGCATATTCTATCTGATTTGTAGAATAATTACCATATTCTGGAAGAAAAGTACCTTTTGCGACAATTACTTTTTTTAAAGTAGAGTATTCGTCGATTACATTTAGCCCCATAATCAAAAAAACATGCTACACTTATAAAAAATTATCTTTACGTCACAACAAACAATACAAGAACAACAATCAACAGGACAAATAATATAAGGTTTACGTAATCGGTTGAGGCTTTTGCAGACTTCTCGGGATTCTTAGCTTTTAGGCTTTTATTGTAAATGCCTACTCTGCTGTAGCCCTGCATTAAAAACAGTCACCTTTTAATTGCATAACTAGAATGCCTTAAAATATGTCTTATAAATATTTGGTTTAAATTAAAGAAACTAATTGGTTTAATTGCTTAACTTTGCTTTTTTAACTTCAAACTTATATTTACGGGTAGATGCTAGTGCTTCCATATTAGAAAGAAGCTTGTTTTTTGCACCATAATATTGTATTACTGATTCTGCATTTGCCTGGGCAACTCTTAAGCACTCTTCAACAGGATTTTGCTTAATAATACCTGAAAGAAAAGATGCTGCAAAACAGTCTCCGGCACCAGTTGTCTCAAGAGGTTTAATAGAAGAAGGGACTATTTTATACAATATTTTTTTGTTGCTGGTATAAGCGCCATGCCTGCCGTCAGTCACAACCACTATTTTAGGACCAAGTAATTGCAGTTTTTTAATTAAATAAGGAAAATCACCAGCTCCAACTAAAAGCTCAGCCTCTTCCTTATTCAGTACGAGAAGCTCTGTTTTTGAGATAATATTTTTTAGGTAATCTGAGCCTTTTTTTGCAAGATAATTGCTTGGATTAAAGGCAATTTTAATGTTGTTTTTTATAGCAAATTCAGTAAGAAGTTCAAGAGTAGTAAAAGACTCTTCCATCATTGCTGAAAAATAAAACCATTTTGTTTTGAGCTTATTTAGTTTTAACTCATTAAACAGCAGGTTGTTATTTAAGCCCTTATATGCAAGAATAGAACGGTCGTGCGTCTGCCCCATAAGAATAACAGAATAGCCGCAAACCCCTTTTTCACGTGCACCCAGAAATACAACACCGTATTTTTTTAGGTCAGATAAAACCAAATTGCTGTTTTCTTCATTGCCGATTTTTCCAATATAGCCAACCTTATGGCCAAGCTTTGCAAGGCAGCAGGCAGTATTGGTTCCTCCGCCGCCTGTAAAAAACTCTAAGTGCTTAATCAGTATCTTTGAGCCCATTGGATAAGCTATAAGCTCTTCGGTATGGTGCTCTGATTTTATTTTTATTAACTCAGATTCTGCATATGCAAATACATCAACAGTTGCTGACCCGATAGTTATTACATCGTACATAGTTTGTTCTCCTTGAAAAAATAAAACTATGCACTTATTAAATTTAATGGCTTTTTTTGCATTTTTCATGAGCTTTATATATTGATTAATCATTCTAAACTTATGAAACATAAAATCAAGAAAAAATATTACCTGTATTTTTTGCTTGCTCTTTTTGCACTTCCTCTTATAATTTTTTTTTATAAAGAAATAAAAGCAACACTTTTTGTAACTGCATTTATTGTTGGAAATATTATAGTATCAGCATATAAGCGTGATTTCCAGTTTCCTATTGAGATTGAAATACTAACTGTTGGGATAGTTCTTTGTACTTTAAAATATGGCCTTAAAGCTGGCATCTTAATCGCTGTATTCGGAACAATTCTTTCATCTGCATTTTACGGATATTATTCTCCTTTCATGATCCCGATGATTATAGGCAATATAATTGGCGCCGCAATTCCTTTTGCAATGCCGCTGCAAAATATTTTTTTATTAGGACTAGTTGTATCTATTGTAAAAAATGCTTTTGTCTTTGTATTCTATCATTTTGTTTTCAATTATGATATCACAAAAAATCTTGCTTATGGGACAAGCAATTTATTTGTAAACATGATACTATTCCTTAATATTGCTCCGTTTATCTATGCGTTTATGTAGCAAATTTTCTTTAAAACTTTATCATTTTTTACAGTTTTAGAAACAATTATATAGCCTTAACCGATTCTTTGCTTGACTATGGGATATGAATTAATCATTACTGAAAAGCCAAGTGCTGCAAATAAAATTGCATTTGCCCTCAGTGATTCAACACCAAAAAAAGAAAATATTGCTGGTGTTCCTGTTTATGAGCTTACCCATAATGGGAAAAAAATTAAAGTTGCCTGCGCTGTAGGCCATCTGTTTACAGTTGCTGAAAAAAAGAAATCTTTTGCGTATCCTTCATTTGATGTTGAATGGAAGGCAACAGCTGATGTTGATAAAAACGCAGCATACTCAAAAAAATATATCACTGCAATAAAATCATTAACAAAAGGCGCGGATTCTTTTACAGTTGCATGCGATTATGATATTGAAGGCGAAGTTATTGGGCTTAACTGCATCAGGTTTATCTGCAATAAAAAAGACGCATCAAGGATGAAGTTTTCAACCCTTACTAAACCAGACCTAGTAGAATCTTATGCTGAAAAACAAGGAACTCTTGACTGGGGGCAGGCCCATGCAGGTGAAACAAGGCATATTCTTGACTGGATTTACGGCATCAATCTTAGCAGGGCACTAACTCTTGCGCTTAGAAGAGCTAAAATCTATAAGACATTATCATCAGGAAGAGTACAGGGTCCTACATTAAAGCTTATTGTTGACCGTGAACTAGAAATACAGAAATTCGTTCCACAAAAGTACTGGCAGATTGAATTGCTTGGAGTATTAAACAAAAAAAATATTTCTGCTTTTCATGAAAAAGATAAGTTCTGGGATGAATCAGAATGCAAAAAATCATTTGCAAAAGCAAAAGGCCATGACGGAACTGTAAAAAAAGTTGACAGAAGTGAATTCAAGCAGGCTCCGCCAACGCCATTTGATTTGACAACACTTCAGATGGAATCATTTAAGGTGTTTAAATATTCTCCAACTATGACACTGAATCTTGCTCAGGAATTGTATTTGGCAGGAGTAATTTCGTACCCAAGAACAAGCTCGCAAAAACTCCCAGCAAAAATTGGATACAAAAAAATATTTGATGCTCTTTGCAGGAATGATTCAAACTATGCAAAATTATACACGATTCTTTCTAAAAAAAAGAATCTGGTGCCAAATGAGGGAACTAAAGAGGACCCAGCCCATCCTGCTATTTATCCAACTGGTACAAATGCAGAACGCTTTTCCGGAACACAAAGAAGACTTTATGATTTAATTGTTAAGCGATTTTTTGCAACCTTCGGCGATTTTGCTACAAGGCAGACATTGACAATCAATATTGATGTAAATACTGAAATTTTTATCGCCAAAGGAACAACTACAAAAGACCCAGGCTGGCATGTTTTATATGAGCCATATTCAAAGCAAAAAGAAGAAGAGCTTCCAAATGCAACAGAAGGCGATATTGTCAAAACAAAAGAACTTGTCAAGCAAGATAAGCAAACAGAGCCGCCAAAAAGATATACACAGGCATCACTAATCAAAGAGCTTGAAAAAAGAAACCTTGGAACAAAATCAACAAGAGCCCAAATAATTGACTCTCTTGCTACAAGAGGATATCTTGACGAAAAAACAATCGAAGCAACTCAGCTTGGAATTAAGACAATTGATGTCCTGTCAAAATACTCTCCAAGGATTATTGATGAAGAATTGACACGGTCTTTTCAGGATGATATGGACAAGATCCGCGAAGAAAAAAATAATGACGGCTCTAAAATAATAAAAAAAGCAGAAAAGGAATTAACTGAAATTTTAGAGGATTTTAAGAAAAAAGAAAAAAACATCGGCGAAAACCTAAAGGATGCATACAGAGAATCTATGACTACTGAAATTGGCCTATGCCCTTCATGCAAAAAAGGAAAATTAGTTGTTAAAAGCTCAAGGAAGACAAAGCAGAGATTCATTGCTTGCGATGCTTACCCGGACTGCAAGACAATTTTTCCAGTGCCGCAAAAAGGAAGCATAAAAGCACTTGATAAAATGTGTGAAGAATGCAAATTCCCGCTCATTGAAATAAGAAATAAGAAAAAGCAGGAAGTATGCTTTAACCCTGGCTGCAAATCAAGGAAAATTACAGATAAAGCGATTGCTAAAATTGCTGAAAAAATAACCAATGGAAAAACAGAAAGAAAATGCCCTAAATGCGAAAATGGAAATTTGGTTGTCAGAAATTCAGTTTACGGCTCATTTTTAGGATGCTCAAACTATCCAAAATGCAGGCATATTGAAAAAATTGCCCCTCAAGGAGAGCCGAAAAAAGAAGAGATTAAAGAAGAAAGTAAAAAATAATCCTTTTTCTTAAAAACATTTATAATTAAATTATATTTTCCGCTAATTAGTGACTTACAAATGGATGTGCAAGAATTAATAGGCAAGTTTTCAGGCAAAAAGCAGGAAGAAAATGGTTCTGTTCCAGTCAAAGAGCTCATAAAATTCAAAGAAGGCATTCTTGATAAGTACCCTTCTGCTGACATAAAGCTTACTGTTTATCCTTCTTCTTTTGGAATCCATATAATTGCAGATAATAAGGAAAAAAAAGAAAAAGCAGTGCTGATGGAAGGTTCACTAACTATATTTTCAGATGAGGAAAACTTAAAATGCCTTTTGTCACAATTAGAAGCAGCAGAAAAAAAAAAACAGAGCTTGAAAAATATAAAAGAATCCACAACCAGTCAAGGCTTATTGCAATGTACAGGACTAAAAATATGGATGATGAATTTATCAAAAACATTTTAGCTACAATGCCTGTTGAACACGAACTCCAGATTGTATTTGTCTCGTCACGATGCAAAGAAATCCAGACTAAAACAATTAAAATTTATATTGATAGCCTTGAAGATGCAAATAAAATAGAGAAGAATTTAGAGCTATTCAGGGAAAACGCAATGAGTCAAATCCTTGAAGAAACAATTGCGGGTTTTTCAAAAGAGAATAAAAAAACATTCGTCAGCTGTTAAAATACCTGCTTAAATATTCTCCTGCTGCTTTTCCGCTTGTAACTCCTAGCTTAATCCACGGCACGTTATTGTACACAAATTCAGTATGAAGCTTATCTGCAACACCACCAAGTATTGTATTTCCTATCCGCGAGACTGGAATAATAGGAATTGGGGAATATCCTTTTTTCGCGTTTTCGTAATCTAATGAAATATTATACGCAATTGCTATTCTTGCTTCAACATCTGTGTATTCTCCGCCACCAAAAATAAGGAGTGAGTTTTTTATATTAAATTTAGAAGGCATCTGTATAAAATAGAGTGATTCAGCGCCAAAATCTGTAATTCCACATAAAGGCGGAACAATAATTGTGTGCTCAGGATATTTTGCCTTAATATGAACTCCTTTTTGTGGCATTACTGCAAGAGTTGGGTATCCTCTTTCAAAAAATATCTTAATGCCAATGTTTGGAATGCCATACATTGTACCACAGATTATTCCAAGTGGAGAATCAAAAAGCTTAAGGGAATCAAGAAACTCAATTAAAAAATGCTCAACTGCATTGGACTGTCGTTCTGACAATTTGTGCGCAAAGCCAGCAATAGTAACAGCATGATGTATTTTTTTTTTTGTTATAAAATCCTGGAATTCATCTATATTTCTCTGATCACATACATCGTAAAAATATCTGATGGCGGATTCTATTATTGGCATAAGATTAATTATCTCAAAGAAGTTAATAAATGTTGTGACAACTGCTTTTTTGTCAATGGCTGCGATAGTAATGTTTAAAATTATCTGAAGAATTTATTCAATAATGGTTTTTTTAAAGCATTTATTCTCAACGCCTCTTGATAAGGCAAAAGAAGCTACGCTAGATGAAGAGCAAAGCAGGAGTTTATTTGATGAGAATAAAGAAATTACCCGAAAAAAAATAGATATTGTGCTTGCATGGAAGAAAACAGAAATAATAAGGCAGACAATAAGTGAGTTGCAGGAACTATTATTGAGACAGCTGCATAATCTGGAAATTGAAGAAAAAGACGAAAAAGAACTAACAAGTGATTTGGAAAGTGTCAGGCATGATAAAAGAATTAGGAGATTACATAAAATTGACCATTGCCTTCGTGTTGCTGATACTACACATGAATATGTTTATGAACTGCTTACGCAGCTTTACAAAATCCTAGCCACTCAGCTTAATATAGTTAATCAATTAATAAGAAAAAATCAGTATACTGCAAAATTAATCGCACATCTCAGACAGCAGCTTGAGCTTGAGGTAATTATTGAAAATAAAATAAGTGAATCCTTTTATCAGTATTTTACCCAGGTTGTAAATAATGTGTCCTTAGTTCTAAGGCTCAATGCTGATGAAAAAATACTCCTGGCACAGCTCGAACGTGAATTCCAGGGAAGCTTTTCAAATAAGATTAAAGGAGGCTTGATTGATGATTGGGCGCAGGAAGTGTTATATAGGGTTGAAGAGATTACAGATTTGGAAAATGCAGATGGAATTGATTACCTTGTTGTCAACAGGCCTGAATTTGTTGATATTGTAAGAGCTGTTCTCACTGAGCTAATTGGTGTGGGTGCGTACATTGTTGAATATGATATCAATCAGCTTGTCAATGTCTTTGCGTATCGATTCAGACAGTGGTTTAATTATGAAAGAAAAAACAGATCTGTATAAGCTATCAATAGGAAAAAAGAATAAACACGTTGAGGTTATACTAAATGGTGGATAATACAACTTTTATGAAATTAGCTTTAGCTTTTGGATTGTCTAATCTAATTATTTTAATCTTACTATGCTTAATATCGTTTATATCAATAATTGCAGGAATATATTTTTTTGTTCAGTATAATGAACTTAAAAAACAAGGTGCAGACCCATATAAATGCACAAAAAAACTTTTCCTTAGCATTATTTATGGAATCGTTGTTCCTTTTGTCCTATTAAACCTTGTGTATATGATGTGGAATTAGCTTATTACTATCCCAGTTGTTTGAACTAACATCAATGAATGAAAGATTATTGTTAATCAATAAAAAATTATAGCTAAAGCTAATTTAATACATTATATTTACTTATAATTCAATAATAATGTTGATTATTGCAAGATAGTTGCTGCAATTCTCT
>JAZDLQ010000012.1:0-3400 GCA_043801855.1 archaeon | reverse complement strand
TTTGCGTTCAGTGGTCATCTTTGATAAAGAAAAATTGGCTGCGGTTAAGGCTCTTTGCTCTCAGCTTCATATTGACGCTAAATTTTATGCAATAAAAGAAATTTAATGCATTTTTCTGCGCTAGAATGAATTAGCCGTGATATAACCTGTTTTTTACAGGAAATACACAATTATAAAGGTGATAAAATGAAAATATTTCCAATATTTGGTATAATAATGATCCTTGGCATGGCTTTTGCTAGTGCTTGCCACGTAGATGTTTTTGTTAAAGATTCTCTTGGCAATGACCTTGAAGGATTTAACGTAGAACTTAATAACGATTGCGGATTTAGCGTATTATCTGATGACACAGATTATCATGGCTATGCATCATTTTGGAGCTTACAGCATTCCTGCACTTATTTTGCATCAGTTCCACAGCCACCGGAAGATTATGTTTGCGACAGTGATTCGTCATACCTTATTAAATGGGGCAGTGCTTTCATGGATCTCACATGCGAAAAAGTATCTGATGTTCCTGAGTTTTCAACAATTGGCGCAGCTTTTGCACTAATCGGTGCAGGATTTTTTGCAGCCAAGAAAAAAAGGAAAAATTAATTTAATTTATTGTTTCTTTCTATTATTTTTCTAGAAAAACCTTAATATATTAAAAATACAAATAACATTGATTATAATGTTGCTAAATACTTTAGCAGTAAAAATCAATTATTTTAAATAGCATAATTGCTTTTTCTGCTTATAAATGAGACAAAAAATATTTTTTGCGATACTTTTTTTAATTTTGCTCATCAAACCATCTATTGCAGAAAACAAGGATTCTCTTTTTTTTTCAGACAGTGCATCTTACAACATAATCTTAAATTCAAAAATAGATATAATTGAAACAGGAACAAACCCCAAATTTGATTATCTGAATACAGAGCTTAGTATTGTGCTTGATGATTCAATAAGGCAAAAAAGCATAAAAACGAAAACCGTTCCGCCTGCAGAATACAAAGATAATATTTTCATATTCACATGGAATGATTATCCGGGCAAAAGCGTGGAATACTCTATAAGCTCAGAAATAAATACTTACTATGAGTTCCCTAAAGTTTATGAAAAAATATCTTATCCAATAAATAATGTTCCGCAAAATCTAATAATTTACACGCAGCCAAGTGAAAAAATTGACATAAACCAAAAAATAAAACTTCTAGCGTCAACCCTTGCAGAAGGAGAAGACGATTCTTATATTATTGTAGCAAAGCTGGCAGAATGGGTAAATAAAAACATTAAATACGACTTGAGCACAGTAACTGCCAATGCAAATCAAAAGGCAAGCTGGGTTCTTGAAAACAGGGAAGGCGTATGCGACGAAATAACAAACCTTTTTATTGCACTCTGCAGAAGCCTTGGAATCCCTGCAAGATTTGTCTCAGGTGTTGCTTATACAAATTCAGAGCTATTCACTGATGAATGGGGCCTTCATGGATGGGCGGAAGTATATTTTCCAAATATTGGATGGATTCCTTATGATGTAACTTATGGGCAGTTTGGCTATGCTGATGTTGGCCATATCAAGCTCCGTGATTCGATAGACGCAGACAAGGCTCTTGCAAAATACACATGGAAGTCTTATAACTATGATATTAATCCTGGCTCTTTGGATAGCAATGTTGAAGTACTAAACATTGGCAAAAAAGCACCTGACAGGATAAATGCAAAAATATCATACTATGATCCTAGCGTCGGATTTAACTCATACAATGTTCTAAAGGCAAAAATTACTAATCCTTATGATTACTATACAGCAAGTGAAATAAGAATATCTGTTCCGCGGGAAATTACAATTGACGGCGATAAGTCAAGATTCATTGCTCTTGCTCCAAAACAGGAAAAAACATACTATTGGATACTTAAAGTTCCAGGCGGGCTTAATCAGGATTATCTCTATACTTTTCCTATTGGATTAATGACTTCATTGAATTATACTTATGAAGGCAGCTTTTTGGCAGAAAAAAAAGGAGTGATATATGATTACGATACAATTAAAGAACTATATTCATCACTTAATTCAGGTTCCTCAAAAAATATTAATAAAGATTATAATCTATCATGCAGGGCGCCAAATAAGGTTATCACTAATGAATCATTTGAATTATTCTGTACAATAAAAAACACAGGCAATTTTGCGATTAATGGCGCAAAAATATGCCTGGAGAACGATTGCAAACAACGTGATATATTAATAAACCAAGAAGAGTTGATAAATTTTACATACTTATTTGATTCTGTCGGAGAAAAAAGTGTTCTTCTTAGCGCGTCAGCTTTTGGAATAAAAAAAAGCTTCTTAAATAAAATCTCTTCTGTTGATAAGCCGAAAATTGCAGTTGAAATCCTTGAATATCCGCAAAATGTATCATATCGCAACATATTTACGATTAAGTTTCTTGTTTCAAAAGAATCCTATTCAATCCCATCCGATGTAGATATAAAGCTTTCTTTTGGCATAGAAAAAGAAGAATGGCATTTTGATTCCATTGAATCAAACGCCCCTTTTGAGATTAACATTGATGCAGGCCTTCTTGATCTTAATGAAAACATATTCACTGTGAATGTAAATTATAAAGACGAGTTTGGAAATGAATATAATTCAAAGGAAAATTTTGAAGTCGTACTAAACGAGCCAAATTTCTTTGAGAAAATTCAGATTTTTATAACCAGGATATTAAATTCTATCTTTAAAAAATAAATATTGAAATTATTCAAGAAAAAATATTAGACAAAAAAAATAAAATTAAGCTTCTGATTTCTTCCAGGAGTAATCTCTCATCTTGGCAGATTTGCCATAGCCGCATGAGCTGCATTTGTGCTTGTTCCTGTGATAGCTTTTCTGTCCGCATCTTCTGCAGTGTATATGCGTAATCTTCCCTGATTTTTTACCCTGTGAGGGAGTTCCTTTAGTCATATTTATTCACTTATTCTAATGCGATAATAGTGATTGTGTCTCCTCTTATAAAGACGCTGCCAAGTTTTCTTTTGACTTCATTGTCCATTCTTTCTTCAGCATCTTCAAGGACACAGTTGATATGGATATCAAAAGCTATAAGCTTTCCGATATATTGCTTATTGTTTTTAAGCTCAATAATAACTCTTTGGTTTCTTCCTTTATTTAATGTATCAAGAGGTCTTGCGGTTTCCATAAATAACACCTTCTTATATAATATTAATGTGTTTTCTAGGATTTATCACGCCTTTATAAAGTTTGCTAAAGGGATTATGATACCATCTGTAATGAGGTAACTCATAAACAGAATCCCTGTGGATTGTAAACAGCCGCATCTCTAATCCTATCAAGGTAAAAAGTTCTATTTTCATTTCTGAGGTGACAGAAAGATTCTATTATTACAGAGTTATC
>JAZDLQ010000105.1:0-7715 GCA_043801855.1 archaeon | reverse complement strand
CGAAAAACAAGAAAAAATAGGCGCTAATTTCAAAACTAAAACTGTTTTATATCTCGGAACTGCTGAAAAAATTCTTAAGACATACAATGAATTAGAAAATATCAAAAAAACAAAAAAAATAGATTAGTTCAAACAACTGTTTTTTGACGCACGCTGCTTCATAAATTAAGAATATTTAAATATAAATAACTTATAACATATCTCATGGTGGCTGGAGGAGAAGTTAAAGTAAAAAGTGAATTATTAAGCAATGTGCTTTTTGGTCAAAACGCTTTAACATTTCAATTTCTTGGAGATTGGTATCTTTATGAGCAAATAGGAAACACCATACATACAGGTTCTATTGCAGAATTAAGTGATATTGCTGAAGCGGTTAATGGGGTACCGTGGCACCCAAATTATGATGCAACACAAATGATTTCTCAGCTCTCAGGTAAACCTTCAAGTGTATTATTAATGCCAACAGAAGATTGTAATTTTGCTTGTACCTATTGTATTAATTCAATGGCATACCCTCTAAATAGGCAGACAAAATCGACAAGATTATCACTTGATGTTGGTTTAAAAGCAGTTGACTTTTTATTAGCGCAAGATAATGTTATGCCAGTTGTCAAATTCTATGGAGGAGAAGCTACGCTTGATTGGAAATTAGTGCGTGAAATAATGGAATATGCAAGAAAGAAAAATCCAAACGTGCGATTTGTCATGACTACGAATTGAAGCAGATTAGATAGAATTGTAACTGACTTAATTGATTTTGATATGACTGTCACCGTTAGTTTGGATGGACCTCCAGAAGTACATGATAAATATAGATTATCTAGAAAAGATCGCTCTCCTACTTTTAATCTTATTTGGCAAAATATAGAGGCAGTAAGGGTAGTTTCATCTGAATATGTCTCCTCAAGAATTGGATTACATGCAACCTGTTGGGATCCTCCTGATTTTGTTAAAATTCTTGACTTTTTCATTTCATTAGATGATTCTTTTGCCTTATTAACGTTAGGATCAGTTGAATCTGTTGGTTTATCTGAACATATGTTAGAAGAACATAAGTCCCAGTTTAACTATATTGATGCCTATTTACTGTACGGAATAAGATTTGTTCAGCAAGTAATTGAAGGAAAAAAACCTAATAAAATACTTACTTACATTTATGATAAACCATTAAGGAAATTATTTTATCGCAATGCTTCATTTAGTCCTGATAGAGTCGATTTGGAAAATATTTGTCTACCTGGCGAATTCGTACTGCATGTAGATAGAGATGGTACTTTTTATATGTGTGAACGTATGGCAGGCACCATGCCACTTGGCAACCTTAACGATGGATTAGATCACAGCCTACAAGCGAATTCTTTACAAGTATATGCACAAGCAAGAAACAATCTCTGTTATTCTTGCTGGGCAAGTAGAGTATGCCAACCTTGTGTAAGTTTGGCAAAGCATCCAAATGATGGTATTAGTTCAGAAGGATTGCATCTGAGATGTAATGAGTTTTTAAACTCAAGATTAATTGATATTGCGTTATTTGCGTACTTAATGAAGAATGATATTGAACGAAGGCATGAACTTTACTTTAATACGCAAATTCCAGATACTTAAAAGAAAAAGGTGATATAAATGACATCATATACAAGTGCAGCGGCACAATATCAAACCCCGGCTGTTCAAGTTGCACAAATATCTGGTGCTAATACACTAGAAGCAAAATTACATGGAGTAACACTATTAAGTAGGCCTCCTGGCAGTACTCTTTATCAGACATTAAGTGGATATAAGTGTCAATGCGGATTATGGTTTACTAATGCGTGTAGTTCAGCACAAAATAATTGCGATTAATAAATTATTTTATTAAAAAAATATTTTTGGTATAAATTAATTGAACTTTTTAAATGCAATTTAATTAATACAAATGCAAAGCATCAAGCACCAGATTTATAATCGACATGAAGTGTATTATTAGAAACACATTTATAAAGCCATCAATAATTGCGTGTCCAATATTTTTGGGTATATTTGGATTTACTACCTGCATTACAGGTATAGATATTACATTCTTGATGATCATTGCCATGATGAACACAAGCTCAAATTTATATCCAAATATTTTAAGAAACTGAGCTAATGTGCCTCCTAAACAATTTAGCGCAATAACCATAAGTGACATTAAATTTAACTTGCTAACTTTCATGAAGCCAACAAGCCCAAATACAACCGAAAATAGGGCAGCTATTTTCCAATCATATCTATAAGCAAGAAAAATAGATGTTGCACCAATAGTCTCTAAATTTATATTGGGAAGAAATCTTGTTATTTTTATGGATTCAATCCCAATTAAACCCAAGATTATAAAAAGAATAATTCTCACAACGTAATCATTAAATATAATCATTAGAATTAATGCAAGTATTATGAATTTTAGGTTTTGAATAAACCAAAGGCCTATGTTTTTCTTAGGGGCTTTAGCCATTTATTCCCCCTTGTAGATAAATATTGCTACTGAAAAAAGAAAAATCTGAATTATACACGACCAATGAAAAACTTAACTATTTATAAGTTTTATTGTTGAATTTTTATCATATATTAAAATCCAGGAGGCTTGCCATAATTGTTTCCAAAGTTTTGCATAGGCATAGAAAAATTATTATTCTGCATACCTTGATTTGAGCCCTGTCCAAACTGTGAATTTAATCCTTGTGTCTGAGATGCTGGCTGGTTTAGCATAGGGCTAAAATTATCACTTTTGCTATTATCCTCTTTTACTGCTTTAGGATCTGGAAGCTTTCTATCAATAAATTCAATTACAAAGTAAAAAATTGGAAAAAATAAAATTGCCGCAAAGAAATGCTTTAGCGATAATGGAGCAACATTATAAACAACAGGTGTAAACATCGCAAAAACATAAGTAACAGCCCTTATTCGCCCTATTTTTTTTGTGATTGGGTTTCCCTTAATCCCAAGAATCATTATTAATAATCCATAGGAAAAAATCAGGGCAATTAAGGAAAATATTCCGATAATACTCCATATATTTTTCACAATTCCATCTGACATCAGTCGAATTGTCTGTCTTGACCAGTCAATGCTTCCCCACAGAACAACAACCGCATTAGTTATTGCATTTCCAAACGAGGTTCCTGTTTTTTCCTGGAAAAACTCAGCAAAAAACCAAGTGACCCAGATAGGAACTAAAATCCAGAGCATTTCATAATTTTTAAATGGATATAAGAATAATGATTCAAGCCAAAGCCTAAACATGCTCAATATATAATTTAAAACATTAATATACCAAACCAAACTATTTTCCTCTTTTTTCCAATATCTTCTTATTATTCAAAACCAGTTTAAAAGCTTTTCTTTATTATTAAAATACGAAAATATAAATATGCCAAAGGTTAATGAAATAAAAATGGGATTTATTGAATTTATAAAAGATTTGCTTCCTGCGTTAAATATTTTTGTGCATTTAGGAATTGCGTTAGCTGTAGTAACAGCACTTGTTTTTGTTTTAATTGGAAAAAAAAAGAAGCTTCTTAACTTTACCAGGAAATATCTAGAGAATTATTTTATTCCGGCGGCTTTTATGATTGCAGCAACAGCGGCACTTGGAAGTTTATTTTATTCTGAGGTTGCGCATTATGAGCCTTGTAAGCTATGCTGGTTTCAGAGAATACTAATGTATCCGCAAAGCATAATCCTTGGAATTGCATTATTAAAAAAAGACAGAAAAATAGGCTTATACTTAATTCCATTAAGCATAATAGGGCTAATTATCTCAGGATACCATTATTATATACAAAGAGTACCCGTCGAGGCTTTTTGCTCTGCTGAAGCGGTCTCATGCAGTACTGTCATTAATTTTGATTACGGCTATATATCAATTCCGCTAATGGCGTTCACTGCGTTTTTTGTAATTGGCTGCCTTCTTACGTTTTCATTGATTTTTTCAAAATCCAAAAAAGAAAGTAATTAATTTTATATAAATTCTTTAATTTTTAATAAATAAATGAAAAAAATATTCATAAAAACATACGGCTGCTCGCTAAACCAGGCAGACAGCGAAGTGATGGCTGGTCTGCTTGCAGAATCTAAGAGATACAAGATTATTGATAATGCTAATGATGCGGATATTGTAATTATTAATTCTTGCACTGTAAAAAACAAGTCAGAGATTCATTTTTTATCAGATATTCGGAAAATAAAAAAGCCAAAAGTCCTTGCCGGTTGCGTTCCTCAGGCTGAAAGGGATAAAAAGAGGTTTAGCTGTTATTCAATTATTGGCACTAACGATATAGGAAAAATTGTAGAGGCCTGCGATGATACGCTTTGCGGTAAAATAGTTAATTTTAGAGAAAATGAAACTGCGTTAAGGCTTAATGTTGCAAAGATTCGGAAAAACGAAATTATTGAAATAATCCCTGTCAGTGAAGGCTGCCTTGGGGCTTGCACTTATTGCAAGACAAAGCAGGCCAGAGGAAACTTGTACTCATATCAGCCAAATCAAATAGTTAAGCATGCCTGCAATGCTGTTAAAAAAGGCGCAAAAGAATTGTGGCTTACCTCACAGGATATGGGTTGCTATGGAAAAGATATTAATTTAAGCCTGCCTGTTCTTCTTGAAAAAATTTCAGAAATAGATGGTGATTTTTTTATCCGAGTTGGGATGTCTAACCCAAACCATGTCAGTGAAATTTTGAAAGAGCTAATTAATGCATATAAGCATCCGAAGCTCTTTAAGTTTTTGCATATACCGTTGCAGTCAGGAAATAATGATATATTAAAGGCGATGGGAAGAGGATACTCTGTTTCGGATTTTAGTAAAATAATATCTGAATTCAGAAAAAATATTCCGCAAGTAACAATTGCTACAGATATTATCTGCGGCTATCCCGGTGAATCAGATGCGCAATTTAATGATTCAGTTGCACTTGTTAAGAATATCAGGCCAGATGTGTTAAACATTTCAAGGTTTTGGCCGCGGCCGGATACTCATGCTGCAAGCTTGCCGCAGCATCATGGCAGGGTGACCAATGCAAGATCAAGAGTTTTGCATAGGGAATTTCGGGAAATTGCGCTAATTAAAAATAAGGAATGGATTGGCACTACATGCGAAATACTTATCGATGAGCATGGAAAAAACGGCATTTCTATAGGCAGAAATAATTCCTATAAGCAGGTTCTTGTCAAGGGAAAATATCTGCTTGGAAAAAAGCTTGATGTAAAAGTAATAGGTGCAACAACCTACGATCTTCGGGCAAAAGTTATCTAATATCTAATAAGAAGCTTAAGGAAAGAATCAATTAAAAAAAAATTATTAAAAAAATAAGTATATACAAAGGCAAGCAAAAAGCTTGGAACAAAAGGAATTCCGTTTTTTACTGTTACTGATTTAATCTTCCCTTGCGCTTTTAGTTTCATTAGCGCATTTATCTGAGTGCTTTCTATTCCCAAATCTTTTGGGCCGCAAATCCTTTTTTTTCCTATTACAACATCATTTACAATCCAATCTCCTTCAGTTAGCTTTTCAACAGGAATTTCTTTTATCATGCATACTTCTTCAACAGCCTTTGCTAATATCCATAGATACTGCATTAAATATAAGAAAACAACCATGAAAAAAAGGACTAATTTTGAGTCATGAAAAATTATGCTTTCAGGAATTAAAAATAGAGCAATAGCAAAAACACAGAAAAAAATTAGCATTGAAATTCGGAGTATTCTAAATTTCTTATCAAGATATAATTGTTTGATTTTTGAAAATATCATTTTGAAGTTTAGGGCTGCAAGAATTATAAGCCAAAATAAGCCATAAAAAGCGCCTGCAAACAGGATGTTAATGTAAAATTTTGCAAGAAAAGAATTCAGGCTAAATGTTAGGCCGATTGCTGCGCCAAGCCCAATAAGCATTTTTGAATCGCCGCCTCCCCATTGGCCAGTATAAAACATAACAAGGCCAATAGCCAGTGATAATAATAAACCTAATATGCTGTTTAGAATATAAGAATAATCCCAATAATGCACAGAAAAAATTAAATTAACAGCAATGCCGCATATAATCAGTGAGTAATTTACCCAGTCAGCAACCTCACGCTTTTGCAAATCAGTTATGCTTCCAATACCAAGTGCCAAAAAAGCAAGTGCATAAAGAATCTGTGCAGTCATCGGTTAGAATATTGAAAAGCACTTTATAAACTTTGCCTTGGGGCGCTAAAAAAAATACTCTACCAAAAGTTTATAAATTTTTTTCATTTCAACGTTTCTTGGAAATGATTGACATTAAAAAAATCTCACAGGTTTTGCAGGGAAAAATAGAAGCAGCTAAAGAAGGAAAAGTAAGCCACGTTATTATTAATGCTGCAACGCCGGTTTTAGAAGATGATAAAGACAAGAAAAAAAAAATCGAGAACGCAAGACTGGATAAGATATTGGAGCTTGCTAAAATCCAGGCTGAATCGGATATTCCAATACTTACAATCTCACTTGGGAGCAATAAAGATTTGTTTTTTGATGATATGCTGCTCTATGATTTTTTTGATACTGCACTAAAAAAAGAGTGCATGGCTACAAAAACCAAGGTATCAGTTATAGGAAAATGGTATTCAATAACAGGAATGGTTGTTGAAGCAATCAAGGGAATAATGGATGCAACAAAAGATAACTCAGATTTTCTTCTTAACATATGTATTAACTATGACGGCCAGGAAGAAATTGTTGATGCATGCAGATTAATGCTGTTAAAAATAAGCGATGGGAAAATGTCCAACGATTCGGCGACCAAGGAGTCAATAAAAGAAAATATATACAGCTCATTTTTATCTCCGCCTGAATTGATAATTGAATTGACAAACATGCTTTCTGGAACTTTTCTTTGGGATAGCAAAGGCGCAAAAGTATATTTTGTAAATAAGCATTTGCAGGATTTTTCAAGGCAGGATTTATTAAAGGCAATAGAGAATTATAGCAAGGATTAGAATGTTCGGCGATATTTTTTCAAATAGGAATCCAGATAAAGAATGGTCAATATTTGCAAAATCATTTAACTTATGCCATGCTAAAAGTGATAAAAATAGTCCAGTAATAACCGGAAAGTTTAATGGCCAAGATATACTCATACAAGTAAAGAATTTTGGCAGCAAAAATGGTAAAAAAAAATATACACAGGTTGTTGCATTCCACAAAAATAGAGTACAGCAGAAAATGAGGCTTCTTCACAGGAGCGCATTTCCTAAGCTTAGCCTGGTTCACAGAATCAATGAAAACCAGGGTTACTCATATTATGATTATTATTTCACAAAAAACCACATCCTTTTCTCTACCACAAAAATAAAAAATGATCTTTCCCAGGAAATCATGAAGGGCATATTTGAGAATGTAAGGCATGAGCTAAAAATAAGCAATAACAACCTTATTTATACTGAACCTGATGAGATAAGCTCACATAACAGGCTTATTGACTTAGCTTACTTCCTAACTGAATTTTCAAAAGAGATTAATGAAAATAAGTTTAACCAGGCAACTGATATTGTTTTGAAGTAAAGGTTAATTTCTATGTGAAAGTTTTAAAATAGATGCGACTTTGCGCAGAAATTAGTGTTGTTCATCCCAGAAGTCGAACTTAGCAGTAATGTTTTCTACATTTCCTAAATATCTGATTACTTTTTGATTTAATTTTCCGTTCTTATCATATACGCCTTTAACAATATAATAATAAG
>JAZDLQ010000076.1:0-4016 GCA_043801855.1 archaeon | reverse complement strand
CACGATATATTGGAGCGCAAATAAAAATTTCTACGAATATTACGTGCGCTCCCTATACATGAAGAGCAAAAGCTCTCTCGACGTGAAAAATGTGCTGCAAAGTTATCTATTAGGAGTTTGCAGGTTTTTTGCAAACTTCTCTATACAAAAGCATGAGCAAAAAAATAAAAAATTTACTGTACGCATACTATATCCACTTTAATATTTTTGGCTTTCTTACTGGTATTTTATCATTTACTTTTTTCGGATAGCCGAATATAAGCGGAGCAACAATCTCACAATTTTCAGGAATTCCAAGCTCTTTTTTAGCTTCACTGTCTGCATTAAGAGGCTTTCCGAATCCAATCCAACAGCTTCCCAGGCCAAGAGAGTGACCTGCCAAAAACATGTTCTGCACAGCCAAATTAACATCGTCTTTTAGCCAATCATAGTCTTTTTTTCCTGAAATAATAATTAATAGCGGAGCATTATAAAAAATTGATTCAGCACCTTTAAGTTTGAGTCCGTATTTTATTGCAAGGCCAAGGAGGTTCCATTGCTTTATTGCAATCTCTCCAAAATGCTTAATTTTTTCTTTTCCCTCAACTATTGTAAACTGCCATGGCTGGGAATTCATGGCAGATGGTGCCATAACTGCTGCATTTAATAATTCATCAATAATTTCTTTTGATACTTCCTTATCCATATAGTCTCGCACAGAGCGGCGAGTATATATACAATTCAAAACTTCATTTTTCATAAGGAATCACCCTTCATAAAGATAATTAAAATATGTTATTAAAAGCTTTGTTTTATAAAACAATAAAAAATTTAAATGAATAGTTAGATTATTGTTTTTTGGTGATAATATTTTAAGAAACACTTTTATCCATATTCCAGGAATTACGCGTAATGTAGAAAAAAAATTATGGAATTTAGAAGTCAAGGATTGGGAAATGTGCCTTGCAAGGCTTGAATCCCTACCATTATCTATAGAGGCAAAAAAGCAAGCTGAGATACTACTGCCTAAATCGATTGAGGAATGCAACAATAAGAATCATCTTTTTTTTACACCTCTTCTTGCAAACAATGAACAGTGGAGGGCTTATCCTGAATTTTGTCACAATTGCTGCTTTTTGGATATTGAAACAACAGGTCTTAGCAAGTATTATAATAAGATAACAACAATAGCCTTATATGATGGCAACAATGCAAAGACATTCGTCAACGGGATAAACCTTGCTGATTTTGCTGACGAAATTTCAAAATACTCAATGATTGTAACTTTCAACGGCGCAAGGTTTGACTTGCCGTTCATTAAGGCTAAATTCCCTGAAATAGAATTCAGCCAATTTCACATTGATCTTATGTATGCATTTTGGAAGCTAGGTGAGCGTGGAGGGCTTAAGCGGATTGAAAAGCGCTTTGGGCTAATCAGAGATGATGATATTGCAGGTGTTGACGGCTTTGAAGCAGTGCTGCTTTGGCATAGGTATCAGCGAGGGGATAAAGCAGCACTTGAACTGCTGCTTAAATACAATATTGAGGATGTGAAGAACTTAAAAGTATTATTAGATATAATCTACGATAGGTTAAAAGAAAAAACACTCAATTCTTCTTTTTAATAAATTCTTTTAATGAGCTTGTCTTCTTTACTAATCCTGCTTCTGCGAGAGCTTTTTTCCATGTGCCAAAATATTTTCTGTATGTGGAGTAGCTTGCCATCCAGTCTTTGATGTCAGTTGCCTTTGGTGTTTTTCCAAGCTCTTTTCCAAGCTGCTTTAGGTTTTCCAAAAGCTCTTCTTTTTCATGCTTGATTTTGACATTTACTGTCAAGTTTGCAGTTGTAAGAGCATCATTCCATGTGCCAAATCTTTTCATGTATGTAGTTGCACTTGGATACCCATCTGATTTATTCATATCTTTAATTGTTGGCGTTCTTTTAAGCTCTTTTGATAGTTTTTTTAAGAAAAATATCAGCTGCTCTTTTGTGTATTTTTTCATTTGTATTTAATTTAAGAGCCTTTCATTATTTAAACTTTTCTTCAAAACAATTTTCTTCTGGCAATATGCGCTGCCTACATGCTTACCTAATTTCTTCGAAGATTCCGTCAGCCTTATTTTTCCTAACCTTATCAAACAAAAAACATTTCCCATTCATCGCTATATAAATTCCATGCGGAAGTGTTTGGACATAGGCAACTGTGCTTCCAAGATTAAACATTCCATCAGAGCTTCCAAATTTATACGGAACCATTGCGCCGGTTAATACAACTGTTTTGTTTTTTATTTTTTTACCTAGAAGAGTGGCGGTTTCAACCATTGTGTCTGTGCCGTGCGTTATAATTATTTTATCTTCTTTTGCCCTGATGACATTTTGCAATATTAGCTCCCTGTCTTCTTCAGTCATATTAAGGCTGTCAATCATCATTAGAATTGTTGCATAATATTCAACTTTGCTTCTTCCAAGGCTAAGCATTTCGTGAATGTGCGTATCCTTAAAAAAAAGCTCTCCTGTTAGTTCGTTATATTCCTTGTCAAATGTTCCGCCTGTTATAAAAAACCTTATTGCCATGCTTGGAGGGTAATAGCAGTTTATTTAATAATATTTCTATCCTAACTTTTTTGTTAGATAGAATTAAATATTAATATAATTTTTTAAGACAAAATGAAAATTATTCTGACGCGACACGGCGAGACTATTGAAAATATCAATGGAATAATGCAAGGCCATCTTCCAGGAAGATTATCTCAGGAAGGAATAGACCAGGCAAAAAAACTTGCTTTCAGACTAAAAGATGAAAAAATTGATGTGATATATTCAAGTGACCTTGCAAGGGCAGCTGACACTGCAAGAGAGATTCATAAATACCATGCAAATTCTCCACTGGTTTTAACGCCAGAAATTCGTGAATTTAAACTGGGAGTTTTAGAAGGAAAACATAAATCTTTTGCTGAAGATGTAAATTGGGATAAGAATTTAATTGAAGGCGCTGAAACAAACGGCGAAGCAAGAATCAGAATCAAGGCATTTCTTGATAAAATCTATAAAAAGCATAACAGAGATACAGTATGCCTTATTGCACACGGCGGGATAAGCACAATAATAATCTCTTTAATTGTTGGCAAGGATATAATTACATCAAAAGAGCTAAAAAATACAAATGTATGTATTTTTGAAATAACTGAGGACAAAAACTGCAAAATACACCTGCTTAACTGCACAAAACACCTGAATAAATGATAAAATTCGAGGGTTCTCTTTGCACTAAAATGCAAAGTACGTGGAAATGAAGAGCATTTCCTGTACAGAAAATTAAATAATTTTCTTGTATTACCAGCTCGAATTTTAGCATTTCACTGAGGGGCTTCATCTGTGAATTAAAATTTCACAGTACGGAAAATGGCAAAGCCATTTTTGTACAGAAATACTTTGGTATTTCATGTGTACTCACTTAATAATCGTTCGTAATAAGCAAGCATAGCTTGCTATATTCGCCCAACTCGTGAAATAATTGACTTTTCTCTAATTTATATCATATTTTCTTTAGAAGTATTACTTTTCTTTTACTTTGTGTAACAAATCCCTCTGACTCAAGGCTAGCGATTGCAAGCCCGGCTTTCAACTCACCTGCCTTAAGCTGAGTTTTGATTTCATTCATTGTCATTACACCATTATGGGCGCTAAGCAAATCCAGAATCTCTTTTCTTTTTCCGCCAATTATAGCACGCTCCAGCTTTTCTTCGCTTTTTACAAGATGTGTAAGGAAGAAAACAAGGGCTGCAATACTAATAAACATGAATAGTAATGTAAAAAGAAGCATAAGAAGGCTTGTTGTTAAACTTATTAGCATTTAAGTGATAACATTACAAGGATATATTAATTTTATGCTTTTTACGACTTTGCGCAGAAATTAGTGTTGTTCATCCCAGAAGTCGAACTTAGCAGTAATGTTTTCTACATTTCCTAAATATCTGATTACTTTTTGATTTAATTTTCCGTTCTTATCATATACGCCTTTAACAATATAATAATA
>JAZDLQ010000075.1:0-3086 GCA_043801855.1 archaeon | reverse complement strand
TATTATTATATTGTTAAAGGCGTATATGATAAGAACGGAAAATTAAATCAAAAAGTAATCAGATATTTAGGAAATGTAGAAAACATTACTGCTAAGTTCGACTTCTGGGATGAACAACACTAATTTCTGCGCAAAGTCTATAAAAATTAAAGCAATGTTACAAGTAAGGAGCCAAAAAGGCTCATAAATAGATATCCGCCTACGATGTTAGCTCCCCTTATTATCAGCCTTGTTGGCATAGAACTAAAAACAAAATACCCAATTGCGTATTCCAATATATACCTAATGGATATTATCAGTAATGTAAGTATAGGAAAACTTATTCCATCAAGTATAGGAACAAGCAAAATCGATGCTATTGCATATGGCATTTTTGTTAAATATCTGCTTTGAAATTTTCCTAAAAATAATCTTGGAATAGGAATAATTAAAATCATTAAAATTGCGATATGTAAAGATACATATTTTGCAAAAAATATAGAGCCTATAAATAAATAATCTGCAAACAAGCCAAAACTGAATTTTGTTGCAACATAAGAAGCAATTATGTCAAGGGTTAGGAATATTAAAAAAACTAGAATTATTCTGTTTTTTAGTAAAAATACCAAAAAAATCAAAATTATGGTATATCTAAAAATATTTAACAAAATGTTTTCTTTTGCTTTTTGCAATAGCTTATTGACTCTCCAAATATCTAAAACATTCACGTTGGGATTCATCTTATTGTATTAATTAATCCTATTATATATATTTTACTATTATACAGTAATAAAAATGCAAAGATTTAAATATTTACGAGATTATATTTGAATCTATGCATATAATAATGCCTTTACACGAGCGAATTAGCGCAAACATCAAAACTCTAATTGGATTGTATGGTTCAGTGCTGAAAAAGTGCCTGCAAGTTGGTGAAGAATCTCCTCTGAATCTATTTGTAGCGCATAAACAAGACGAGCTACGCAGTTACTTAGAAGCAAGTGTATGGCAAGGCTTATCTTTTGACGGAAAAAATACTTTTGATGAAAATCATACTCTTGAAATGCTTCTATCAGAAGATCCTGTTTCATTTAGCGCAAATGTTGATATAGTTTTTGCTAAAAAACCACATAAAGCAGCAAAGAGAGCCGAATATTTATTTCTTGGTGTAGAAATACATGGAATTAAATACTATTTTCTAGATCATGGATTTATAATAAAACAATACTCCAATGAGGAAATGAACCATGTTGAAGCAAATCTTCTTGGAATGCTAAATTGCACTCCGCAATGCTGGCTTGATAGCGGAAGGATGATTATTGATAACGCGGGAAATCTTGATGTTTCAGATCCTGTTTCAATGGATGTTCTCTCTGGCAGATATAATAGCCTGGTTTCCCAATTAGCAAGATTTGGCAAATCTCCTACATATAAGCTAAAGAATTTTGCATATATAAGTTCGCAACACTCGCATTCAGAATTAAGCTTAGAATTGCAAAGAGCAACCGGAAAAGCAATTATGAAATTACCGCCTGAGATAGTTGATGCAATAAGTGTAGTTGAACAGATAATAGGAATTCCTCTTGAATCATTAAAAGCAGCATATCCTTGTGCTGTGCATGGCGATTTTCATCCGAGCAATATAGGCAATTATAATGGAGTAATTCGATTTTATGATGTAGAAACTGCAAGTATTGGGGCATGCGTGTATGATCTCTCAAGATTGATTGGCACTTTTCAAGTCGGGTCAGGATATTTTAATACAGAAGTAATTAATCCTTATCAAAGAATGCAATTGCTTCGAGAATTATTAACACTTCAAAAACAGCAAGGCATTGGCATAGAAATATCCGATGCTGATTATATTGGCTGTGAAGGTAGAATTGGATATACTCAATATGCTGCGGTATACTCTGGACTAAAAACAGCATTATGGTATTTATCTAAAATTAAGCAATCAAATGGATTTGAAAGTGATGTAAAAAAAAGAGAAGAATACTTAATAGGCTCATCTAATCATCTGGCGCTTGCCTTTATGAACCTTTATCACATGGCAGATAATGTATATGCGCAAAAAGAAAACATAGAAAGAACTGCAAATGCAATTTTTAATTTGTACTCGTATGCAGCTGGCCAGGTTGGTGAAGTGAATGCAGCGCAGGCAATCCATAACGCAATAATTAGCAAATCACCAAATGGGACAGCTACAGCTGCGAATTATCTTGGCTTTTTTCAAGGTTTAAGGCAATTACCGATGATGGGAAGTCCATTATTCGCTGAATGTATTCATACAGGTAATGCCGCAAAACAAGTGCTTGCGTACTGTTAATTTTCTTGATTAACTCAATTTTTGCATCGCTTATTTGCATTAGTTTTTTTTCGTCGTAGCTATAATTTAACTCATAAACCAAATGAAATAATTTGTTAATGCGATTAAATATATCAATTTCTTGCTCGCTAATATTTTTAGCTTTATATTCTGACATGAAGAGTATAATATCTCTGAAAATATCTGATATTCTTTCTGCGCTAAGAACAATTAGATAATAGTAAATTCCATTTTTATTTTCGCTTTTACGGGTATTAATAAGCCGATGGCAGTAGCAGCTTAATTTATTTACATTATTTTCCATAATTATTATTTCTTCTTTTCTATCAAGCTTTTTTTTGCTCAGTATGTCGCTAAGTGTCTCACTCATCAGAATTACGTTTTGAAACAATCTTCTTATGAGCCGGTCTATTTCATCAAAAGAAGGAGTTGCAATGCTTTTTATTATGCATTTATTTGAGGATAAGTCAAAAATTTCATACCCAAACAAAATGTTATTTAAGTATTCATTTATCAAGTTTGCAACCCGGCTGTCGGAATATTTTACCTCAATTTCATCATATCCTAATTTTTGAATTACAGTTAGAGTCCATTTAATTATTCTTTCATTATAATCATTAAAGTGTAAAATCTTTTTTTTTAGTTTTACATGTGTACTTCCTGCATTAAATATCAAAGTGCTGCCATTTATCTCTACATCAATTTCATCTCCCTTGTTTAAATTCAGGTCGCGAGCCCATTTTAAAGGTATAGAGACTACATAAGTTGTATCAGCCAT
>JAZDLQ010000074.1:0-2634 GCA_043801855.1 archaeon | reverse complement strand
GGCAAATGTTATCAGGGATAACAGTAATACGTTAAGAATCAACATACCGGCATTGCTATCTGGCAAATATAACATTCAGGTTACTAATTCCGACGGTAAAAAAGCTGTTGTATGGGATGCAGTGACGGTAGATTCGGAAAGTCCGTCCACTCCGTCCGGTTTAAGTGTTGTGGCAGGTGATAATAAAGTAGATTTATCATGGTTGCCGAGTTCGAATGCGGATACGGCAGGATACAACATTTATCGTGCCGCCTCGCCATTTGTTAAAATAAACAACGAACTTCTTAAAGAGACGACGAAAGAGATAACGCTATCTGCAAACGCTTAACTATTGGAGGCAAAATGAAAAAAATAATTTTAATGGTTGTGATGGTATTATTGATTGCTACGGGAGTAGTCCGGGGAAAGAGTAGTGGAGAGAAAAGGAAATCAGTCAAAGATTTATTTCAAGAATTAAACATTCAGAAAGACAACGTGCAACGCAAAAGGATTATCAAAGAGTTAGACAATACCGTTCCTCAAACAGAAGAAGATGTTGTTCAAGTTAGGAATATAATATTGTTGAAAGTATGGGACGAGGAACAATTTGCTACAGCAATGAATATGACAAAAAAAATAAATAAAGTTAAACTTGATGGAACACTGATAAAGATTTTAAAAGATGAGAAAAAAACCATAGAAGAAATGGAAAAAGGGAAGTTGACTGGTAAAACAGAAAAAGAGATGATGTATCGGCATAAAAATATTGAATTTATTATTAAAAAATTAGGTGAATTGAAGAGCAAAAAATCTATAGGGATAATAAAGGAGTATTTGGATATTAATGGCATGCAATTTGTGGCTTCTGAATCATTGGGAATGATAGGTGATAAAAGTGCCAGTGAGAAGATTCGTGATAAAGCATATAAAGGTGAGGAAGTAAATTATGGAGGTTTGGGATTGGACGAAGCTAAACAAGTAGTGCAAGATTTAGAAGATGTGAAAAAGAAAGACAAATGGTCTAAAATTGCAAAACAAATAATAATGATAAAAAATCCCGAAGCAAAACCATACTTAAAAGAGTTATTTAATCACGAAAAGGATTATGTAAGACAAGAATCTGCTGGTGCATATTGCGCTCTTGTTACTGATAATGATATGGAAGACATTATAAAAATGTCGAAAAATAATGATTGGTTTGTGAGGTCACGTTCAATAGATGCAATGAAAAGGTTAAGTACTAAAACTTATGAAGATGTTTTAATTAATTTATTAGAAAAAGATCCTCATAGACGAGTTCGTGCTAATGCAGCCAAAGCATTAGGTTATAAAAAAATAATAAACGCGATACCGTATTTAGAAAAATCACTCAAAGATATTGATTATGAAGTTCGCAAAGAGTCCTTTGTTGCATTATATATCCTTACAGGAAAAAAATATGATTTTGCAGGAAGAGATTCTGCAATAGACCAACAAGCTGAGTGGCAAAAGAAACATCCTACTTTTCATTAAGATAGGTAGAAATAAATGAGAAAAATTAAAATAGGAGTTGTTTTAATAGTTTTATTAACAACAAGTGTTTTTGCATGGTGGAGTGCTACGGTATTATTTAACAGCACCCACCACAAACTAACAGACAGTGCAAGAAATATTCTTGACACTACTTATCCGGATGTAACAACCAAATTTGGAGGAGATGTATCTAATTGGACATCTGGTAGTACCGATGACACACGCGCCCACGAAGGCAATTCACTTGCAAATGGTGGACCAATCGGTGATTGGTGGGATAAGGCACAAGAAGAATATAAGAAAGGGAATTTTGCTTCAGGTGATTGGAGTGCATATTATTATGTCGGCTTAATGATGCACTTAATAGAAGACCAAGGAGTTCCGGCTCATGCTTATGATATTCCTCACGGAACATTAGGGCATATGGACAATATGGAACAACTTGCATATTATAACTATGTTCCAAACATAACTGGTATAGTAAATGCAAATAGTCCTATTTCAAATTATAGTTCAATGCAAAGTTATACATTGTCTGCCACTTCAAATAATTATTGGAGACAGTATTGGAATCAAGGTAATTATGGCTGGGAAAATGGTACAGATGTTTTTCCTACAACTTGGGAAAGTGCTGGAGAGAGTGAAAGGAATTTGACTAGGCAATTGTTAGGCATGGCTGTAGGATATACAGCAGGTGCATTAGTTGCTGTTTCAAAATCGCTCCCACCGTTAATAAAAGATTTAACAATTTCAGGTAGTCCTTCGGATTCCCCTGGTATTAACACCCAAACAGGCAACCAAATTTCATTTATGATTTCAGAAAACCGCAAACCAAATGTTAAAATATTTATCACAGTTGACTCTCCTTCAGGACAACCGATAATAAGTTCTGAATACGGCACCGGAAAATCATTTGATTTATCATCTGGCACAGACCTTCCTTATGAAGGCACCCATTCTGTGAATTGGGACGGCAAACTTGCCAACGGTCAATATCCATCAGACGGTCAACATACTTTGTATGTCCGTGTTCAGGATGATGATGGAAATATGTCAGAGGATACTCTGCACCCATTTATCATAGACACGGTTCCGTCCGAAGTAAAAGTATACGATAAGGGGAGCGGTGTGGAGATAGCGGGT
>JAZDLQ010000051.1:0-2595 GCA_043801855.1 archaeon | reverse complement strand
CCTTATTATTATATTGTTAAAGGCGTATATGATAAGAACGGAAAATTAAATCAAAAAGTAATCAGATATTTAGGAAATGTAGAAAACATTACTGCTAAGTTCGACTTCTGGGATGAACAACACTAATTTCTGCGCAAAGTCCAACATATAGAAATATTTATATAGTCAACTTATCAAAAAAACTAATATCCATACACAATTGAATAAAAAAGAGGTAACAATATGCAAAGAAAAAAGTTCTATATTGAACAACTTGACGCTGCCCTGAAAGGAGGAATACCTTGTAATAATATAGTTTTGCTTGCCGGAGGAGCGGGCGCAGGGAAGACAACACTTTGCATGGAATTTTTATGCAATGGAATTAATAAAGATAAAGAAAAAGGGATTATTTTTACACTCAATGAGCCGGATATGAAGCTTGTCAGCTTTTTTGAAAAGTATTCTTTCTTTGACAAGAAATATATTGAATCAGGATACCTTAACATAATTGACTTAAGAACTGTGTTAATAAAGAAAAAAGATAATAAGTATACAACAGCTGAACCTTATGAAATTCTAAATTTTATCGCTGAACAGTTTTCAGAAATCAAGCCAAAAAGAATAGTGATAGATTCTCTTAGCGCATTATGCAGCCAATTTGAAGACGAAGCAACTGTCCGCCATTTTTTATTTGAGCTTGGAAACTTACTAATTGTGCATAGTGCAACTTCGATATTGATTTCCGAAACACACCCGGAAAAAAGGAACTACTCTAATTTTGGAGTTGAAGAATTCATTTCAGACGGAATTATCTATATGACTCTGACTGAGAGAAACAACAAGCTTATAAAAACGCTTCAGATAGTTAAAATGAGGGGAACAGAACACAGTGAAGAACAGTTTTTGCTTAATGTTTCTGACAACGGAATATCTCTACTGAAAATGATTGATAAAAATGCTTGAAAAAGGAAAAGCATATTTGCTGGTCTCTCACAGTGATAATGAGCTATGCTCTAATGTTAAGGAATTAGCCCAGAATTATGAATCTGTATTAATAGTAAGCAGATGTCCTGATGATTGCAGGAAAAAGAACACTAATTACCGGCAAATTTGGCTTACTGAATTGGATACAACTCTCGAGCATATAAAACCACAAAATATCGAGCAGATTTGCTATGAAATTGAAAAATTTATTGTTGCAAATAAAGGACGAGGAAACCTAGTTGTTATTGAAGGAATTGAATACTTAATCAGCTACAACGCATTCAAAGAGATTTTCCATATACTTAACCGCCTCAGGGACTCTGCTTTAATTAATAATTCTATACTTGTAGTCGCTATAGGAAACGACACTATCCCATCACATGAAGAAAACATGTTAAAGCAGGAATTTTGTACATTAAGCAATAAAGTGAAAAACCCACATAATAAAATTTTAGAAGTTTAAAAAAAGATGACATAAAGGGTATCCCCTTATGTCATTTTAAATCTGATAATAAAACTAATCATTAAGAAAAAATATAATCCTATATTCATTTATTTTATGAGTCTTATATTTGGAAGCATTTTATTTATTTTATTGATTATGTTAATTATGAATTTTTCAAAAAGTCATTTTGAAAATTTTCCGAAACTTCTTCCTTCCTAATAATTTTTGTTTGTGTAATTATTATTCTATCAATCCCTGTTCTTATAAAACTCAGGCTCCTGCGGCTCAAACCCGTTTTCTCTAGTAATTTTCCTGCCTTCACGAACAACATATTTACCAAGGGCAGAAACAACAACTGAGTTTTTTGGGACATCATGAATTACAACAGCACCTGCTCCGATTTTTGAGTTCTCTCCGACAGTCACTGGCCCAAGAACCATGCAGCCGACTCCAAGAGTAACATTATTTTTAATAGTTGGATGCCTTTTTGCGCCTTTTTTATCTGTCCACCAACCATGGCCACCAAGAGTAACGCCGTGATACATCATGACATCATCGCCTATTTCAGCAGTCTCTCCAATAACAACACCCATTCCGTGATCAATAAAAAAGCGCCTGCCTATTTTTGCTCCGGGATGGATTTCAATTCCAGTATAGCCTCTGCTCATCTGCGAAATAAATCTTGGAAAAAAAGGAATTTTTATGTTGTATAGAAAATGAGCTACCCTATGCAAGAATACAGCATGCACACCCTGATATAGTATTACTTCAAGAAAATTTATCCCGCTTCTTAATGCCGGATCCTTATTATACGCTGCTTTAATTGTATCAATCATTTTTATTCAACCTCAACAGTTTCAAGTATATTTTCATAAACCAATTAAGATCACCTTAGATATATTTAGAGCATAAATTGCCAGTGAAGTTAAGAATTAATAGCAACAAAACCAAGATAAATAATAGCTTCCCGGAAAATAAAAATTGCCTTTCATTAAAAGATAGAATGAACTGCCTAAATTTAAATCTTTTGAAACTAAAAATCCCATTGGGTGCATGTAATTAAAGTAGGTTAAGCCTTAACGGCTGCTTCTAGCAGTGCATTGTGGCGCAACCCAAAATTATCTTCTAAAGTTCCGTTTATGAATTCTGCTCTCAAATGTACCATATAGTTTGCATTCTCAAGGTTC
>JAZDLQ010000050.1:0-7435 GCA_043801855.1 archaeon | reverse complement strand
TTTGCGTTCAGTGGTCATCTTTGATAAAGAAAAATTGGCTGCGGTTAAGGCTCTTTGCTCTCAGCTTCATATTGACGCTAAATTTTATGCAATAAAAGAAATTTAATGCATTTTTCTGCGCTAGAATGAATTAGCCGTGATGATAAAATAAGAAGTTATATATATTGTTTACTTCTAAGTGGTAACCTATCTCTCCAGAAAGTTTTTAAAACTGCCTTTAATTATTTTCATCTATGTCAATATTCAAAGCATACGATATAAGGGGAACATTCCCTGACCAGATCAATAAGGAATTAGCATACAAAATAGGAAGGGCGTTTGTCACTTTTCTCGGCGTTAAAAACGTTGTTGTCGGAAAAGACTGCCGAGAGTCTTCTGATGAAATTGAGGAAGCATTGATGCAGGGCATTCTTGATGAAGGAGCTGATGTTGTTTCAATTGGCCTATGCACAACGCCAATGGTGTATTTTACAGTTGCAAAATTTTCATATGACTCAGGAATCATGATCACTGCTTCCCACAATCCAAAAGAATACAACGGGCTTAAACTTGTAAGGGAAGCAGCTATTCCTATAAGCGGCGAGACCGGCATAAAAGAAATAGAGAGCTTAGTTATTAAAAACAAGTTTTATGATTCTGAAATCAAAGGTGAAATTAAACAGATAAGTAATATTGTGGATGAATATGTTTTAAACGAATTGTCATATGGCAATGCAAAAGAGTTAAAAAAATTCAGGATTGCAATAGACTATGGAAATGGAATGGGTTCTCTTCTTTCAAAAAAATTTTTTAGCCATTTGAAAGGAGAGTTTTTGGCGCTTTATGACACTCTTGACGGCACATTTCCAAACCACGAAGCAAATCCGCTAAAAGAAGAGACTCTTGATGATGTTAAAGAAAAAATCAAGGCAAGCAAGGCTGATTTAGGCATTGCATTTGACGGCGATGCTGACAGGCTTTTTTTCCTAGATGAAAAGGCAAATGTTATTTCATGCGATAAAATCAATGCTCTTATCGCAAAAAGGCTTCTTAAGGAGCATCCGGGAGAAAAAATACTATATGACCTTCGCTCAAGTAAGATTGTAAAGGAAGTTGTTGAAAAAAACGGAGGCATTCCGCAGATGTGCAGAGTCGGCCATGCATTTATAAAAGCCCAGATGAGACAGGAGAATGCGCTTTTTGCAGCTGAACTTTCAGGTCATTTCTATTTGAGGGATAATTATTTTTTTGAATCTCCTTTTTATGTTATCTTAAAAGTCCTTGAAGTATTAAGTGAAGAAAATAAGCCATTATCTGAAATTATCAAGCCGTTGAATAAATACTATGCATCCGGCGAGATAAATTCATCTGTAAAAGACAAAGATGCAAAAATGAAAGAGCTTGCAGACTTGCATAAAGACGCAAAAGAGATATTTTGGCTCGATGGAGTATCAGTAATTTACGACAAATGGTGGTTCAATGTTCGTGGAAGTAACACAGAGCCGCTTCTTAGACTGAATCTTGAAGCGAACACAAAAGCTATGATGGTAAAGAAGAGAGACGAGATATTGATGATAATAAGGCGATAAATTTTTATATAATTACTTTTTAGTAGCAAATTATTATGAATGATAAATATTGGGAACAGAAACTAGGATTAGAATTCAAACTGATCAGCGACAGACATCATCAATTAGAGCGAGAAGCACCAAACAAACTGGCAGATGCACGCTCTTTTACAAGAGGTATTTTTGACTTTTTTTATGATGCTTTTTTTTTCAATTTATTTCGAAGCCCACGTGCTCTTGAAGCTTATTTAACAAAATCTTCCAGACAATTTTCCGATATTTTAGCTAATTCTGGTGATAGCTTGGCTCCTTATTTAACATTAGACAACAGTGGTGATGGTTATAAGCAAACATTGGATTTTTTTGCAGAGCAGGGATATGTGTCTCCATTAAATGTTGGTAACATTGCGTTTAATCCTCAACCACTGGAGCCAAACGGCATTAATCTAGGTGCATATCAGGCAGGAGCAATTACAGCATTATCATCATTTAAAAGGATTTTGGCTTTGCCAGGTGTAACGCCTCTTGATGCAATAGAATACACACTTAATATGTGCACCAGATGCAAAAATTTGCTTGATGGAAAAGATAGAAAAGAGATTGCAGTTCAAATGAATGAACAAACTTTTTTGATAAAAGCATATTTTGGATTAAGAGATGCAGAAAAGGCAACAGAAAATCTTGGCAAAGTTGATAAGGACTCTTATTATATTAGAGAACAGCAATCAATACTGATAACTAATATGCATATGTACTTGCTTACTAAATGAAGGTAAAACTAATCTTTCTAAGCAACAACCTGCATATTCTCAATCATTTCCCTAAGGCGCTCAATAGTTCTTGCGTTATCCTGTATATTTAAAATCTTGCCGCACTCAGGGCATTTAAACTCAATTTCCATAGCGTCCTCAAGGCTCATTCTCGAGCAAAGCGAAGGACAGATGTATAAACCCTCTTTACAGTCAACTTCTTTTTTTAGTTTACTTTTAAGCATCTGCATCTTTTCTCTTTGCATAGCTTCGTATAATTCTTTAAAGCGCTTAATATTTAGCGTCCAGTAGCTGATATACCAGCCTTTTTCCCTGTCTTTTTTTCTGATATATGTTGCAAGAGAATGATTGTTCATCTTATACATGACATGCCTTACTAAGTGAATATCAACTTTTAGCTTTTTTGCAATAATAAACTCGTTTATGTGCTCCTTCTCTTTTAGAAACTCGATAAACGGAAGCGCTTCATCTCCCACATATTCACAAGCTGTTTTTTCAATAACTTCTTTTCTTAAGCGCATATTTTCACCTGGAAATCCTTATTTTCCCCCAAACTATATAAATTTGGCACTGTGGAGTTATAAAAGTAATGTTTATATATATTAAACCAAAAAGTTTAATAAATACATGTTACTTTTTTTTATTAACATGACAGATGAAGGACTTTTTATTCCTAGCTCTAATGCTGACAAAGGTTCGACTAAGGATAAGATTATTGCAATACTTACAGATGAATCTTCCATAAATACAAAAAGAATACATTTTCTATTAAAAAAACAATACGCACAGCATATAACCTATCAGGGCGTGCATAAGCTGGTTAAGCAGCTTGTTGTCGATGGGGTTATTGAAGAATTTGACCATAAATATAAATTAAGTAAACTCTGGATTGACAAACTTAAACTGTTTATTCAAAGAATTGAAAGCAAAACAGACACCAAAGACTGCACTGATCCGATTAAAGCCCTAGATTTGATAAAGAATCTACAGGTTATGAATATAATTAATCTTACCTTTGAAAACATTTCAGAATATGATAAGTTTTTTTTTGATTTTATTGATTTTTACACAAAAAAAATAATCAAAGAAGATGAAGAAATTGTGTTTGCACAAAAGCACAATCGATTTCCTGCGATGCATCCGAATATTCTAAACAATTTACCCGTTGAATCCAACACCAAAATAATTAGCTATTTTATTGTTTGTGAAGGAGAAAGTATACTAGACAACTGGGGAGCAGGATTCTTTTCGGAGAATAACATGACAGTTATAACAGGGATTAAGTATAATATTGATGAGGATGAGCTTTTTGTGATAGGCAATTATATCATAAGAGTATATTTTCCCGAATATATTAAATCTGAGCTTTCTAGTATTTATGCTAAGGTAAAATCTTTAAATGAATTTTATCCAAACAAACTCTTTAATGAAATAATTAAATCACAATCCAAGATAGTTGTGTCAGTGCAAAACAATCCCCATGTAGCAAAAACTATAACGACAAAACTTAAAAAGTACTATCTTGCGGATGAATTTCATTATATGTTAGAAGATTTTAAAAAACAGAAAATCAAGCCATATACATTTGATGTCGAAGATCTCTATGTTACAAGACGTCAGGTCGAATATTATTCCAATTTTGTTGCTCCCTATCTTAGTGATGTTGAAATAAAGTTTATTGATGATAATATCCAAAAACACCTTCCTTATGAAATTTTTAAAAAAAACCATATTAACCTCATAGATATAAGTGCAAATATTGGAACTAAAGCACAAAAAATATTTACGAATTTTTATCAAAATTATAAAATTAATTATACACATATTACTCCTACAAATAATATGAAGGAAACTTCAGAAGAATTTTTTTTTAAAATACCAAGTAAAGAGATAAATTATCGTTTTTTTAACAGTAAGATAAAATCTCTTCCTGAGATGGATATATTTACAGGAAAAAGAGAGCCATCAGTTTTTTTATTCTTTGATTATACTTATGGCAATTATGACTCAAAATTTTTTGTAGATATATTAACTAAGATAGTAATGCCGGATGATCTAATTGTTATAACCCTCCAGTTCACTCCTGACTTGCTTAACACAAAGGCAATTGAAAAGCTTGTTTACTATTATAAACACAGGTATCAGGGATACCGCTTTGATTGTGGACCACTATATGAGATTGGTTTTAGGGAAGGTGACATAGAACATGAAACATGTTTTAATAAAGATAAAAGGCAGATGGAATCTTACAGCACAATAAAAGGCATTCCTGAAAAATTACAAAAGCAGTTTAGTGAAATTGGCATTAAACAGGGAGATAAAATTCTTAATTATTTTTCAAGAAAACCTTCTATTTCCCAGTTTGAGAAAGAAATTAATAAATACTTTTCACATAAAATTTACTATGAAAAAGAAAACTATATAGGAGTAGCTTTTTGCAGGCTAAAAACAGGAAACCACGAGGTGAAATAAAATGATATTCCAGTTTGATTTGACAAAAACACTTGAGAATATGGGCGAAAACATTTATGTATTTGAAGACCCAAAAAAATACGATGAAGCAATTCCAAAGCATCCGCATTACATTGAGATGGCAGATAAAATTAAAAAAGAAATATCAAAAAAGCCAAAAAAAAATATAAGCATACTTGAAATTGGTTGTGGTCCTGGTCCTCTTACTCAAATATTATATTCTGATGAATATAAACAATATGATGCAATTGAACCGGATAAGCGAGAGTACAAATATTTATGCAAAAAATTTGAAGGAAAGCTGGGAAAATCTTTTAGGATATTTAATGTTCCAATACATGAATTTAAATCAGATATTAAGTATGATATTATAGTTGCTAGCTTTGTTGACCATCACATTTCACCTGATGAAAAAATAAACTACTACAAGAAAATTATTTCTTTTTTATCAAAAGACGGTTTTTTTATTGCAGGTGAGGAGTTATTAGGAGAATATTCGAATAATGACGAAAGAATAATTAGATTATTTCAATATCATGGCTATATAATTAAAACCTGTATTGAAGAATCAAATTTTGATATGGCTGAAATTGAAACTCGAGCGCTTAAAAACGGAATAGAAAAGTGGGATGAATACAAAATAAGTGGTAAAGAATACAAAAAATATGTCCAATCATCCGGAATGAAAATTATTAAATTTGAAAAAATTGGCCCCATTGAAGTTAAGGAAGGTGGAATATTTATTATAATCTGTAAAAAAGCATGATTTTCTTTCTTTGTTTTTTTACGTAAATTCTCCTATTCTCATCTGCCTTTTTCCGTTGACGCTGATAAACGGCTTTGCTTTTTCAACAGTTGCGCCAAGCGTATCGAGTTCTTCATACTTTGTTATTGGCACAACTTTTTCAAGTATTTTCTTAGCAGTTATTGGTCCAATTCCGGGTATTCTTATTAATTCTTCGTAATCTGCTTCATTTATATCAAGAGGTGAATCAAGATTAGCTTTTGCAAGTGCTAGTTTTGGGTCTTCTTTCGGTAGCATGCCATCGTCCATTATTGAGTATAATTCTTTTATATTGAAATTGTAATCTCTAAGTAAAAAATCACTGTTGTAGAGCCTGTTTTGGCGGCTTAGCGATTCCGGCGCTTTGTTTTCAAAAGGAGTTCCTTTTACAGGCTGGAAAGCAGAGTAATAGATGCGCTTTAATTTCAAAGTATCATACTCCCAGTTTGTCATTTTGAGTACTTCCTTATCAGTTGAATGTTCACTGATAATCATCTGTGTTGCCTGGCCAGATCCTAAACTTAGTTTTGATATCCATGCCTGGCGCTTAAGTATGTCATTATGGTAATCCTTGCATGAAGATAACTCGTTCAATACTGATTTGTTCGGCGCTTCAAGGTTTATGCTCATCCTGTTTGATAATTCGGATGCTTGCTTAATTAGGTCATATGAAGTTCCAGGTAATACCTTGAAATGGATATAATCTTTGAACCCGTATTTTTTCCTTACAATTTCAACTGCTTCAATCATCTTTTCGCTAACTGCATCCGGGTTGCCTGATATAGCTGAACTGATAAAAAGGCCGTTTACATCAAGTTCATTATGGAGATGGTTGAATAAACCTGCCAGTTCTTGTGGCTCATAGCTTGCCTTATTCTTTGTGCAGCCTGATGAATTGGCACAGTACTTGCAATCGTATGAACAGTTATTATCCATTAAGGTCTTGAAGATTTTGCATGTCTTATGCTCAGCTTTTGCGTAGTAGATGCCGCCAAGACCACTGTTAACATGAACTTCGCACATCTTCGGGCCACAGGAGTCAAAGTGGCCTGCAGAGCCTAAAATCTTTGCTTTGGCGAAAGTGTTCATATGATGTTACACGTAGCTGTTGTTTAAGAATGTGGCGAGGGGATGTCCAGTGGGGAGGATGTTGAACAATGGAATTGCGAGAAAACATTTAAATTAATATTATTATTATTCCTCAAAAATATGACAATAAATTTGTGAGAAAAACTCACAATATAGCGTGCGCATAGATAATCGAAATTATTAATGCGCACGATATATTGGAGCGCAAATAAAAATTTCTACGAATATTACGTGCGCTCCCTATAAATGGCAATAATCATGATTATAATTTTGTGAAATTAGTCATTCCAGATAATCAAGAAGTCTTATTGAAAGAAGTATTATTTAATACTACATACAAGATAACTAGTTGTAATGATGATATGACCGATTGCTATATATATCATAAATATAGAAACAAAGAAAAGTTGGTAGATAACAATGTATGTTGGATCCACACTACAAGATTTGGACATAGTGAAACTGGTACCGACAATATAATCGCAGGTGAATACTTTTCAAAACATCCTGAAAATTGTAGCAAACTCGTGGAGAAAAGTTAATTGGACTGACAATAGTACGTGCACAACTAACCGGAACATTTATAAGATTTGTGCACATACACTTTATCTTCTCACGTCCACCCTCTACTGGGGGTGCATGTAATTAAAGTAGGTTAAGCCTTAACGGCTGCTTCTAGCAGTGCATTGTGGCGCAACCCAAAATTATCTTCTAAAGTTCCGTTTATGAATTCTGCTCTCAAATGTACCATATAGTTTGCATTCTCAAGGTTC
>JAZDLQ010000049.1:0-45382 GCA_043801855.1 archaeon | reverse complement strand
GAACCTTGAGAATGCAAACTATATGGTACATTTGAGAGCAGAATTCATAAACGGAACTTTAGAAGATAATTTTGGGTTGCGCCACAATGCACTGCTAGAAGCAGCCGTTAAGGCTTAACCTACTTTAATTACATGCACCCCGCTATGCATAGAATGGAAAAAAAGAGCGATAATTCAAGATTTATTTTTATCTTGTGTTTTTGTAAGATACAGCTCAACCAGCTGCTTTATGACAAGCGATGCCACTATAACTCCCCAAAATACAATATCATTAATTTTTCGTATGCCCAGCAAAACAAGATTTACTAATAAAATTAAAATTAAGACAATATATAATATTCTCTGGACATGCTTAGCCTTTTTTAATTTATCCACAAACAGAAGCATTGCTTCAATAATTAAAAAGCTTTTTATGATTATACCAATTTAACAAACGCATGAATATTGGAAATGCTGAAGTGAAAGGAAAACTTGTTCTTGCTCCAATGGCAAAAGTGACATCCTTGCCGTTTAGATTGCTTTGCAAAAAATACGGATGCGCATTAGTTAATAGCGAAATGATTAACGCAAATGCAGTCGCAAGAAAAAACAAAGTATCATTAAGAAAAGCACTTACTTGCGATATTGAACGCCCGCTTTCAATACAGCTTTTCTCATCAAATGTGCAGATGCTTATTGATGCTTCAAAAATAATCGAGTTCGATATTATTGATATAAATATGGGATGCCCTGACCATGATGTGATGGGTCAAGGTGCAGGCGCTGCATTACTAAAGCGGCCAAATAAGATATTTGAACTTATTAGTGAACTTAAAAAAAATATAGATAAACCAATCACTGCAAAGATAAGAATAGGCCTTGATAAAGATCACATTAATGCTGTTGAAATCGCAAAAATAATTGAGAGGGCAGGCGCAAGCGCAATAACTGTTCACGGAAGAAATGTTGCACAGAAATACAGCGGCAAAGCAGACTGGAATGAGATTAGAAAAGTGAAGGAGTCTGTAAGTATTCCAGTCATTGCTAACGGGGATATCAATGATGAAAAATCAGCAGCAGAGTGCCTTAAAACTACAGGCGCAGATTTTTTAATGATTGGAAGAGCAGCAATTGGCGAGCCATATATTTTCAAGCGGATAAATTATTTTTTAGAAACAGGAAAATTGCTTCCCTTGCAAACTCTTAACGAAAAAGTTGCTGATTTTTTTCAATACTATGAACTTGCACAAAAATATGATTGTATGAATTACGCTGAAATCAAAACACATGCGCAGTGGTTTACTAAAAACGTAAAATTAGGCGCAGAGATAAGAAGAAAAATATCAACTGCAAATACAGTTGAAGATGTTGTTGAAATTATGAAAGGATTAAATTAAACCAATTCCTCTTAGGTATTTTCTTGCATTGGCTTTGAACTTGGCGCCTGTACCGCATTTTTTTCTAAAAAGATCCTGGCTTCCCTTTATCTGAGAATCGATAAGCATTTTTTGTTGGGCAAAAATAGAATTATCTTTCTTTAGCGCTTCTGCATACAAGACAACATAATCGATTTCTTTAATCATTTTTTACAAACTTATCAAGCTCTGATAGCTTACGCTCAAAAACAATAACACCTTTTTCCAGCTTATAACCTTTCATAAAACAATATAAAATATGGAAAATATATAAAAGGTTCGAATAATTCTTATTTAAAATAATTATATAAAAGTTAGGTGATTGATTATGGCAAACGCACTATACATGGACAATATGACATTAAAAGAATGGGATGCAAAAGTAGTTTCAGTCAAAGACGGAAAATTTATTGTACTTGATAATACAGCGTTTTACCCTAATTCAGGAGGAGTTGAATGGGACACTGGTGTTATGAAGCGCAAGAGTGACGGTGCAGTATTCAAAGTTATTTTTGTAGGAAAATTCGGCGGGGAAATTTCACATCAGATTGAGCCAGAAAACCAATTGAATGAAGGTGATGCTGTCCACTGCACATTGGATTGGGAAAGAAGATATACTCTTATGAGATACCACTCTGCAGCCCATGTATTACTTGGAATGTTTTGCAAAAATTCAACTGCCCTTGCAACAGGAAATCAGTTGACAACGCAAAAGGGAAGAATAGATTTGTCGCTTGAGAATTTTGACAGGGGTTTAATCGATGAGATGTTTAAAAAATCAAATGAATTAATTGAGCAGGACCTTCCAGTTGAAGTATACTACAAGCCAAAAGCAGAGGCTCTTGCTGACCCAAACATGGTAAAACTTGCAAACGCAATGCCGCCTGATGTTGAAAACATACGCGTAGTTGATATTAAGGGATTTGACTACCAGGCTGACGGCGGGTGCCACGTTAAATCATTAAAAGAGATTGGCAAAATCGAGTTTTTGAGCGCTGAAAACAAGGGAAAAAATAACAGGAGAGTTTATTTTAAGTTGGCTTAAGCCGGCGCAGCACTTGTAGCTGGTGTATGGTTTACTTCACTGCCTGATCCTGAGAAAAGGCTTTTAACTTTTCCAGCAATATAATTTGCGCCTCTATACATAAGTGATACAGCACCACCTGCTATTGCACCTGCTGCTGCGCCAATTCCTGTGTAAACCGCTAGCGCATATAAACCTACAAAAGGCGCCAAATACGGCATTGCTAGAGAAGCATAAAGTGCTGGCAATAGTCCTGATGCAAAGTTTAGTCCTGCTCCAATTGCTGCGCCATATTTAGCTGTGTTTTTATAATTCTTTAGTTCAGCAAAATAATCTTTTGAAAATAATCCATCTAACATACCAAAAGTACCGGCGGCTGTGTAAGCATAATGTGGAATTGTACCAAATATGGCTCCATAAACACCCCCTAAACCAATTGCTGCAACGGTTCCTATTCCAAGCGCTGCTGTTCCTAAAATAATTCCTTCTAATGACATAATCAGGATAAAAAAAAAGAAATATATAAATTTTTCTGCTAATTACTACTAAAAAGTAAAAATCAAAAATTAATCCTTTGAAATCATGTATAATGACTTCAATGCAACAACAGCTGCGCCTGGCGCAATAAATAGCGAGATGTTTGCCAATAGAGGATTAATAAATCCTAGATAGCCTCCAATTACAGGAACTACTTCTGCCATTTTTGTCATTGTAACAGACAATGCATTGACGCTTATTAAAAAAGTCATGCTTGCAAGAAGGTATTTCTGTACTTCCCTATCGGATATATTAAGTAATCCAACAACTAGACCTATTGCTCCTAGATACCATGCAACGTTTTTTGTAAATGATGCAATTACTGCAATTACAAGCCCTGCTAAAAATGCCCATGGGCCGATTTTTTCAAGTAAACTTGGCTCTTCTACTTTTACTTCGTCATTTTTCTTTGCCATAAATATACACCCCCTCAAATTATTTGATAAAATAATAAAATATATTTTTAGCTTATAAAATTTGCTATTTTAAAGTAGAAACTTAATTTTACCAATTAAATAATGCCTGCCTTCTTTGCATCCATAAGCATTAGCAATGCGTGCTGGTTACGATCAACTCTCATTGCATTATTGGATAGAGTTGACTTAATTCCACCGATAGAATAAATATCTTCTGTTTGTAAAACCTGAAGGCTAATTGTGTAATTTGCTGCACTTTTTATAAATTTACTGTAGCATTCTGCTCTTTTTGTGTCTCTTAGTTCTGTTGCAATATTATATGCCTGAACTACTCCTTCTGAATGGACGGCAATAACTGAGCCTGGCATTCTAAAACTATCACAGCTTCCTTTAGTTATTGAGTAATAATTAACCATATAATCATTCATTTCAAATACAAAGTCAGCATATTTCCTGTTTTTAGTTATGTAATAAAGTTTTGTCAATGCCCTTGACTGCCATGGAACAAAAGCAGTATTTTTATTTTTCCTAAAATAATCCCTGTAATAGGGAAATGAATTTTCTACAGCGCTAAGATATTCTTTTTTTCCGCTATACTCATACAGAGATATTAAGGCAAGAAGCGCTTCACCAGGATAATAATCAGTACCTGAACCTCTATCAGAGAAAAAAAATGTATTAAACGACCCATCAAAGTTTTGGTTTTCTAGAATTCCTTTTGCAAAGCCGTGCATTAATTCATCTTTGTCATTGTAATCAATATTTAGAAGAGAGAGAATAATAAAAGCAGAATAACCTAATTTTACTTCTGATGAACTATAATAATAATAACCTGTACTAGATTTTGTTTTTCTGGCTAGGAAATAGTTCAGGCCTTTTAGAGACAGTTTTTCATAGCGGCTGTCGTTTGAGTAAATATAGTATTCTGTTATAGACCAAAGCGCTCCAAGCTCCCTAAGCTGATGGCCCTGTGCACTGTGCGTTTTCGTAGAAGGAATGTATTCATAATACAGGAAATTATTGTTTTGATTATTTAAAAACCACTCTGCTGCAAGGCTAATTGATTTATCATATTCACTAGCTAAAGGATTTGAACCAGATTTATTAACTATATGGGTTTGCGTGCATGAAATCAGCAAAAAACAAAGCAGAAAGGCAAAAAGTTTTTTCATTGTATTAACTACATCTGTACAAAGTTTAAATAAATTTCTTTAATGATATCATTGCTTCGCAAGTATGGCAGGGAAATTATTATAAATAACCTTTCAATTCAAATACTTTCAGAAGAAGATTTACGGGACTGTAGTACAATCCGTTTTTCACAAGAAAACGGGTACAGCCTGGCCAGAAGTGATTAGTCATTTCTGATCACTGACCATTATAGATGGCTCCAGTACATGGAGCGATGAGCTCTCACGAGCAATGACAATGATGGTTGTGCTCGGTATGAAGATACCGTCGGATCTGGGAGAGCAATAAGTTAACTCTTTTGCTTCAGAAATTCAAATCCCAGCAGTCCCACTTTTTTTCTTAAATTCATTAAAAAAATTTATTAATCTAACAAAAGTAAAATAATCTGTGATTAAAAAAAAGATTAAAATTACTGATAAAATAACAAGCCTCTTATTCAATTTAACATTGATATCATATTACCTTTATTCACTAATTTTTACAGACAGGGAATTCCTTAGAAATAATGGAGCATTCATCCTTATACTTGATTTTGCCTGCATTACAATTCTTGCTATGTCAATAAATGACAATTCTCTTGATGTGTTAAAAAAATATAAACGTCCCATTGCAAGTATTATTACATTGTCCCTTACTATTGCCGCATTTTTTATTATTAAATATCAATTAGTCATTTTCTTTTTAAGCTCAATCCTGATAAAAATGCTTACTTATACTAAGATAGAGAGAGAAAACGAAATATATACTGGAATTGTTTGTCTCGTTTTTTCAGCATTAATCGCTGTAATTTTATTAGCACCAGTAATATTCTTAGGTCTTAGTTTTTTCCAATTAATTGGCTCAATTGACGGGAACACTTTATATCCTTTAACAATTCAAGATGCAAATATAGCTATGTGGGGTGTGACATATTTTACATTTCTTTCAATCTTTCAGATAAAGAATATTAAAATTAAATAGGTTTAAGCAATAATTTATTTTCTCCAGCTAATTTTTAATACACCCTAAATTTCCGTTCATATCATGGAATGGTACATCCTTGCATTAATATCAGCTGTTCTTTCAGCAATCGCTGCAGTTGCTGAGAAAAAATCACTTTTTAAGACAGATGCACTAGAGTTTTCATTTATCCTTTCAATATTTACACTAATTTTCTCGCTTCCGTTTATATTTCTTGTTGATATTACAAAAGTAACAGCTCTTGCACTTGCTATTCTTTTCATAAAAAGCCTGCTTAATGCTATCGCATTCTATTCTGTTATGTCTGCTCTAAAGAGGCTTGATATCAGTAAATCTCTTCCATTGATGGACTTAAGCCCAGGGCTTGTTGCAATTATTGCGTTTATTTTTCTTGGTGAAAAATTAAATTTAATGCAGTCACTTGGCTTAATTCTATTAATTGTTGGAACATATATAATCAACCTAAAAGAAAAAGATACGCCACTTGGTCCGTTTGCTGTATTCATTAAGTCTAAAGGACATAATTACATATTACTTGCACTTGCATCATTTACAATAACTTCAGTTCTTGATAAAGTATTGGTTGGAAATTTTAAGATGGCGCCAGAATCTTTTATGATTTTTCAGCATGTTTTTACGTTTTTTATTTTTTTAGCAGCAGTAGTTTTAGGGAGGAATCTTAAAAAATATTCAAAAAATATTTTTACTAAAAGCACGCTTTTGATACTCTTTGTTGGCATTATCACAATAGGCTATCGATACGCGCAGATTCTTGCAGTAAAGACTGGAAAAGTTGCATTAGTGCTTGCAATAAAGCGAATTTCAGTATTCATCGCAATCATTATCGGCGGCAAATTATTCAAGGAAAAAAAAATTATGAAAAGCCTTGGCGCAACAGCTATATTAATTGCAGGAATAATTCTTGTTACTTATTTTTAAATAAGCTATGTTGAATCTTTCTAAAAATCATTCTTCATGAAAAACAGGATTTTTGCAGCCTGAACTGTCAGGAAATACATAAAAATAAACCCTGCAAGGCAAACAACAATGTACCATGGAATTGGCACCATGCCAAAGAAGGATCCAAGCTTTGTATAAGGAAGAATCCAGCCAAAGCCAACACATACCAGGCTGCTAATTAAAAGATAAATGCTTGGCCAACTCTGGATGAATGGAAACTTTTTTGTCCTTATAAGAAATATAATAAAAGTCTGGGTTGCAAGAGACTCCATAAACCATGCTGTCTGAAATATTGCCGCCTGTTGAACTGTATTTACCTGAAAAATAAAAAACAGCAAGATAAATGTAAGAATATCATATATAGAACTAACTGGGCCAAAAACCAGCATGAATTTTTTAAGAAATTTCATGTCCCATTTTTTCGGCTTTGAAATTAGCTCAGGATCTACATTGTCTGTCGGAATTGTCATTTGAGAAATATCATAGATAAAATTATTCAGTAAAATCTGAAGCGGCAGCATTGGCAGGAAAGGAAGAAATACAACAGCTATTGCAACAGAGAACATGTTGCCAAAATTTGAAGACAGCCCCATCATAATGTATTTCATAGTGTTTGCAAAAGTTTTTCTTCCTTCCATAACACCATCCCTAAGCTCAGCCAGGCTTTTTCGCGTAAGAATTATCGCTGCTGACTCTTTTGTAACATCAACTGCGCTGTTTACGCTAATGCCAATATCAGCAGTATGCAATGACGGCGCATCATTTATGCCGTCGCCAAGATAACCTACAACATGGCGGTTAGATTTTAGCGCAAGTATAATCCTGTTCTTTTCATCAGGGGAAAATCTTGCAAAAATAGTAGTCTGCTCAACTTTTACTTTAAGCGCATCATCTGTCATTGAACATAAATCGCTGCCAAGCATTACTCCTTTAACTGTAAGCCCAATCTCACTGCAGATTTTTTTTGTTACAAGCTCATTATCACCAGTAATTACTTTAACCTCAATGCCTGCTTTTGAAAGATCAGAAAGAACCTCTTTGACATCAGATTTCGCTGGATCAAGAAAAGATACATATCCTATTAGAGTCATTTCCTTTTCATCGTCTTTAGAATATTCGCCTTTTGTTTCTATTTCCTTAATTGCAATGGCTAAGACCCTGTAGCCTTCACTTGAGAACTCGCTGTATTTAGCTTTAATAACTTCAATTGTTTTCTGGTCAAGCTTCTTCTTTTTGCCGTTTGAAAAATAATTAGCAGAGCATTTGAATATCTCTTCAGGCGCACCTTTTGTAATTATTGAGCGCAATTTTCCTTTTTGGACAACAACACTCATTTTTTTTCTGACAAAGTCAAAAGGAATTTCATCAATCTTTGTATAGCCAGTTATATCCACTTTTTTGTATGCAAGGACAGCATCATCCAATATGTTGTTAATGCCTGTCTGATAATTGCTGTTTAAGTATGCATATAATAGAACTTGCTCTGAAGATGTTCCTTTTACATTTGTGTATTTAACAAGCTTTATTTTATCCTCAGTTAAAGTGCCTGTTTTGTCAGTACATAGCACATCCATACTTCCAAAATTTGGAATAGACGTCAGTTTTTTTACAATCACACCTTTTTTTGCCATCTTGTTTGAGCCAAATCCCATTGTGACTGACATTACCATCGGAAGAAGCTCAGGAGTTAACCCGACAGCAACAGCTACTGCAAACATGAAAGACTCAAAATAATTATGGTGGATAAACGATCGGACTAAAAAAATAAATAAAACAAGAAATATTGTAACTTTCATTATTAATGAGCTAAATCCTGCAATTCCTCTATCAAACTCAGTTTCAACTTGAGGATCAGTTAGATGTTCAGCAACTTTTCCGTACTCTGTTGACTTGCCAATATTTACAACAATTGCCTTTGCAGTTCCAGATATAACATTTGTTCCCATAAAAATGATGTTATGCATCTCTGATAAGCTTTGGCTTTTGGATGTTTGTGGGTATTTCTGAGCAGGATAGCTTTCTCCTGTCAGTGAACTTTGGTTAACAAAAAAATCATTTGATTCAAGAATTCTTGCATCAGCCGGAACCATGCTTCCTGCTGCAAGCAAAATAATATCGCCAACACACAGCTCATCTGTGCCTACTTCTTTTTTCTGCCCGGAGCGAAGAGCTATTGCCTTTGTTTTAACACTCTGCCTAAGCCTTTCTGCTGCTTTTTGCGCACTATGCTCAAGAAAAAAATCAAGTATTACAGACAATAGCACCATTATTCCAATAATTATTGCATCTATTTTTTCATTAAGAAAAAACGAAACTGCTGCTGCCACTATTAGTATTAAAACAAGCGGGCTTCCAAAATGCGAAACAAAGTCAATAAAAACATTAAGCTCTTTTTTTTCTGCTATTATATTTTTTCCATCTCTATGCAGCCGCATAGCTGCCTCATTTTCATCAAGCCCGCCATGTTTTGATGATAGCTCATGAAAAAGATCGCTCTCACTACAACTCGAATAGAAAGATAACTCCCTCTTTTGCATATAATAATGTGTTGTGATAACTTGATTTATATATTTTATGAAAACTTTTTTACAAGCTCAACAATTCTTTTCCCGTCTGCTTTACCGCGCATCTTTGCCATAACAATACCTATCATTGCATTAGGAGGAGCAGATTTATTCTCAGCAATTATTTTTTTTATCTCTTTTTCCAAAGAATGCTCATCCATTGCCTTATATTTAGTATAGTCAACGTTGTTTCCTTTGCCAAGCTCAATAAATATTTCAAGGACTGCGTCTCTTGTTATTTCAGAGCCATTAAGCTTTTCAAAAACCTGTGGAGAGTCAATAGTGTTTATTTCAACATTGTATCTTTTTTTTGCTTCTTTAGGAATCTCAATAATTATTGAAGCCAGCAGTTTGGCGTCAATGTTTTTGTATTTTGATATAAGCTCTTCAATATCAATTCCATCCCTGAATAAGTCTTTTAGTATGTGCTCTTCAATATTGTATTCCTTATTTAATCGCTTTATTTTTTCAGCCAGAAGCTGAGGTATTTTTATCTTTTTGAATCTAAGAGATGCATCAATCATAGGAGAATCTGTCTCTGGATAAAGCCTGTGCGCACCAGGAAGCGGCCTTGCATAAGAGCTTGTCGCATTCTCGTGGTTTGGGATCCTTGTTTCTTCAGGAATTCCCTTAAGGCAATATAATGCCCTTTCATAAACTGAGTTTGATGCAGCTTTTGCGATTTTTTCACCTTCTGCAAATACAATAATTAAATCATCAGGCTTTGCATGTATCTCTTTTTTTAATTTTTCAAACTCGTTTACAAGCCCATATTTAGCTAAGTCTTCGTCAGTATGTATCATTCCTTTTGTGCCATGCGCCTTTGCATACTCGGATAGTTCCCTCCCAAATGTTTTTCCAGGGCATACTTCTTTTTTCAATAAGCCGCCAAATTTCGGCAAAAGCAGAGCGATTATTTTTCCGTTATCTTTCAGGGCTGCTGTAATTATCTTATTTGTGCTGCTCTTAAAAATCTCTGTTGCGTCATCTTCTTTTTTTTCAAACTTTTTGACACCAAGTTTTTCAAGTTCTTTTTTTATTTCAACTAAAGCTACCTGCCTTGACACTTCATTTTCAACAAGAAGCGGAAGCGACTTTAAATCCTGCCAGCCTTTTACTTCAACTCTTGCGCCTTCTTTTATTGAAACATTTACATCCTGCCTGATTGTCCCAATTCCTCTTTTTACATTAAAGCTTCTAAGAAGCATTCCTATTTCAGATGCAACTTCTTTTGCATGCTGCGGGTCTTTGATTGTTGCGTCAGTCCCAAGCTCAACCAATGGAATTCCCTGCCTTGAAAGCGAATAAAAGGAAATGTTTCCATCTTTTTTTTCTATTTTGCAGGCATCTTCTTCAAGGTTGAGCTGCAATATCTTAACTTTTGACTCAGGAAGATAGCTTTCTTTTCCTTCCATTGCAACTAAAATAGTCCGCTGAAAGCCTGATACCGCAGAGCCGTCTGTAATTGTTTTTCTCATTACGCAAAGCGAGTCAGGCACGTTTAATTTTAGAATTTTAGCAACACCTAGTGCAATATCAAGAGCCTCTTCATTTACCGGCTGTGGCGGCTCTTCATCAGTATCGACAAGGCATGCTTCGCCAAAATAACCACTATAAATAAACTCTCTATCTTTCAAAAACTCATATTGCGAAGCAATATCAATTTTTCCAGCTTCTCCGGCTACAGCACGAAGTTTTCTTTTTACCTCAAAAGATTTATTTTCTTCTTTTAAAGCTGTTGAACACTGGCAAAATAATTTTTTTGTGTTTAACTCCTGGTGAATCTCAATACCGCATTTGAAGCCTAGTTTTTCGTAATCCATTTTCTTAATATAATATTTTTATAATATTTAAAAAGTTAATCTATCGCATTTAATATAAAAATAGTTTTTATAGAGAACTTCTCTATGCTTTGTTGAAAAAGTTTTTATTTAATCAAATAATCTGCTATTTTTAGGTGATTTTATGAAAATATTTATCGATACAGCTGAACTTGAAAAAATTAAGAAATACCTGCCAGTCATTGACGGCGTGACAACAAATCCGACTTTAATAATGAAGTCAGGCCGAAATTTCGAGGAAGTGACTAAAGAAATACTTAAGCTTGTTAATGGCCCAGTAAGTGTTGAAGCAATAAGTGAAAATTCTGAAGGCATGATAAAAGAAGCTGAAAAATTTTCAACATGGGGAAAAAATGTTGTCGTTAAGATACCAATGACATTTGAGGGGCTAAAAGCTGTTAAGGTATTATCTTCAAAAGGAATAAAAACAAATGTAACGCTTATTTTTAGCGCAAACCAAGCATTATTAGCAGCAAAAGCTGGCGCAACCTATGTCAGCCCATTTGTCGGAAGGCTTGACGACCAGGGAGAAGATGGCATGGAATTAATTGCTGACATAATGGATATTTTTGACAATTATAGCTTTACAACAGAAGTTATAGCAGCATCAATCAGAAGCTCCCTTCATGTAAAAGAGGCAGCTCTCCTTGGCACGCACGTCGCAACAATACCACCGGAAATTATTGATAAGCTATTTATTCACTCTAAAACTACTGAAGGAATTAAGAGTTTTTTAGCTGACTGGGAAAAAGCAAAGAAATAATATTATGGAATAATCATTTTATATTATTTTTTTCATATTTAACTTAATATCTTAATTATATCGTCTTCGCTCATCTTCCTTGGGTTATTAGAAAGCCTGCTTGCATCAACGTTTTTAGCAACAAGTGCAATATTCTCTTTTGTTTTAAGTATCTTTGATAGTTCCGGCTCTAAACCAATCTCCCGCATCAGAAGCTTTAATTTAACATTAGCAGAGATTGGACTTGCTGCGTCCATTATATCACATATATCTTGTATAGCTTCCCTGATATACTCTGCACCTCGGGAATCGTTGCAATCATCATCATTTACTTCGCTGTTAAAAACAAGCATTTTCCCCAGTGTAAGCGCAACAGCATGGCCATGCGGTATTCCAAAATAAGTCGTGATTGCATAAGACATAGCATGCGAGGCTGTTGTTTTTGTTATATTAATTGCTTTACCTGACAAATTAGCTGCCTTTGCCATTTCATGGCGTGATTTAATAGTCGGCGCATTAACGGCTTTACTGATATTTTTCAGTACAAGAATTATTGCTTCTTTTGCAAATGCTTTTGATTCTTCGCAGGAATTAACGCACCAGTATGATTCTATTGCCTGGCAAAGTGCATCCATACCAGAAGACGCTGTTATTTTTGCTGGAAGGCTTGCACTTAATTGTGGGTCAATTATTGCATAATCCGGGATTAAAAAATCATGGTCTACTGAATACTTAACATTATCATGGTACACTACTGCAAATCTTGTAGCTTCGCTTCCTGACCCGGCAGTAGTTGGCACGGCAACAAGCACTTTGCCTTTTTTATTGATTTTAACATCTCCTTGCATGCATTCAATTGATGTGCATTTTTGCGCTGAAAAAATATTTATCATTTTTGCAACATCAATTGCGCTTCCGCCGCCAACTGCTAAAATCATATCATAAGATTTCTGGCCAAACTGCCTGATTCCTTCTTCAACTTCAGAAAATCTTGGATTTTGCGAAAAAGCCGAAAAATGCTTAATTATACATGAACTTATAAGAGGCTCAATAATATGCTTCATATTCTTATCATATGATTCTTTTCCTGTAACAAGAAATATATTTACAGGCCTTAGTTCCTTAATTATATCACGCAATTTTTCAATTGCACCAAAACCCATGTATTCTATTTGCATAATAATGCAGAACAGGCTAGAGAAATATAAAGGTTTTGTGTTTTGTGGGATACCTTTAAATAAAAAAATCCTTTTGTAAGCGTTATGAAATTCGCTCACCTTGCAGACTGCCACATTGGAGGATGGAGAGAGCCAAAATTGCGTGCGCTTTCTTTTGAAGCTTTTGAGCAGGCGGTTGATTATTCTATTTCAAATAATGTTGATTTTATCCTTATATCAGGTGATCTGTTTAACACCAGCATGCCTGAACTTGAAATGCTTAAGGAAACAGTTAAAAAATTAAAAATGCTGCAGGAAAAAAATATTCCTGTCTATGCAATAGCAGGCAGCCATGATTTTTCACCTTCCGGAAAAACAATGCTTGAAGTGCTTGAAGAAGCTGGCCTATGCGTAAATGTCGTTAAGGGAGCAGTTGAAAATAAGAAATTAAAGCTGCATTTTACTATTGATAAAAAAACAGGTGCGAAAATTACCGGAATGATTGGTAAACGCGGAATGCTTGAGCGCTCTTTTTATGAAAATCTAGAGAGGAGCAGCCTTGAAAAGGAATCAGGATTCAAAATTTTCATGTTCCATACAGCACTTACTGAACTTAAGCCAAAAGAGCTTGAAAAAATGGATTCAGCACCGATTTCATACCTTCCAAAAAATTTCAATTACTATGCAGGAGGCCACGTCCATATTGTCAGAAAAGAAAGCTTTCCTGGATATGAGAATATAATCTATCCAGGACCATTATTTCCAAACAGCTTTCGCGAGCTTGAAGAGCTTGAGTGCGGCGGTTTTTATTTGTATTCCGATGAGATAATCGAGTATATTTCAATAAAGATTAAGGAAATACATAAGATAAAAATTGATGCGAACAATAAGGCTCCTGAATCAGTAACTGAAGATTGTCTTACGCACATTAAATCAAAGGAAGTAAAAGATAAAATAGTCTTATTAAGAGTTGAAGGAATATTATCATCAGGCAAGGCAAGCGATGTTGATTTTCGAAAAATCTATGAAAAAGCAATGGAGAATGGAGCGTATCTAATTGTCAGAAACACATACAGCCTTAAGTCAAAGGATTTTGAAGAGATAATGGTAAAAGAGTCAACAATAGAAGAAATTGAAGAATCCCTGATAAAAGAGCATATAGGACAATTCAAAGTAAACTCCTGGGATACACAAAAAGAGGCGCTGATAATCAAAGAGTTAGTAAATGCGCTTTCTTCAGAAAAAAAAGAAGGCGAAAAATCATATGATTATGAAGAAAGAATAAAAAAAGAAGCTGGAAAGATTCTTGGAATTAGAGAGTGATTGCACTATATTTTAACCAAATCGTTTGCTAAACCTATGTAATCTTTGGGTCTTAAATCTTTTAGCCTTTTTTTATCTTTTGCAGGAATTTTTAGGCTATCTATAAAATCATGTAAATCATTAAGAGTTACAAGATTTCCTCTGCACATGCTTTTCATGCGCTCATATGCTTGGTCCTCACCATATTTCCTAAGAACTGTCTGTACAGCTTCAGACAGCACTTCAGGATGAGATTCCAAATCACTTTCAATTTTTTCAGGATTTGGGATTAATTTACCTAATCCATTTAGCACTGAATCATATGCCAGGATTGAATGGCTGAATGCAACGCCAATATTTCTCATTATCGTACTGTTTGATAAATCCCGCTGCAGCCTTGATACCTGCAGGCTTTCAAAGCAATCGAATTGGGAGTTTGCAAGCTTTATATTTCCTTCAGAATTTTCAAAATCAATTGGATTAACCTTATGCGGCATTGTTGAACTGCCAACTTCACCTTCTTTTTTTCTTATTTTAAAATAATCCATAGAAATATAGAGCCAAATGTCAATATCAAGATCAAGAACGATATTATTTATTCTTTTGATACAATGAAATAATTCAACTAAAGTATCATTTGGCTCAATTTGTGTTGTGTATAGATTCGGCTCTAATCCTAATTTATTAATGAACTTTTTACTAAATTCTATCCAGTCTTTTTGGGGCTCTGCAACTACAAGTGCATTATAGTTTCCGGATGCTCCGTTTAACTTGCCTCTTAACTTAATATTCTGTAACTTCGAGAATTGGTCTTTTAAACGATTATAAAAAATAAAAAATTCTTTACCCATTGTTGTTGGTGACGCTGGCTGGCCATGCGTATGCGCAAGCATTGCAACTGCCCTATTCTCAACGCTTATTTTTTCCAAAATAGTAAGCAGTTCTTGCAGTTTACTTGTGTAGGTGGTCTCAATGAACTCCTTTACTAAAAGTGAATATGATAAATTATTAATATCTTCAGAAGTCAATCCATAATGCACAAATTCCTTAATATCCTTTGGCACCTTTTCTTTTATATAATATTCAACTGCCTTGACGTCATGATTGGTTGTTTTCTCAATTTCTTTGATTTTTTGTGCATCATCTAGACTAAACTTGTCGTATACTTCAATAAAATCTCCTTTGCCAAGCTCTCTTAGGTATAATAACTCAACATATAACCGCTTTTTTATTAGTGCAAACTCCGAAAAATACTGCGATAGCTGCTGCAATTTTCCATAATACCTTCCATCAATCGGAGAAATTGCATATAATTCTTCCATTTTAATCACCTACTGGCATTTTGTTTTGAATCAATAATATTTGTAGTCAATAATTTAAGGATAAATATTCTACCTTTCTTTAAGTTATTTGCTGTCATTTCATTAACACAGATTTATTCACATTTGGTTGAAATAATATCTGTGGATCCAGTTTTCATTTTCCCTGTTTTCGATTCTGAAATGCATGTTTCCCTAAGAAAACATGATGATATTGTAGTGCATAAAGTGCTATCCATAAGCTCTCTACCAAGAAATCCCAAACAATTATCCTTGGTCTCTTGACTAATAATTTCACTGCACCACGAGCTATCAAGAAATTTAATGGCAAATGAATTATAGCATTTATCTTTGTTTATTATATTATTAACACACATGGATATATCCTTATTGCCAACCGCAACATCAATAAAGCATGCATCAATGTTTTGGAAACTCTTAATTTTTTTACACAATTCAGGATTAAGCGTTTGTTTTGCAATATTGTAATTGCATAAGCCGTTTGTAAAATAATCGTTTATCTGGTTACATATTGAATCATTAAGTGTTTTAAATGCTGTGTATTTTACGCACTCGTCAAAATAATTGAATAAAATAGTATCATCTTGTTTTTGGTCCAAATCATTGCATAAAGCGGGATTTTTATCCAAATTCTGTATCTGGCTCAGACAATCATCTGACATAAAAGTATATTTACATATGGAAATATTTTGAGTTTTAGCAGCAAAAGAGACAAAGCAGTCTTTTGCAAATATTAATGAGCCATTTTGAAGTTGGCAACTGCGAGATCCTTTAAATTGTAGAGATCCTCTTTCATTAATTACATCGCAAAAGGATACATTATCTTGTGCAAGTGCCGATTTATATTCAGATAAAAAATCCGCACCGCATTTAGAATGTGAAACACTACATCCTGAAATTAATAATGATAATAATAATAGAAAAGGAACATTAAAGTTATTCATAAGTATCCCTTTTTCTTCAAATTATTTTCAATTCTCTTTAAAATATCTGTGGCATCAGGTGTGTTAAACGTATTTCCTGTTATCATTTCGTAGAGCATGATGTATTTTTTGCTAAGTTCAACAACAAGCTCTTTTGGCGCCCCGGGCAACACTTTATCATTATATGGGTCGCAATTATCCTTAAACCATAGCCTTAAAAATTCCTTATCAATGTTTTCAGGCTCAATTCCTTTAGCAAACCTTTCTACGTAAGTTTTTTTAATCCAGAACCTGGATGAATCAGGAGTATGTATTTCATCTATTAAAAAAATCTCTCCTGAATTGTCATAGCCAAACTCATATTTTGTATCAACTAAAATTAATCCGTTTTTGCCGGCAATTTCCTGCCCTCTCTTGAAAAGCAAAATCGCTTTCTGGGAAACAAAATCCCATTGTTCTTTTGTCATTAACTTTCTATTAACTAACTCCTCTGAAGATATTTTTTCATCGTGCAAGTCTGATTTTGTGGTTGGCGTTAATATTGGATTTTTAAATTCCTGGTTTTTTTTCATCCCATCAGGAAGCTTGTTTCCACAAAAGAGCCTTTCGCCTTTTTCATACGCAGTCCAGACAGCTGTGCTTGTTACTCCAGTTAAATATCCGCGAACAACAACTTCCACTGGAAAAACTTTCAATTTTTTGCAGACCATCACATTTGGATCAGGCATTGCTGTCATATGGTTTTTTATAATGTCTTTTGTATTTTCAAACCAGAACGCTGATGTCATGGATAATACAGCTCCCTTAAATGGAACACTTGCAAGAATCCTGTCAAATGCAGACTGCCTGTCTGTTGCAATCATAATAATAAAATCTTTCTGAATATAATTGTCACGTACTTTTCCCTGATATTTTTGCCCAAGCTCCAAAAAATTGGTTTCAGTAAGTGTATTGTTCAAATTATTAGATATTATTTCATCACTAATCATTTTTATCACCAATTTTACATTTGTCGCAAACAAAATAAATAATTGTTTCTTCCATTGACCCACACGCACCTCTTTTGATATCATTTATAGTAATTTCTTTTATTTTCTTTATAACATCCTCACCTAAATTTCCTTTGCCGCAGGAAAAGCACTTGTATAATGAACCTTCTATCTTGATATCGTCCATATTACCAATAATATCCTTATACATAACAAATTCTTTTGGAAGTTTAAGATTCAAATCTTTTGCTATTAGAATGCCATTTTTTATAAGTTTTTTACAATCATCAAGATTAGCTACTTTAAAATCTTGTGAATAAATATATTCGTCTAATTGGTCATTTGTCATATTTAAATTTCCAAAACCATCTTTTAAGCCCATTTTCCATCCATCCACAAGCATTGATGCCATTTCGAAATTCCCATTAGGTTTCAGCCTTGATATAACCACTATCTTGCTGCCGGGAGTATTTGAAATCCAGCATTTGTGAACAGGAAGGCTCTCACCTGTTAAATTACTTTTTTCCATATCTTCGTCGAGACAGCATTTTTTATATTTTTTTCCTGAGCCACAAGGACATGGCTCATTTCTTCCAGTTTTCATTTTTTTCACCTATACTCTATAGCGTAAACCAAGGATCTTCCAAGATAGACTGTAAGCAGTTATTTAAAGTTTCATCTTCTAGGTGTTTTATCCATTGGCCCGTGTGTCTCATAAAAAATAGCTGAAATTTTTCGCCACGATATTTATTGCCAGTATATTCTAACCTAGCGAATTTACTTTCAAAAAAAGGGCTGATGGCATTTGGACCAGGACATGCATATTTTGAGCAAAAATAAAATCTTTTTCCTATCCATAATGTGTAAATATCAACCATATAATTAAAAACTGAGTTATTAAGATGTTTTTTCATGTAATTTTTTCTGTACATTTAATTTACTTGATTTTTTAATTTATTATAATACTATATTGTTCTCGCATATTGTTACTTTTTTTGAATCATCAACAACGCCAATAACGTCTGCCTTGTATCCATAAATTTTTTCAAAATCCGTAATAAAAGAAGCATCCCTTGCAATAATGCAATAGCCAATCCCCATATTAAATGTTGAAAACATTTCATAATCACTAATATTTCCTTCTCTTTGAATCAGGGAAAATATTTTAGGTATTGGCAGCAGCTTATCTATTCGAAACCCTACATCAGGGTTAAGCTTTTTTAATTTATTAAAAGCAGACCCAGTAATATTGCATAATCCAACAATAGATTCCCTGTTTTTTTCTAAAATATCCAAAACAGGCTTCACATAAATTCTGGAAGGAAAGAGCAGAGCATCGCCAATCGTTGTTTTTTCATATGCAATATCATTTATTTTGAATTTTGATAACAAAACTTTTCTTGCTAAAGTGTAACCGTTAGAATGCAGGCCGCTACTTGCAAGCCCGATTATTTTATTGCCAGGCCTAATATTATCTCCAGTAATAATCTGCGAGCGTTCAACAACCCCACTGCAAAAACCGACAAGCTCGTATTCATCTTCTTTATGAAATTCAGGCAATTGCGCTGTTTCTCCACCTATTAACGAACAGTTCGCTTGCTTGCAACCAGCAATTATTCCTTCAATAATATCATTTATTTTTTCCTGTTTAAGCTCATGGATGCCAATAAAGTCCAAAAAATAAAGCGGGGCAGCTCCCCGTCTCAGAACATCATTTGCGCAAAGCGCAACAATATCTATCCCAACAGTATCATGCTTATTCATCATAAAAGCAATCATAAGCTTTGTCCCGACAGAATCTGTTCCTGAAACCATAACAGGATTATTGTATTTTGTTGGTATTGCAAACATCGCTCCAAGTCCTTTATCATCAGGAATTACATGCTCTGAATAAGTGCTTTTAATCGCCTGCTTTATTATCCTTTGATTGGCGTCTGCTGCGTTTATGTCAACACCGGATTCTTTATATGTATAAGTTATATTTGACATTTTTTCCTCGCACTATAATACTATCAACTTATCTTTTTCAAAATAAAATATATCTTCAACTCTGGCACTGTATTTTTCATCAGGCATTGCGATTTGCTGCTCTACTGCAATCACGTTTCCGAAAACAGGAGTTTTATCATTTTCTACAATAAAACTTCTATCTTTAAGATTTTTAACAATAGTATGCCCATAATTTTTTCGAATATCTGGGTTGATGTATTTAAATTTTAAGATTGTTTTTTCGCATAAAATAAATAAGTCATGAAATGTCATATCTACTGAAATACTCGACAAAATTTCTTTTTGGATAATTTGTATATCATTTGCAAGCATAATATATTTTCCTACATCTTGATTGTTAACATATTTATAATAATATTCATGGCTTAAACATTTCCCATTGTGAAGTATTATTGTCCGGGTATAATCTCCCCAGTAATTATTAGATGCTAACGCTAAGTCTATCCATATAATATCGTTTTTCTCTATTTTTCTTGGCTTATCAAATAGATGGTCTTTTGAATATAACTTAGTTCTTTCACTAGGAACCAGCATTTTACAAATTGACCTCACAATAATTTACAATATTCTTAAAAATCTTTACCCCTTCACCATACTTAGGCACTTCTTTTCCTTGATCCTTCAACTCTCTTCTTAACCTTGTCCAATGAGGATGATTTTCAAATAAAAGGTATGCTTCAGGGTGCGGCATCATGCCAAATATCCTGCCAGTCTCATCACACAGGCCTGCAATTGCATTAATTGCCCCATTAGGATTCAGAGGATAATTCATTGTTGGAATTTTTGTGACAGGATCAATGTACTGCGCAAAATAATGATTGTTTTTCATAATCCTATAAAGAATATCATCATTTTCTGTGATTAATTTTCCTTCTCCATGCCGTACAGGAATATTCATCTCATCTATGCTACGGGTTGCAATGCATGGGCTGTTTTTGTTGAATTTTAATTTTACCCAACGATCTTCATACCTGCCTGAATCATTTGAATATAATGTGCAATTCTGGTTCTCATAATTAGAATCAAAACCTGGAAGTATCCCAAGCTTAATTAATACCTGAAAACCATTGCATACGCCAAAAATTATGTTTCTTTTATTTGCATTAAATTCTTTAATTAAATCAATAAATTTTCTTCCATTTATTTTTTTAAACCTAAGAAGATTTGCAATAGCTTTGCCGCTTCCCAGATCATCGCCATATGAAAATCCTCCAATAAGCATAATTACCTGGTAGTCAAAAATGCTTACTTCCCCATTTATTATATCCCTTATATCCTTAATATCCGCAATTGCTCCTGCAAGTTCAAATGCTTTCGCTGATTCATATTCACAATTAAAGCCAAGGCCTGTTGGTATAAGTGCTCTGACTTTTTTCATCTTGAACTCTCCAGCGGCAAATCAAACCTTAAAGGCTTTTGCCATGCTTTTTTTAATTCATCAAGCGATATATTTTCAATTGATCCATCAAGTTTTTTTATTGTAAAATTCCGGTTTAGCGAAACAGTACCAACAATAGCAAAAATATTATCACCCATAATTTTTTCAAACTCAGCCTTGTTCTGTGGTTTAACTGTTGCAACAAACCTTGACGCTGACTCAGAAAAAAAGAGATAATCGTTTCTATTTATGCCTTCTGATGAAATTTTTGATAAATCCAAGTCCATTCCATATCCTCCTGAAAAAGCACTTTCTGCAAAAGCAACTCCAAGCCCGCCGTCAGAACAGTCATGACTAGATTCAACAAGTTTCTTATCCATCGCATTACCTAAAGCCTTATACAATGCAATTGCAGTTTTTGCATTAACTTTAGGGACATTATTTCCAATAAAGCAATGAAAATTAAAATATTCACCTGCACCTAGCTCATTTTTTGTGAGTCCCAAAACATAAACCAAGTCTCCTGGGTTTTTAACATCAATTGTGACACATTTTCTAAAATCATCAATCTTACATGCACCTGAATAAAGCAGAGTAAGTGGAATTGAAATCTTGTGCGTTTTGCCTGTTTCATCCTTGTACTTGAAATCATTTTTCATGCTGTCTTTTCCAGACGTCATAGGAATATTATATGCTGTTGAATAGTCAAATAACGCTTGGTTAGCCCTTACTATCTGCGCAAATTTCAGTTTTCCGTCAGGATTGCTTTTTTCGTCATATATTGAATCAGGACAGCAAAAATTATCATTAACCGACCACATAGGAGCAAAACCATTTTCTAAATCAGGAATTTTGCCGCCAGTTGCAACAATGTTTCTAACCATCTCATCAAATGCGCACGCGCTCATGTGATATGCATCAATGTCACTGTATCTTGGACACATGCCGTGGCCGGCAACAATTGCTTGTTTGCTGCCTATTTTAGGAGCAATAACTGATGAATCGCTCGGACCATCATTTTTTACTCCGGAAAGAGGCTTTATAATTGTTCCTCCTTTTACCTCATGGTCATATGGCCTAATGATGTATTCCTTACTGCATACATTTAATGAAGACAGCAAATTTTCAAGCTCTTTAAGCAGTGATTCTGGCTCTTTAAAATCTGGCTCCTTATGGATAACCTTCTTCCATTCAGCGTCTATCTTTTTTTTAGGGTACCCTTTATGGAGAAAATTTAGGTCCAAATAGGCAACCTGCAAATCACCATGCTTAACTGACAGATAGCCTGAATCATTAAACCTGCCAACTACAGACAATTCAACGTCTCTTTTTTTAGCGAATTTTTTTATCTCATCAACATGCTCTGGTGAAATGACAAGGCTCATTCTTTCCTGGCTTTCTGAAATAAAAATTTCCCATGGAAGAAGCCCATGATATTTAAGTGGAACAGCGGAAAGCTCAATTTCTATACCATCTGTGAAAGTTGCAAGCTCACCAAGGCTTGACGATAAGCCTCCTGCACCATTGTCAGTTATTGTCTTAATCCATCCTTTTTCTTTAATCTCCCATATAAAATCAAGCATTATTTTTTGTGTAATTGCATCTCCTATTTGAACTGCAGTCACAGGAGTATTTTTATTCCTTTCTTCTGAAGACATTGTCGCTCCATGTATCCCATCTTTTCCAACCCTTCCTCCAATCATAACTGCGATATCGCCAGGCTCGATTATTTTTTCTGATGAGTCATGTCCGTTTATTTTTTTTGGCATAAGGGCTGCTGTTCCACAGTAGACAAGTGGCTTTCCAAAATACCTTTTGTCAAAATAGAGAGATCCATTGAGTGTTGGGATTCCTGACTGGTTTCCACCATCCTTAACACCGCGATGGACACCTTCAAAAATTTGCATAGGATGCTTTGTATCTGGAGGAAGATTACCATTAAAAAAAGGGTCTGCAAAACAAAATATGTCTGTATTGAATAATGGTTTTCCTCCTGTCATTCCAGTACCTGCAGGATCCCTGTTAACTCCTACTATCCCAGTTATTGCCCCGCCATACGGATCAAGGGCAGAAGGTGAATTATGAGTCTCGACCTTGAACAAGAAATTATCTTTTTCATCATATCTGACAATGCCTGAGTTGTCGTTAAATATTTTTACAAGGTAATCCTTATCTAATTTATTGAGCCTCTCTTTAATCTTGAGGGTCGATGCCTCAATGTAGGTTTTAAATAGAGAATTTATTTTTTCATGCTTATTTTCTTCCAGGTCAGAATAATTGACTTCCCCGGAGAACTCCTTGTGCTTGCAGTGCTCGCTCCAGGTCTGGGCAAAAACCTCAAGCTCAACATCAGTCAACATTTCTGATAATCCCTGCTTTTTTCTATTAACGATAATTTCTTTTTTGGAAAAATGAGCAATAATTGCTTTAAATTCTTCATTGTTCAGCACAAGGCAGCGCTCTTTTGATAATTTTTTCAATTCCTCATCGCTGTATTTCTTCAGGTCAAATGTCTCAATATTAATCTCATGGCTTCCATCAACAATTGGCATCGGAAAGCCAATCCCTTTTTTAATAAAATCATCATATGAAAGAATAGTAAAATTTTCAATAAGTTTATTCCCAAGTATTCTTTCAGCTATTTTTTCAATATCTCCTTTAACTAATTTTCCTTTAAACAGGTACTGGACTGAAGTAAAAACCTTATCTTCATCTGAGAAATTTTTATCCATGCATTGTTCTATTGTCCTTTTGGCTGTTTTTCCTATATTATCTGTAACTCCTGGCTTAAATGCCTTCTCAACAAGAAAATCAAAATTGTTAGCAACTGGCTTGTCAATTGAATAAAACTCAATCACTTTATCCATCAGAAGTTCTTTACCTATGAAATCAAGTTGCTGTGTCGAGAGTTCAAAATTAAGTGTAAATATATTAATTGTCCTGACAGATTCAACGGATAAATTTAACTCCTGATTAATCCTTTTTCTGATTCCATTTCCTCTTGAATCAGTAATTTCGTTTTTCAGTGCAATTTCAATTCTATGTGCCATTTTATTTTTTAAACATATTTTCCAGTTTTCTCTTATAACTTATGAGCTTTTCGGAATGCTGATTATCCAGATTAATTATTTGCACTGCTGCAATCGCAGCATTCTCGAACCTATTAAGCCCAACCCACATTCCTTTTTTAGTCAGCTTAAATAAATCTTTGACATTGGATAAATTAGAATGCTCAGAGATTGGTATATTTATAGCGAGACATTTTTCATTAGCAGTGCTATTTTGTACGATCTCCGTAATATTGATACAACGGATATTGATTGCATTCAAATTTAATTCATCGCTAAAATCAAATTTTACATCGAAGCTAGAAAGCAGCTCAGAAATTTTTTCAAGCCCTGCCTTATCGACAAGTTTGCTATTCATGATATTTACTGAAGAATATTGGATTAACATTAATCTGGCGTTTTCTCCTGCCTCACGCCAATTGTCAACTCCCACGCTTAAAACAGGCACAGATGGAGGCATCTGCACAATGGATAATAATGAATCAATACCTTCAAAATTAACATTTACAGGCAGGCCGATTATAGGTCTGATTGTTTTTGAGGCAATTACACCCGGGAGGTGAGCAGCCAATCCAGCTCCGGCAATGATTAATTTGTATTTATCATTTACATCCTTTAAAACTTCATTAAGGTAATTAGGAGATTTATGAGCTGATGCAATCCTTAGCTCTGCCTGATTACCCAGGCTTTTTAATAATGGTTCATATATATGGGAATCAGATTTGCTGCCAAATATTATAAGTATCATTTTTTATCTAACCTCATTCAATGCTTGAACAGCCTAATTCCTGTAAATATCATCGTCATATTATGCTCATTAGCAGCATCAATTGACTCTTTATCACGAATAGAGCCGCCGGGCTGTACAATTGCTGCAATTCCTGCTTTTGCTGCCTCATCAACAGTGTCTCTAAACGGAAAAAATGCATCTGAGACCATAACAGAGCCAATTGCTTTTTCTCCTGCTTTTTGCGTCGCAATCCTCGCAGCATCAACTCTTGACATCTGGCCTGCTCCAATGCCAATAGTCACTTTATCTTTTACATAGATTATGGTGTTTGATTTAGTGTACCTGCTTACTTTAATTGCAAAAATCATATCAATAAGCTGCTCTTTTGAAGGCTTTTTTTTTGTAACGCATAAGAACTCCCTTACTGTATTTTTTTTTGCATTTTCAATTAATACACCAATATCTTCTTTAGTTGGATTTTCATTTTGTACAATTTTAATTTTATCAATATCTAAGTCAGGAAATGTTGTTGTCTGAACCAATAAGCCTCCTTTAACCTTTTTATTAGTTAATTTTTCTCGTTGGCTTTGATGATAAAAATCGGTTAATATAGGAAGCTTTAGTATCCTTCTATTTTTGCTTTTCATTAATAATTCTAGCGCATCTCGATCATAATCAGGAGCAATAATTACCTCAATAAATTTTTCGTTAAGAAAATTTGCGCAACCAATATTGCAAATCCTATTAAGCGCAATTATTCCTCCAAATGCAGACAATGAATCAGCGTTATATGCCTTAATCAAGGCATCTTCAATTTTTTCACATGAGGCAACTCCGCATGGGTTTGCATGTTTAATTATTACAGCACAAGGATCTGAAAATTCTTTTATTAAATCAAGGCTGGCATCAGCATCCATTATATTATTATATGATAATTCTTTGCCGCACAATTGCTGCGCATTACCTATTCCTATTTCCTGTTGCTGACTATCAGTGTAGAAAGCAGCTACCTGGTAAGGATTTTCGCCATATCTCATCTCCTGTTTTTTTTTATAGCTAAGGAATATATTATCAGGCCACATTGAATCAGAGCAATTGCCACCTGCAAGATATTGAGAGATTGCAGCATCATATGCGCTAGTTTTTTCAAAAACCTTTTTTGCAAGCTCTTTTCTCTTTTGAAATGCTATTTCCTTGCCTTCTTTTAACAATTCAATTATCCAGCCGTAATCGCACGGGTCAATAACAACAAGAACATCCCTGAAGTTTTTTGCAGCGCTTCTGATCATTGCAGGGCCGCCGATATCTATCATCTCAATTGTATCATCAAAAACCAAGTTCTTTTTTACTGATTCTTCAAAAGGGTAAAGATTAACTACAACCATATCAATCATACCAATCTTATTTTCCTTAGCTTCGATCATATGAGCTATGTTATTTCTTACTGCCAATAGCCCGCCATGAATTTTAGGATGCAGTGTTTTCACCCTGCCCCCCATCATCTCAGGAAAGCCGGTATAATCAGAGACATCTGTAACTCTTATTTTTTCTTCTTTAAGTTTTTTTGCTGTGCCGCCTGTAGATAGTATTTCGATATCCAATTTGTCAAGAACACTAGCAAATTCAACTATTCCAGATTTATCAAAAACAGAAATTAATGCACGTTTTATCATTTTTATTTACCTTTGTTATTTTTTTAATAATTCTATCATAATTATCTTATAATTACTTTGTTTCCAATTACATTGATTTTTCCGTCAAAATACAAAGGAATTGCCCTTAAGAGCAAATCTGCTTCTGCTTCCTGCACTTTTTTTTTTAAGCTCTTTGGCGTATCATTATAATCAACAGCAACTGTTTTTTGCATAATAATCGGGCCGGTATCAGCTCCTTCATCAATAAAAATAAGAGATGCTCCGCTGTATTTGCACCCTCTTGCCAAGACTTCCTCATGGACATTTAAATCCATTCCTCCAGCAAACGCAGGTAAAAGCGAGGGGTGAATATTCATAATTTTGTTTTTGTACTTATCAATGAAAGATTTCCCTATCAATTTCATGTAACCTATCAGCAAAACAAGTTTAACATTTTCTTTATCTAGAATGCTTGAAATTTCACTATCATATTCTTCCTTAGTTTTGCCGCTTGGATCAATGAACAAAGCCTTTATGCCATGATTTTTTGCTCGTTCTAATGCACCTGCATCAATTTTATTGCTGATTACAATTTTTATTATTGCATTAAGTTTCCCTGACTTAATAGCGTCAATTAATGGCTGCATGTCTGTAGCATTTGTGGATGCTAAGACAGCAATATTGTTTTTACTTTCAATTATCTTCATTTTGTTTAATGTAGCACGAAAAGGTATTTTGTATTAGCATCGCAACAGTCATTGGCCCAACACCGCCTGGAACAGGAGTTATAAAAGAGCATTTATCTATTACTGAATCAAAATCAACATCGCCTTTAATTTTTCCTTCAACTCTATTTATACCTACATCTATCACAATTGCATTTTTTTTAACCATATCTGCGTTTATTATTCCGTTTTTTCCTACAGCAACAACCAGTATATCTGCCTTGCTCGTGTGCTCAGCAATATTTTTTGTTTTGGAATGGCATATTGTTACTGTCGAACCTTTTTTTAGGAGCAAAAAAGCAGCGGGCTTGCCTACTATATTGCTTCTCCCAATAACAACCGAATTTGCCCCTTCAATATTAATTCCTGTTGATTCTATTAGGCGGATAACTCCTGTTGGAGTGCACGGCCCTATCTCATTTTTACCAAGATAAAAATTACCTAAATTGACAGGGGTTAGGCAATCAACGTCTTTAGCAGGTGAAATATTAGCAATAATTTCATTTTCATCAAGATGAGAAGGCAACGGCAGCTGGACAATTATTCCATTAACATCTCTATTTGAATTTAATTTTTTTATTAAGCTAATTATCTCATCTTTTCTGGCATTTTCTGGCAATTTAAACATCTTGCATACCATACCTATTTCGTCACATCGCTTTTTTTTCGTGTTTACATAGCTTTCAGATGCAGGATTGCTGCCAACTAACACAACTGATAAGCAAGGTTTTTTTTCAAGACAATCTATTTTGGCTTTAATATTGTAAAGTATTCCAAAAGCAAGTTCTTTACCATTAATTATTTTTTCTTGCATGATTTTTTGTATATTTTGACTACATTTGATTATGCCAGATTCAGTAACTAATATATCCATAGATATGTCGTATTCTTCTTTAGGGACATTTTCAATTATCTGAAAATCATAGGCAAGGGCAATTTTTTTTGAATTTATTTTTTTTAAAATCTTATCATAATATCCTTTGCCAAAACCAAGCCTGTTGCCTTTTTTATCAAATGCAATTCCAGGAACAATGCATAAGTCAATTACTGACGCCTCATGTTTTTGAGCTATTGCTGGCTCCAATATTCCAAATTTATTTTTTTTTAGATTATCAAAAGTGTCGATTTCATAAATGTCAATATTGTCATTATTTATTTTCGGGACAAGCACTTGTTTTCCATCCAGTATTGCTTCATTTATAAGCGCATGGGTATCTACTTCGCTATTAAACGAAATATAAAAAAAGATAGATTTTGCATTTTTGTATTCTTCCATGCTGGCAAGTGTCTTTTTAATCAGATTGCTTCTTCTATCTATCTCATCAGCGGTTAATTTATTTCTTTGTAAAAGAAGCTTTTTCCTAATATTCTCTTTCATGATTATCTTCCTAGAGCTTTCATGCCAATATCTTTTCTAAAATGGCTGTTTTCAAAGTGAATTTTATTAACACCAATATATGCATTTCTTATTGCTTCATCTATTGAATTTCCTATGCCATTTACACTTAAGACTCTGCCTCCATCTGTATACAAATCACTGCCAATCTTTTTTGTTCCTGAGTGAAACACAATCAAATTAGGCAATTTATTTGCTTCAACCAGACCAGTTATTAGCTTTCCTTTTTCATATGTGCCAGGATAGCCGCCTGATGCCATCACAACACTACATGCTGCTTCATTTTTAAAAGCTACAGTTGTATTTCCCAGCGTGCCATTAATGCATGCGGTAATTAATTCTAAGAGATCTGATTTTAATAAAGAAAGAAGCGGCTGTGTTTCCGGGTCGCCAAACCTGCAGTTGAATTCAATTACACTTGGCCCATCTTTTGTTATCATTAAGCCAGCATACAAAACACCTTTGTATGGAGTGCCCTCAATTTGCATCGCCCTGATAATTGGGGCAATTATTTTTTCCATTACTTGAGCACGAATATTTTTTGTAACTATCGGCGCTGGAGAATATGCTCCCATTCCTCCTGTATTTGGGCCTTTATCATTGTCAAATACTGCTTTATGGTCCTGGCATGAAAGCATAGGTTTTACGTTAAAGCCGTCTGAAAAAACTAAAAAAGATGCCTCTTCTCCAATCAGTTTTTCCTCAATTAAAATATTATCACCTGATTTTCCAAATTTTTTATTTATCATAATCTCTATAATTGCATTTATAGCATCTTCTTGGTCGTTACATACATATACTCCTTTACCTGCAGCGAGACCATCAGCTTTTATGACTCTTGCCCAAGTGTTTTTTTTTACAAAATCAATTGCTTTTTCCGGATTATTAAATGCCTTTGCCTTTGCTGTTGGAATATTATATTTTTGCATAATTGCCTTAGAAAAAATTTTACTTCCTTCAAGCATTGCGCAATTCCTGCACGGACCAAATATTTTTAAATTTTCAGAAATAAATAAATCAACTATGCCATTTACCAGCGGAGTCTCCGGCCCGACAATAGTATAATCAATATTTTTTTCTTTAACAAATTTCAGAAGTTTTGCGTTATCGCAAATATTAATGTCAACACACTCCGCAATTTCGCTTATGCCGCCATTTCCAGGAGCGCAATATATTTTTTTAATGCTTTTATTTTTTAATAAAGACCATATAATTGCGTGCTCCCTGCCACCACTTCCAATAACAAAAACATCCATATTTTATCCTACCATCTTATTATTAATAGTATCACTCATATGTTCTATTACAATTACCTGTCTTGTTGTTATTCAATGCTTTTTTAGAGAGTGTAATTCCATAAGGAGTGGGATATTTTCCATTAAGGCATGCCATGCAAAGATTATCAGCAGGAATGCCAATTGCCTTTGGAAGATTTTCAATTTTTTGGTACAATAGGCTATCTGCCCCAAGCTCTTGTGCCAATTTTTTACTGGCTTCGTTGCTTAGGCCTTTTCCTACTTCATCGATGTATTTTGCTGCAATTAATTCTGAAACGCTTGACATATCTATACCATAAAAACATGGGCGAACTACAACAGGACACGAAACTCGCAGGTGGATTTCTTTTGCGCCTCCCTTGTCCCTAATAAACCTGACTAGATTTTTGCATGTTGTTCCCCTAATAATGCTATCATCTAAAAGCAATACTTTTTTGTCTTTTATAACTTCTTTAATCAGGCTAAATTTATTTTCTACTTTTTCGTCCCTATCACAACTTTCTATAAAAGTTCTTCCAACATATCTGTTTCTTACCAGACCTTCTTTATGCGGCAGGCCAAAATAATGAGAATAGCCTTCACCAAAAGGCTTTGAAGAATCCGGAACAGATATAACAACATATTCCCTTGGATTTAGCGAAAGATATTCTTGCTTAGCCAGTTCAACACCAAAGCTAAATCTTGACTCATATATTGACCTATTCTCCATTGTTGAAGCGACATTTGCAAAATATACAAATTCAAACATGCACATTGCTTTTTGAATACTATCAGAATATTTCTCAATTCTAACATTATTATTTTCAGCAATGATAATTTCTCCTGCATTTAGAAACTTAATATTTTCACATCCTATGCTTTCAAGTGCAATACTTTCACTTGCAAACGCAAGTTTTTCATTATCAATACTATAACATAATGGCCTTATGCCTAAAGGATCGCGAAGTGCAACAAGCCTTCCCTCTGCATCCATGTATGCAACGCTATAGGCGCCGTCAAATTTTAAAGACAAATTCCGAAAAATATCAAATAGGTCAGGCAGCCGATTTTCGCAGCTGACCCGCTGGCATTCAACTGCTAATTCTAATGAAATATAATGAAGCATTATTTCAGTGTCACTATTATAAACAATGTGGTAATCTTTTTTTTCTAATAAATCATTTTTTAGCTTCTCATAATTTGCAATATTGCCGTTAAAACAAAAACTAAACCATTTGCTTTTTCTTCCGTGAGGCCTTTCAAAAGGATGCGCATAGCTTTTGTCCGGCAGGCCAAATGTTGAATATCTTACATGACCTATGCCGATTCTACCTGCGTAATTCTCAAACAGTTTTTTTGTGTGTCCGTTTTCTTTGGTCTGGAAAGCCTCATTTACTGTGCCAAGCTCTTTATATGTTTGGAGGATATTACTCCTGTTATCTGAATAAGTGGATATTCCTGCGCTAAGTTGACCCCTATTTTGAAGATTCAGAAGCATTTTATACAAAAGAGGAACAACATTTTTTTCATGATGATTTTTAAAAAAATAAACACCTGCTATACCGCATTCATCATGGATTTCTTCAGCCATAGAAATAACCAATAATATCTGTAAAGAGTAAAAAACGAGATAATATGCCTTCCCCCATGTACATCTACAAAAAAAGGAAGTATATAAATATGTGTGGTGATTAGTTATCACCATAAAAATATAGAATAATTGTAAGATAATATCATACTACCAAATGTGATAAAGCATAACTAAAAATGAACTATGAAATATTTGAAAAGCTTGGGCTTACAAAAAATGAAACGAAAGTATATTTCTCAATACTTGAAAACGGATCATCTACTGCAGGAGTAATAACTGAAACGACAGGAATTCATAGAAGAAATGTTTACGACTGCATTGAAAGGCTCATTGAAAAAGGCCTGGTAGGATATATTCACTTAAACGGAAAAAAATATTTTGAAGTTGTAGATCCAAAATGCTTCCAATACTTATTTAACCAAAGAAGAGAGGAAATAGAAACACAGCATAAAAAATTTCTGGAAATATTTCCGCAGCTTGAGTCAACTTTTCATGAAACCAAGGGAAAGTACGAGATTACATATTATAGAGGCATTGAGGCAATTAACTTGTTATTAAGCAATATCCTTGATAGAACAGATGTGAACTATGTAATGGGTGCTCAGAACCTCTACGAACCATTCGATAAATATATTAAGAAATATCACGAAAAAAGAATTAAAAAAAAAAATTCATGAAAAAATAATTTTTGATAAAAAAGCAAAAGAAAGGGCAATAAGTGTATCAAAAATGCCTTATGCAGAAGTCAGGGTTCTTCCGGAAAAATATTCAAGCCAAATGTCAATTAATATTTACAGCGGAAGGGTTGCATTGCTTGTTTATTCACAAAAAGATCCTGTCAGTATATTAATTAAAGATGAGCGTATTTACGAAGGATTTTTAAGCTATTTTAAACTGATATGGAATATATCAAATAAAATAAGAAAAAACGCTAAATCCTTGAAACCTTAGTTTTTCTAGCTGCTGATTCTACTGCTTCTGACACATGTTTTACAACATTTTTGTCAAAAACAGACGGAATAATGCAATCCTGGCTTGGAGATTCAACAATTTTTGCCAGTGCATATGATGCTTCTTTTTTCATTTCGTTATTTATATCAGACGCCCTGACATTTAAAGCTCCTCTAAATATTCCCGGAAACCCTAAGACATTATTTATCTGATTGGAAAAATCGCTTCTACCTGTTGCAATAATAAAAGCTCCTCCCTGTTTTGCATCATTTGGCATTATTTCAGGAGTCGGGTTGGCTAGGGCAAAAATAATCGGCTTTATATTCATGGTTTTTATCATATCTGAAGTCACTATATTTCCTACTGAAACTCCAATGAAAACATCTGCATGTTTTAAAGCATCTTTTAGTGAGCCTGTAATTGAAGCTTTGTTAGTTATTTCGAGAAGCTTATTTTTGATTGGATTCAAATCAGTTCTCTTTTTAGATATTATTCCCTTGCTGTCACATAAAATAATATCGGAATAATTTTCACTGAATAGAAACTTTGTAATGGCTGTCCCGGCAGCACCTGCTCCATTTACAACAATTTTTATATCTTCTTTTTTCTTTTTTACTACCTTTAATGAATTAGTTAGCGCCGCAAGAACAACAATTGCTGTGCCGTGCTGGTCATCATGAAAGACAGGAATATCAAGCTCACTTTTTAGCCTTTCTTCAATTTCAAAACATCTGGGCGCAGAAATGTCTTCAAGATTAATTCCGCCAAAAACAGGCGCAATCAACCTGCAGGTTCTTACTATTTCTTCAACATCATTACTATCAATGCAGATTGGAAATGCGTCAATACCTGCAAACTCCTTAAATAAAAGAGCTTTTCCTTCCATAACAGGAATCGCTGCCTTTGCGCCAATATTCCCAAGGCCAAGAACAGCAGAGCCATCGCTTACAATTGCAACGGTATTTGATTTAAAAGTATATTTGTAAACGTCATCCGGATTTTCATGTATCATTTCAGACGCACGGGCAACGCCTGGCGTATATGCTAAAGAAAGAGTCTCTTTGTCAAGAATTGGAAGCTTGCTAATTGTTGAAATCTTGCCTTTATATTTTTCATGGAGCATTAATGATTTTTCATATGTGTCCATAAACAATCCTCTCTCTATTTGCTATTGATTTTCTAAGTATATCTTCATGCAGACTGTTAAAATGAGTATCCATCGTGACAATTGCCTGCATGTCTGAAACTTTAAGTTTCCACATAGCCTCAGGCATGCCAAATTCCATGAAATGTACGCTTTCTACTTTTGTTATTTTTTGAGAAACTACTGCTCCAAGACCGCCTATTACTGATAAATAGACACAACCAAACTTATTAAATTCATTAAGCAGTGAATTATCAAGCCCACCCTTCCCGATTATTGCTTTTATCTTATATTTTTCAATTATTCTTGGAAGATAGGCGCTCATTCTCATACTGGTTGTCGGACCTGCTGAAATTAGATTATAACCTTCTTTTGTTTTCTTTACAAGAGGGCCGCAGTGATATATTACTGAATCAGATAAATTTGGAAGATTTACTTTATCAATATTATCATAATAATATTTATGAATCCTATCCCTTGCACAAAATATTGTTCCAGAAAGGCTTACTATTTCGCCAACTTTTAGTTTTCTAATCTTTTTTTCATCTGGCGGCGTGCTTAATGATATTATTTCCATACTAAGCTACCTCTGCGCATTGCCCAGCAGAAAAATGAAACGTCCACAAAATATGACGCAGGATGGCGGTGTAAAAAAGTTAGAAAAACAGCGCTTGCTGTCATGCTGCCGCCAAAGCCCATCGGGCCAATACCTAGTGAATTTATCTTTTTCAAAATATTTTCCTCTTCTTTTGCTATCTCCAAGTCTGTATTTTTTTCATCAATCTTTCTAAGAAATGACTTACATGAAGCGAAGCACGCTGATTCTCTGGTGCCACCAATAGTTGCGCTTACTATATAAGGAGGGCATCCTCTTCCCTGGGCACACATCACTGCATCAATTATACATTTTTCAACTCCTTCTATATTTCTTTCTGCATCCAGTTCCTTACTTGGAAGACTGTACATGGCGCCAATATTTTCACAGCCACCTCCTTTTAGCAGAAGGTTGAATGCTATTTCTGCATCAGTATTTTCCTCAAAATGAATAATTGGAAATGGAAATCCTGCATTATCACCTGTATTTTTTCCTGTAAAAGAGTTAACAGCATTTGGCCTTAGAATAAAATTTTTTGTAGCTATTTTTGTTGCTTCAACAATTAATTGTGATACCTCTTTCATTGAATTGTTCTTATTTAATTTAACATACCATACAGGAATTCCAGTGTCCTGGCACAAAGCAATTTGTTTACTTCCTGATATTGCAATATTATCCATTATATTTGAGAGCGTGTATTGCTGAAGATTTTCCTTTTTAGAAGCTGCAAGACTTTTTTTATATATTGAAAGTACATCTTCTGAAATACAAGATGCTGTCTCTTTGTAAAGAGCCACTAATTTTTCCAAAAGAGGATCAAATACCATTTATAAAAAAGCTACTTAATCTCATTTTTAATTATAGTTGCCTCTCTCTCCGGGCCTATTGAAACCATTGAAATAGGAACATCAAGATATTTTTCAATGAACTCTAGATAATCGCGGGCTTCTATTGGCAAATGCGAATAATTTTTTATTGAAGTATCTATTGAAAATCCATCAAACTCTTTATATGTTACAGAACATCTCTCAAGCTGCTCAATTGTCAGCGGATAATCAACTTCTTTTCCATCTAAAGTGTAAGAGATCGCAACTTTTATTTTATCAAGCCCTGAAAGCACATCAAGTTTAGTTATTGCAATAGATGAAAATCCATTTAGCCTGTTTGAATATTTCAACATAACTAGGTCAAGCCATCCACAGCGTCTTGGTCTTCCTGTTGTTGTGCCATATTCGTGCCCTGCTTTTCGCATTTGCTCTCCAAGTAAATCATTCAACTCACATAAGAAAGGGCCCTCTCCAACTCTTGTTGTATAAGCTTTAACTACTGCAACAACATTAAGGTTTTGCGCTGCAAAGCCAACATTTGCAAAAACACTTCCTGCTATAGGATGCGATGATGTTACAAAAGGATAAGTTCCATACGCAATATCCAAAAATGTGCCCTGCGCACTTTCAAAAAGAATATTTTTTGTTTTAACCCCTTTTGATACAAGCAAAGAAACGTCGCCCATATATTTTTTTAACTTTTGCCCTAATGCAAAATATTCCTCAAAAACTTCATTTTCAACAAGGCTGAATCTTTGCTCATAAACTTTTTCAATTATTTTTTTCTTTATCTCAAAAGCAGTATGCAGCTTTTTATTAAACAAATCCCTATCCAGTAAATCAATAAACCTGATGCTTCTTCTTCCAATTCTGTCTTCATATGCCGGCCCGATTCCTTTTTTGGTTGTACCTATTTTTTTATCTTTGAGTGTATCTTCTGAAATTCCGTCCAAAATATTATGATATGGAAAAATCAAAGTAGTTAATGGATCAATAACAAGATCAACAGTAATATTTTTACTTTCCATGTCATTTATTTCGTTTATTAACGCCCTTGGGTCAAGAACAACTCCATTAGCTATCATGCATTTTTTTTTGTGTATTACGCCTGATGGTAGCAAGTGAAGCTTGAATGTGTCATTCCCTACAACAACAGTATGGCCTGCATTATTTCCACCCTGATACCTTACAACATAATCGCATTTTTCAGCAAGAATATCTGTAATTTTTCCTTTGCCCTCATCGCCCCATTGGCTGCCGATAATAACAGTTGCGCTTATGATAACCACCCCAATTTTTATTTTTTTGTTAAAAAATATTAATTTATGTTTGTATAAAAAAGTATCTGGATTTAAAAAAAATATTTTTAGCTAAAAATATTTTTTTTTATTTCTTCAGCTATTTTTTCTGCATGCCTTACTTCAACGCTTCCCTGAGCAAATTTATCCCTACCTCCGCCTTTGCCGCCAAATTTGTCAAGAGCTGCTTTTAGTTTTTCAGGAATATTTACCTTCAGTTCATTTGAACAAGTTAAAAACACATTTGCCCTATCGCTTTCCTTGTTTATAACACAAACAATTGTATTTTCTTTAGCTTCTATATTCATTGTATCTGTAATTTTTTTTCGCTCATAGTTTTCAACTATAACAGATTTAAACAAAATGCCACTTATTTTTTCAACAGAAAATTCAACAGGAATTTTCTCAAGTGTTTTTCTGTAATTCTCTTTATATGAATCACGCTCTGAAATTATTTTTTCAACAAGGCAGGGAACGCCGCTAAAATCGCATCCAAGAATTGTTGCTGCTTTTCTTATTGGGTTTAAGTACTCAAAAAAATTATCCACATTAGTTCTGTATCTTATTTCGTATGTCCCATGGTTCACTGCAAATTTTGTTATAAAAAGATTGCCGACATAGCTAGTTGATTCTGCATGAGTGCCAGTACAGGCAGAGTAGTCAAAGCCAGCAATGTTTATGATTCTTACTTTCTCTGTTTTTATCCTGTCAAGTTTTATTCTTAATTCTTTTAAATTTGCAGCTTCTGATTTTATTAATTCCATGGCATTTATTTTTCGGTTTTCTTTTATTAGGCTATTGACATTTGCCTCTGCCCTAAATAAAATGTCCCAATCAAGCTTATCGCATGTAACAAAAAGAGAGCTTTCATTTTCCGATAAGTCAATTTTTACAAGTGTCAAATCTTTAGCGATATTCTCAATTGATTTAAATAGCATATGCTCTCCAGTATGCATTCGCACAAGCTTTTCACGTCTATCTTTGTTTATCTCAAGATGAACACTATCTCCTGTTTTTAATTCTCCTCTCTTTACATGCAATGTGTGGATTATTTTTTCATTTTGCTTTGATACTGAAATTATATCTGCTTCAAATGAGTCAGAAGTTATTTTTCCTGTATCGTATGGTTGGCCGCCTCCGCCAGGATAGAAGATCGTATTATCAAAAACTGCAATAATTTCTTTTTCTTTTTTAATTAATTCAACCGCTTTTACGTTGCAACTAAATAAATCTGAATTCTGGTTAAGTTCCATACTACTTAGGAAAATGAAATATGCTTTAAAATATTTGGAAAAAAAATAACTCACTTGTGATTTTCGCTTATTATTTTTTCAACAGGCGTTATCTTATATCCAAGTTCACTTATCGCTTTACCTGAATCAACAAAGAAAAAATTATCTGTAATTGAAAGCGCCTCGCTTGTCATGTTTCCAAAGGCACTTGAAAAATCACAGAGTTTTGTGTAAGCCGTAAGAAGGCTATATGGCACTGAAATTGTCTTTTTATTTAATGATAACTTTATTTTATCGATGAACTCACTGAATTTTAGGTTTTCTCCGCCAAGATTAAATGTTTCAACTAGCTGGCTTTTTCTTTTCAGGAGCCGCCTGACACTTGCAACATAGCTTTCCGCAACAGAGCTTACGTCTGCAAAGCTTGCTCCTCCCTTAAAATCAGGGGTAAATCCTTTTTTTACTGCATCAATTATTTTAGATGTACTAGTCTTTCCGTTTCCGATTAAAGAGCCAGGCCGCAAAATTATTGCGTCAAGCTCACTTTTTGCAACAATATTTTCAGCAACATATTTTGTCAGAAAATATGCGGAATTTAATTCCCTGATTTGGTGAATATAGCTAAGTTCATCTTCTTTTTTTGCAATAAGCGACGGCCCAAGAACTGCTGCTGAGCTTGTATAGATTAATTTTTTTTCTTTTTTTCCGGTAATATCCACAACATTTCTTGTTCCTTTTACATGGATATTCCTTAGTTTTTCTGCATCTTTTTTATTGTAGCTCACAAGCCCTGCATTCATTATTACAATATCTGCCCAGATAATCGGCCGAAACAGGCTCTCGCGCTTTGTAATATCGCCTTCAAAAAAAAAAGGATTATCTTTTTCTTCTTTTGGCTTTTTTCTTGCAAAATGCCCGACAATAAATTTATTCAGGTTAAGAAATTCAACTATTTTTTTTCCTAGAAATCCAGTTGAACCGATCACTAATATGTTCATTTAAGAAGACCTGTAAGTATTTCATGAAGCTCTTTTGGATCTGCTTTTCCTTTTGTCTTTCTCATGACCTGCCCAACAAAAAAATTCACCGAATTTGCGTTGCCGCTCTTAAAGTCTGCTGCTGCTTTTGGGTTTTCACTTATTGCCTCAAGGCAGTATTTTTCAATTTCACCTGTATCTTTTATCACAAGAAGATTCTGAGTATTCACATATTGGATAACATCAAAATCTTCAACGACTAATTTTTCAACAAGCCTTTGGCCTGTTTTTTCAGTAATGTTTCCTTTTTCAACCAGTGATAGGATTTCTGAAAAAGGATCGGCATTAATTTTTAAGTCAATTAATTCAATATTATTGTAATTTGCAACTCTAACTAATTCACGCCGTATCCATTTTGCTGCAAGGACAGGGTTTACTTTTTTTATCACTTTTTCAAAAATAGCCGCAAGAATAAACTCTGATGAGATTACAAAAGCATCATCTGTAGATATATTTAACTCCTTAACGTATCTCAGCATCTTTTCAAAAGGAAGCTCGGGCATATTTGAAGAAATTGATTTAAGAAATTCTTCAGAAATCTCAAGAGGAACTAAATCAGGATCAGTAATGTATCCGTAATCTTCTTCTGTCTCTTTTGATCTAAGGGATTCAGTTATTCCCTTGTCAGAAAGCCATGCACGAGTCTCTGGCTTTAACTTTATTCCTTCTTCTGCTGCATGTTTTTGCCTTGTAAACTCATATTCAAGCGCTTTTACAATTTCCTTGAAGCTGGAGATATTTTTTATTTCTGCTCTGACGTAACCTGTTTCTTTTATGCTGATATTTGCATCTGCCTTTATTATATTTTTTTTTTGGTCAAAAATTCCTAGATATACAAGAATATTTACTAGTTGCTTTAAGAACTCATGGGCTTCAGCCGGCGAATAAATTTCCGGTTCTGTTACAATTTCGCAAAGTGGATTGCCGCTCCTGTTATAATCAATCAAAGTCAGCTTTGAATTCTGTATTCCTCCTGGATGAATTAATGAAGCCGGGTCTTCTTCAAGATGGACTCTTGTTATTCCTACCTTTTTGTTTTCGATGGTAAGATATCCATTTTTTCCAAGAGGGTGCTCATATTGTGTTATCTGGTAGTTTTTTGACATATCCGGATAGAAATAGCTTTTCCTGGAGAATAATATTTCAGGCGCAATCTTACATTTTAGTGCAAGGGCAAGAGAGAGACTATATTCAATCGCTTTTTTATTTACTTTTGGCTTGCTTCCTGGCATTCCAAGGCAGATTTCGCAGGTCCTTGTGTTTGGCTCTTCGTTTCCATGAGTTGCACATGAGCAGAAAAGTTTAGACTTAGTGTTAAGCTCTATATGAATCTCAAGGCCAATAATTACTGGAGATGTGAAGTGCATATCAAACTAAGAACTAAGTATATTTTATAAAATATTTGCTTAAATCATTTTTGAAGCATTTGCGCCAACCAATTCAGGAGAGACAGTATATTCTTTTCCTCTTGACTTAAATGTTGGCGAGTGGCCGAAACTAAGAAGAATTCCGTGGGCAGCATTCATTCCATTAACAAAAGACGGCGCAATTCCATGCGTGCCTCTTCCTCCATCTCCTGCAACATATAGCCCTTTAACCTTTGTTTGTGAAAACCCGTCTGCCACGCCTCTAACAGCATACATCTTTATTTCAGGCCCTGCTAATACAGTTGAAGGATGAAGAATTCCGGGAAATAGCGCGCCTAATGCAAGGATTGTATCTCTAAGATTATCACATATCCTGCCATTAAAAGCCATGTGAAAATCTCCTGGGGTACCAAGAAGAGTGCCATCTTTTGTCTCTAATGTGGTTTTAAAAAATCCTTCTCTATTAAATGAGTTATGATAACCCGGGCTGAACCTAGATCTCCTATATTTCCAAACATTAACAGGAGGAAATACAATAGGAGGATGCGCTATTCCGTTTTCATAATTGATTATCCACGGATTAAGAGAATAAAAAGAAGGGCCCAAAAAATCACCAAGCCTCTGAATCATTACCCTTGAAGTTTCACCCGGAAGAGATGTCAATTGGTCAAAATCAAATAATTGCCTCATTGCCCAATCAATTGCATTAGCATTTGGCTCTCTTAAGCTTATTGTGTCAAGGAGCGCTGTGTTTGCTGGCTGGCCATACCATTTTGGATCAGATTCTCCATTCACAATAGGAAGCCCGTTTAATTTTTCAAGAGATAATCTTCCGCCTTTTACATTGCTGCAAAAAGTTCTTATCCAGTCTCCTCTTGCGCTCTTGAATCTGAATTTAGGGTCATAGATGCCGCTACGCTCTTCACCAGATGCTGTGTGCCATGTGGTTACAGCCCGCATAGCTTTTGGCAAAAATTCTATTCTAACACCTATATCTATAGGATTTGTTACAATATCAAACCCCAATGATTTCGATAGTTTAACGAGCAGATCTTCATTATATTCTACTTTTGATCTGCCTTTTGCAATAATTACATTTCTCACAAAATATACTCCTTTTTTTGCTAATATTTTAAATCTATTATCTGGATCGCTGCTATTTTCAACAGAAAGAATTTCATTATTTAATTGTGTGTCAATGCCAGCAGACTGCAACTGCCTGCCCCACCTTTGCATTACTTCTCTGCCGCGAATACTGCCTATATGAAACTGGACAAGCTTCTCAAAAGTAAGACCGTGTGTTTTTGAGATCTCATTCCAGAAATGATAGACTTCCGGATCATATTCATACCATTCTGGTTTGCCAAGATCAGACTCATTTTTAGAACCAGAAAGAAGCTTTTCCATTTTTTCTGCACCAGCATAAGTCATTGCTTCAATGTATGGCCTGCTCCACACTCCACCCTGATCATCTATCAAGTGCCAAAATCCTGTCACAGACTCTGTTGCGTCTGACCTAAGAATGTTCCATTTATTATCTGTGTTCCCGCCTGATCCTCCAAAAAAAGATGCCTTATCAAAAAGCGCAATTTTTAGCTTGCCTAAATAAGGAACAAATTCATTAGCAGCAGCAAGCCCAGCTGGGCCAGCGCCAATAATTAGTACATCATATTTTATCATTTTTGAATTTCTTTCACAATGCTAAAAAGTTTCTCTTCACCCATGTGCTTTGCCGTGAACAATACGCCGATTGGCATTCCCTCATGCTCTTCGTAAGGAATAGAAACATGAGGCAGGCCGCAAAGGTTTGGCCCTGCTGTCATTACATCCATCATGTAATTCTGCAAGGGAGTTAAGTTTTTTATTTCATCAAATTTTGGTGCTGTATTTGGCATTGTCGGACTCAATAATAAATCGTATTTTTCAAATAATTTTGCATATTCCTCTGCCATTAAAGTTCTTACTTTCATGGCTTTTAGATAATAAGCATCGCGAAGCCCCGCCATTCTTGCAAATGTTCCAAGAATTATTCTTCTTTTTGCTTCTTTTGAAAAACCACTGCTTCTGACTTTTGAAAAATATTCATTAAAGTTACCAACAAGTTCTTTTGCATAGCCGTATCTTAGTCCACAGTATTTTGCAAGGTTAGTTGAAGCTTCACTCATTGAAATAAGATAATATGTTTGTATTCCGTATTTGAATACTAAAGGAAGGGACACATCACTCACAGTGTGTCCTTTTTCTTTTAAATTAGCAGCAAGTTTTTTTACTGAACCTTTAACAGCAGTATCAACTCCTTCACAAATCGATTCTCTAATTATTCCTACCTTAAATTTGCTTTTCTTCTTTGTTGCTGATAAATAATCATGAACAGGCGCATCAATTGAAGTTGAATCTTTTTTATCATATCCTGCAATAATCTGAAAAATGAGTGCCGCATCTTCAATAGTTTTACTCATGACACCAATTTTATCAAGGCTGTTTGCAAAATCTATTAGTCCATACCTGGATACTCTACCATAAGTTGGGCAAAGACCAATTACTCCGCAATATGATGCAGGCGCTGCAATGCTTCCGCCTGTGCTTTCTGCAATTGCAACATGGGAAAAGTCACATTTTTTTGTAATCCCGGCAGCTCCTCCAGAAGATCCTCCGCAAGTTCTTTCCTTATCAAGCGGATTTTTTGGAATTTTCAACTCAACGCCAACATTAACAGAAAAACTTCCAAAGCCAAACTCATCCTGGGCGGTTTTTCCAATGATTACTCCACCTTCTGCTTTTATTTTTTCAATAACTGTTGCGTCAAATACAGGCTTATATCCTGACAAAATTTTACTGCCTGCCTTTGATTCAACATCTTTTACGCAGATGCAGTCTTTCACTGAGATTGGCAGGCCAAAAAGAGCGCCTTTTTTTTCCTTTTGTTTTGATAATTCTTCTGCTTTTTTTAGCGCTGTTTCACTTGAGATTACATTGAAATAATTATATTCAGAATCAATTTGCTTTGAGATTGCAAGCACTTTTTTTGTATGCTCGACTACATCAATTTTTCCTGACTTTGCTGCAGAAATGTAGTTTTGCGCGTCCATTTTAGTTATAAGAAACTTATTTCATATATGTTTTTTTAATTACAACAGGCGTTGTTGGCACATCATCATAGCTGCCTACTGAATCAGTGGGTACGTAACGTATTTTTTCAACCACATCAAAGCCAGATATTACTTTGCCAAAAACAGCATAGCCATATCCTTTTACTGAATCATCTTTGTGGTTCAAAAAAACATTATTTTCAACATTAATGAAAAACTGGCTTGTTGCTGAATCTATAACTCCTGTTCTTGCCATCGCTACAGAATACTTATCATTATTAAGTCCATTTGCAGCTTCATTTTTTATCTGAGGTTTTGTGTCTTTTTCTTCCATCTTATCATCAAATCCGCCACCCTGAATCATGAAATTACTTATGACACGATGAAATATTAATCCATCATAAAATTTTGAGTTTACATATCCTACAAAATTTTCAACACTAATTGGCGCTTTCTCCCTATTTAATTCAATCTCAAAATTTCCTTTTGTTGTTTCAAAAACAGCGATTTCTTTTTTCATTGTGCTTGACCTCATATATATTGTAACACATAATATTGCCAATAATAAAAGCAAAAACAACAATATAAATAATTTTTGATGATTCTTGCCTGAATTACCTGAATATTCTTTTTTAGCTTTTTTCATGTTAATCAATTTTCAAAAATTTTTTTAAAGTGATTAAATCAGAGTTTATTATCATTTCATCAGCTAAACCAAGCTCTTTTTTGTATGATAATACTGCCATATCTTCCCCTAAATCTGATGCAACATGGGCATCGCTGTTTATTATTAGTTTATGATTATGCTTCTTTAATACGGCAACCATTTTCCTTGCTGAATCTAATTGCCATGGAATTCTTTCCATGTTGTACTTGAATGTTGAATTATTAAGTTCCAGAAGCTTATTGTATTTGACAGCCGCGAGTGCAATCTTTTCAATGTCGGTCTTGAAATAACAGTAAGGATGCGTAATTATATGAACATTTGGATTTGCTATTGCGTTAAATATAGCATTTGTATTTTTTTCAATTGATCCAAGGTCTTCATGCAGGCCTGCAAGCTTTGCCATGATAAATTTATGTGAATTTTCCTTAACATCTATGCGGCCGCTTTCATCAATGATATTCATCTCAATACCCATCAGGATTCTAACGCCGAAAAGCTCTTTATTAACTCTTTCAAAAACACAGTAAGCATCATGTGGATAGCTTGAATTAAATGAAGGGCCATGGCTGACACAACCAAGAATCTTTAAGCCTTTTCTGCCTGCTTCCTGCGCCATTTCATATAATGTATTTAGACCATCACCTGAATTAACAGTATGCGTGTGTAAATCTGCCAGTAACATAAACTAAATTAGAAAAGATATGACTATAAAAAGAATTTGCATTAGATCTCTTAGAAAATTAAATAATTCTTGGCCCGGTAAAATAGCCATCTTTTTTATGATTTGTATTTTTCAGCGCAACCATATTAGGCAGAGAATCTGCCGGCATATCTTCTCTTACAGCATTCTTTATTTGCGGAACGTGAAAACTTGGAGAAACACCTTCAGTGTTAATTGCAGATATTTCTGAAAACGATGTAATTATCTCTTTAAGTTGCGGTAAAAATTCTTTTATTTCGCTTTGCGTCAAATCAAGCCTTGCAGTCTTTCCAACATGGCGGACAAGAGTTTCATCTATTTGCATATAAATGAGTAGAATACGAACATATTTAAAAATATTCTTTCAATATTTAATTCAAATGCCTGAATCATTAAATTCTTTTTTTAATAGAAGTGCCTGAAGCCGATGCGTAAAGAGCTGGATGCAATATTGGTAGACATTAAGCAAGCTGTGGTAAATAAGGACATTATTTAGGTCACATTTAAAGGAGAGATAGTTTGGAATAAAGTTTTTTGCCTTTTCTGATTCTTTGAAGTATTTTTCTATATCAGAATCAAAAAAAGACTTATGGGCTAAATCAAAAAAAAGCTTAACTTCTAAAGCAAGAGAACGCAGTTCGCTTTGCTTTTTTTGCATGCTCTTTTTTTCCATATGAATAAAAGCAAATTTTAACTCATCTGCAATCCTTTCCAAAATTTCTAATGAGCAATATATCTGTATTTTTTCTTGTTCATCATATTCTAAAATAGAGATGCATCTTCTGCAATAATTTGTAAGCTTATTATTTGTTGTTTCCATAGATAGAGCAGCTTTAGTCTCAAATTTTGATGATTCAATATTTTTTAATAAAAGATCCAAAAGTGATGCTGTTATAAGAAAAGACCTTCGAAACATAATATTAAATGATTCAGAATCGCCTGATGCAACGCATTTAATGACTGCATTAAACTCATTTTGCTCAACAATTTCAAACCCAATCATATTCTCAACAAGTGTCCTATTTACAATTGCAAGCAGACTTTTATCAGTAAACGTCACAATTATATCAGTATACCCTTGCCTGTATAGGCTGTTTAGGTATTTAGGGATAAAATTTTTTACTGAATCTAAGTCAAGAGTCGCCTGCTTTTTATTTAGGGTTGGCTTAGAAGAAATTACAAGCTCATTTCCCTTATCTAAAACATTTACCGAGTCACCATAATGCAGGTTATATTTTAGCAGCCATTTTTTTGGAAGCGTTAGTGTTAATGCATTATTTCCCTGTTTTACTAGCTTTCGAAGCATGATAGTTTAAAAAAATATTGTTATATAAATAATTTATTGTT
>JAZDLQ010000048.1:0-10345 GCA_043801855.1 archaeon | reverse complement strand
GGAAAGGATTTTACTTGCGACTGGCAGCAAAATAAAAAAAATTATAATAATTTGCAGTAAAAAACATTTTTCTGTTGTTTAGTCTATTGGCAAAACTAATGTGTCACACGAAAATGTCGACGAGAGGGTGCGCAAGATGGGATTAAGAAAATAATTGTAACGACTCTTGAAATCCATATAAGTTTTTTTATATAATTATCAAACATTAGTTTATTTGAAAACAATTTAGGAAAAGATTAGTTTTTATCTTAAAAACTTTATTGAAATATTCTCTTTGAAAAAAGGTATTTTTTCAAAATACTCTACAAGTTAAAAATCATTCCTGATGGCCCAGGATTAATTACTGTGGTTTTTCCAATCTTATCAATTACTCCTGCATTTTCATGTAAGTGGCCGCAAATTGCCAGAGTCGGCTCCTCATCCTCAATAAACTGCCGAATTGACTTGTTTCCATGATGCTCTCCATGGACTTTGTCAAGTTTTGTCCTATAAGGAGGAGCGTGGGTTATTAGAATGCTTTTTTCAATTCCTATGTTTTTATTTATCTTAAAAAAGTTATTTGCAACAATTGAAAACTCAGGGTCAACATGAGAAAATCCTCCACCCCCATAACCCATAAAAATGCAGTCTTCAATTATGTGAACGCTTTTATGCAGTAAGATAATGTTTTCATGGGTATTGCTAATATGCTTCATCGAATCATAATCCTCGTGATTTCCATGCACCATTACTACCGGCTTATCAAGTGCACTTAATTTATACAAAAGCATTGGCAGATCGTCTCCCATGCTAGAAATATCTCCTGCACAAATAAGCAAATCTGAATTTTTTGATTTTTTTTTTTATTTCGTCAAAATATTTCATCCGGCCATGAAAATCTGCAAAAAGAAGCAATTTCATTGCAAAAGAGAATAAAAACGCATTTTAATAGTTATCTGAATAAATTATATAAACAAGTGTTGCATCAAATTGTATGTGAAGAAGTACGAAACTATTGTTAAACTTGTAGGAAGAATCAAGGATAAGATAAAAGGAAAATTATTTTTTGAAAAAGCAACTATTAAAGAGGATATTATCCTGATAATAGACTCACTTATTAAAAAGCTGACGCTTGTAAAAAGCGATCTTATGAAAAGAGATCTTTTATACAATTTAAGCAGAATCAGCGACGGAGATTATATCCTTACAATGCGCGCATCTGGCGGAGGCTTTTTCTGCCTTGAAAAAAATGAACTTTCAATAAAGCGACTTGATGAAATATTTGGTTATTATGAAGTTAATAATACTATTATTATTAAGCGCCATCTGCTCATTAAAGAAGCACTGCAAAAGCACGGTTTAATTGACGATGATTGCCTTGTTGAAGCCACATTTAAAACAGACACTTATTTTATTAAAAAAGAAAGAAAATTAAAAAATCTTCAGCGGGAAGGAATATGCGAAGGAACTCAGTTTTGTGAACTTAGTGCAGAACAGCGAACAGTTTTATTTGAAACTGTGCTTAGTGAAGTAAAAAAAGATTATCTTGATTTTCTAAAGCTTAAGCTTAAGCAAAAAGAAGTTATAGTCAAAAACCCTGCCTGCACAATAACAGCAGGAACAGCAATCGTTGAAAAATCGCCTAACCTGCTTTTGCTTTTCGAAAAAAAGTATTACGAATGGAATGCTTTTTTCTGGCAGAAAATTGCAAAGTCAAACAGCATGAAAGCAGCAATTCTGGCAGATCTTCGTGAAAAAGCATATTATGAGTTTTCAAAGGAATCTTTTGACAACCTTGTCAATGAAATCAAGATTTATAATGAGAGAATGTCAACGCAGAATCCTGAGATGATGGAGTTAAGTGACAGCAGGCTTCTTCTTAAAAAAGAATCAATAAAAAAATTCAAGGAATGCAAATCAAAAAAAGACCTTGCTAAATACAGCCTTGCAATGGAATACTTCCACAGTCTAAAAATTCTTGAAGAAATAATAACATATCCACTTTCAATGCCAGATGCCATCGCATCTTTTTATAGGACATCTGCATTGATAAAAGACATTAATAGAGGCATAGATTTTCTTGAAAAATGCAAAAAGAATATCTTCTTTGTTGAACATATAAGAAGAAAGCTTGAAGAAATAGAGCTTTTATCACAAAAAGCGCTTCATAGTTTATCAATTGATTACCGCAACCCTGAATTTAATTCTGACATAAAATTTTTCATGGATTCAGGCTCACTAAATATCGGAAAATACCATTTTATTTACCTGGATATAAAAGATGCAGGATTAAAAATCAGGACAGTTCATGAAAAAAAGCTTCTTGAATATTATGATTTCGGATTTGACGAGCATGAATTCATGAAACTATGTTTTTATTCATATGAGGATTTTATTATGCTCGTATATGAAAGCCAGAAAAAAGTAAAGCAAATTTGTGAAAAATACCTAAACAAAAAGGATGCTCTTTATCTTGCGTTCGGAGATGAGATTTTTGTTTTAGTGCCTGAATCAGAGCACACTCCAAGAATAATTAATGAGATAAAAAAGAGCCTTGATGTAAACCTAAGAATTGTAACAACTTATTTTGACATAAACCGACAGATAAATGACATTGGCTCAGGAAGGCAGATTATAAATGCGTTTGAAGCGCTTAGGTACGGTAATAAAATAATCAAGGACTATGAGAGAACAACTGAAAAATTCAACAGGATTGTCTTAATTGATCCACACTACAATCACAAGGTATTAGACGAGATTTCTGAAGCAGCAGGAGAAATCTAAAGGTTATTATTAAGAATCATAACATTTAATAAGGATAAATATTTAATTTTAAAAATGGTTAATTGCCCAAAATGCAGCCATGTTTGCATGGTAAATGAAATAGCAATAATATGCCCAAACTGTGATTATATTTCTATGAAAAAAATAGCGTGGAACGGCGGCGAAATCGACTGTCCAAAGTGCAAGTCAAAAGCCAGAGTGTATAAGCATGCAGCTCCGGGAAAATCCTTTATCTGTGATAACTGCAATACTATCGGCAGGTTCTTTGACGAAGAAAAGCTAAACTGCAAAATTGTCAAGAAAGATTCAGAGATGGGAAAAAGGCTCTCATGGCTTTTTGAAGTTCCGTGCCCGGACTGGAAAAAAAGAGAACTGATAGAAAAGACAAAATGCAGAAAATGCGACCTAAATAAAGTCTGCAAAAGCCATCTCGATGAAATTGAGCGCTTCTGCAATAAAAAGAAAGTTGAGATATATCTACATAATGACTTTATTGAAGTTGTGCATCAGTAAAACCGCCACTTTTATAAATAAATCGTGTTTTCTTAAATGCTAAAGAAAGATAAGGTTAGTCTTTTATCGAGGCAATCTTATGCTGGAGAAAATAGCGTTTGACTTATTCTCCCGAGGAATTAAAAATGGCACGACTTTATTCAAAGAAGAAAGGAAAGTCTAAATCGACAAAACCAAGTAAAGAGGCAAACCATGCCTGGATTAGATATAAACCTAAAGAAGTTGAACTATTGATAGTTAAGCTTGCTAAAGAAGGCAAGACAACATCTCAGATCGGACTTCACTTAAGGGATACTTACGGAATACCAGATGTTAAATTCTTGACAAAAAAGAAACTTGCAAAAATCCTTGAAGAAAAAAAGCTTCTTCCAAAGCTCCCGGAAAATATGACAGCTCTTCTTAAAAGAGTAGTTGCGCTGCAGAAACATATCCTGATAAATAAGTCTGATAAAGTATCACAAAGAGGCCTTATTTTGACAGAATCAAAAATCAGAAGGCTTACAAGATACTACAAGAAAACAGGCAAGCTTCCGGCTGAATGGAATTATGATTCAAAGAATGTAAGCCTGCTTATCGAGTAAAGCATTTTTATTTTTTTTAATTATTTTGGTAAAAAGTGGGAACAAAAGAGTTTCTAAAAGATTTAAAACAAGCGTCTTCTTTATTTAAAAAGCTTGACAATGCAAACGACTTACTGATAATCTGCCACAACGATTGTGACGGAATCTGCGCTGCAGCAATATTGTATTCTTCTTTTTTACACAGTTTCAATAATGTAGAAGTTGTTTCTTACAATTTTCTTACAGAAGACTTAATTAAAAATATTTCAAAAAAAAGCGCTCATATTGTCTTTTTTGCAGATATTGGAAGCAGCAATAAAGACCTGATTGAAGAAATGCTTTGTAAAAAGACTGTAATTTTACTTGACCATCACTTGAATAGTTCAAAGAAAACAAAAGAAAATATTATTGAAATAAATCCTACAAATTACGGGATTGACGGAACAAAAGAGATCTCTGCAAGCGGCGTTGCATTTTTATTTGCAAAGGAAGCCTCAAAAGAAAATGAAATCTATGCCCACCTGGCAGTAATTGGCGCCAGCGGCGATCTTCAGTTGAAAGAAAAAGTGGATGGCTTAAATAAGAAAATTCTTGAGATTGCTATTAAAAATAAGCTAATTGAGAAAGAAAAATGTCTGCGCATTTTTGGCTCATCAACTAAACCTTTGGCCAAGGCATTGTCCATGTACACGGACTTTTCTATTCCTAATGCCTGCGGTACTATTAAGGAAGCAGAAGAATTTCTTGTAGCAGCAGGCATTGACCCAAATGAGCACGGAAAACCTAGGAAACTTGATGACTTAGACAAAAAAGAGTTAGCCATGCTTGAAAAAAAAATCTTTGCCGCAAGAGTTGGTGAAAAAAACCCAAAAGATATTTACGGAATTAAATATCTGCTTAATAACTACCCTAAAGAAATAAGCGACATTAGAGAGATTTCTACGTTAATAAACGCCTGCGGAAGAATGGGAAACGTTGAAACCGGAATAGGAGTATGTTTGAATGAAATAAATGCAATAAATAAGGCATATGACATATTATCAGATTATAGAAGAGAGCTTAAGCTTTCAATGGATTGGTTTTCTAAAAACAATAATAATGAAAAAATATCTGTGTCTGAAAAATATATAATCTTAGACTGTGCACAGGAAGTGTCATGGAAAATAGCAGGGCCATTCTGCTCACTTGTTGCGCACACTAAAGAGGCAGAAAATAAGCTTATATTCTGTCTTGCGGATACTCAAGAAGGCTTAACTAAAATATCATCAAGGGCAGCAAAAGGTGCTATAAATGGCACACAGCTTAATGAAATTCTATTTAAGGCAGGATGTGATATTAATGGATGCAATCTTGGCGGCCACAAAATTTCTGCAGGAGGAATAATTCCAACCAGTTCAAAAAAAGAATATATTGAAAATTTAAAAAAGGAGTTAAAAACTCTGCTAATTTAACCTTTTAGAGTCATCCTGATTTTATCAATGCTTTCTGCAACAGCATCTCCTTTCTTAGTAAGCTTAAGCAGTTTTAGCCTTCCTTTTTTGTCAAATTCAATTAGCTGTGCTTTTTCCATTTCCTGAAGGATCTTAACAACATGAGAATATGTGCAGTCAATTGTTTTTGCAAGAGATGATGCATATATGGCATTTTTGGAATTTCTAAGATTAACTAGCAGCATTGCCGGTTTTTGCCTGAAAAACACATTGAAAATATCGTCTTTTGCCATTTTATTTAAAAATACTATCAACCCCTAACCTATTCAATTATATATTTCTTTATATATTTTGCGGTTTTAATTAAAACCTATTTATCGACGATAAAAATGTTACATGCACCTATATTCCATATTGGTTGTGTTTGTATAATAGCTTTAGTTTTAAAATATTATTACTTAATAGTAGTAAAAAATAGAAAAGTTTATATACTAATAGAGTTTAACTAGCAATATTAAAGTAGGGGGCGAACAAAAAATGAACAAAATGCTAATAAAAAGAATCGTTGCAATGAAAAAAGAAAATCTTGAAAGAATAAAATCAATAAACGAATCAAGAGAAGAAGAAAATAAGTTTTTGAAGGATCTAAGAGAAGCTTTAGAGGCTTAAATCAATTTTTTGTTTTATTAAATTCAATTGATTTTTATATAGTAACAATACTATTTTTCAAAATGAGCATTTATGTTGTATCAATAGCGTATGATAAGCCTAGAGAAGAATTATTGTCTTCATTTATGGCGAATAGAGTCATTGATGCGCTAATTCAAAATAATGATGGAATCTCGTCTATTGTAACTCTTCATGACATGCGCGCCAGATATGATTTGTTTCTAAAAACACTTGAGGATCTTGCTGATAAAATGACTGCAAGTGATATTTTATGGTTGCAATATGTCGGTCATGGCGATAAAGGTAACATTATTAACCTTCCAAAAAATATGACTCTCGCTTATTATTTTTCACAATTTAATAAGGTTCCAAATGCAGAGTTATTAGCTATGCTAGATAGAATCAAAGGATTAAAATTTTGTGTTTTCGATTGTTGTTCTGCTGAAATAACGTTGCCTCTTCCACCGAATACAATATATGTTGGCGCAGCAGGGGAAACGCAAACAACAGAAGTTGGCTTGTTATTTCAAGGAGCAATTTATCCGACACTAATGAGAAATCCTTTGAGTTACATTATTAATGCAGGCGCTTACAGAGAATGGGTTGGATTGAGTAATTCAACAAAAGAAGGAGAGATAAAAACCACTGGCGCATGGAATATTAGTAACGATGTTTTTAAGCCTACTACTGTTCAAGCTGCTACTAAAGAAACAACATTACAAGATTATTATACTAAAGTTACAGGAGACGCTGGTAGCTTTTCAATATCAGCTCTGCCTAATGTTGCACAATTCTTATTTGAGAGAGATAGTGGAATATTTCCAATTGGATAAACACGCCCCAGCGAGGATTCCCTGAAAAGCGAAGCTTGAGGGGCACAGGAACGCTAGTGACTGTGTTTCAAATCCTCGATTTGCCAATAGAGTTGCTTTACATGAAATAGAAATACGCCCCAGCGAGGATTTGAACCCCGGTTTCAAGATGTTTGCATTTTTTAATGCCGCAATCTCGTGTGCTTTTTGGTATTTGATTATCCAAGCTATACTACTGGGGCATATATCATAAAAAAATAATCCAGTTATTTAAAACTATATTATTCCCTTATCTGACATGTATGATAGAAGACCATAAAATGAATTTACAACGGTTCTTTCTCCAATAATCTTAAATCTCTCTGTTGATTTAGACCTGCTATAGCGTCTATTAATTTTGACAGCATCGCCAAACTCAAGAAAAACAGGCAATATTACATCAATTGTTGCACCGTCTCCTATAACTAATATTTTTTCTCTGCTTATTCCTAAACTCTGCACAACTAAGTCATAGAAAGCCTTATACCCTTGTAGTAAGTCCTCTTTTCCATTTGGTGATGCAAGTGTCTCTAATATTTTTTTTCTGTCCATGGGTTTACATTTTTTAACCTCATACGATAAGATAATATGTTCTCTTGGAACAACTATACCTGCCTTTTCTAATCCTGGAATAAGTATTTTTTCGATAACTGGAGCATATAACGAGTTGATATTTGAATAGAATGCGATTTTTTTTCCTTGTCGATGTAGCTTAGATAAAACATCAATAGCATCATCGTAGAGAGTACTATTTTCAAGACTATATTTTAGGTGCAATTCTGCCGCAAGCAAGACATTCTGAGGCATATCTGATCCTGCGGGCAGCTTATATACTAGTTCGCCATTAGCATCTTTTTTACCTAATATTTCTTTAATCCTATCAGATTCCGGTTCAGTTAATGGTCTTCCAAGAAGTTGTGGCAAGTCATCAATTAGGTCTTTAACGTTTTCATATTTTTTGGTCATTGTAATAGGACTAACTTTAATTCTCCATTCATCCATCTCAATTTTATATAAATCTCTTAATAATGACCATAAATCTCCTGCTTCTTTTATTGTAGTCCCCCAAAGGTCTGCCACAATAGCTTCGATTGCCATTTTTAGGTTATCTGAATGAATTATATATAAATGTATTCCAAAAAAATATAAATAAAGCATTCTTTGTAAAACTCATGTCATACAAGCAAGTAATAATAGTACGTGATGACTTAAAGCTTCCCAAAGGAAAAATGGCAGCGCAGGTGGCCCATGCTAGCGTTGAAGCTGTTTTAAAGTCAGATGAAAAAACAATTAAGCATTGGCGAAAAGAAGGCATGGCTAAAGTAGTTTTGAAAGTGCTAAGCCTTGATGAGTTGTATAAATATATACAAAATGCAAAAGATATCGGATTAGCAACATCGATAATCAGTGACGCAGGTAGAACTGTAGTTGAACCTGGAACAGTTACATGCGGAGCAATTGGCCCTGATATAGAAGAAAAAATTGATGAAATAACAGGGCAGCTAAAACTCGCCTAAAAAGCTAGGTGCGTTTTTCCTTATTGTCAAAATGGCCTATCAGGTCGCTTATTTTATGAATTTCAATTAAATTTGTAACAGCCTTTCCGCGCGTGTATAATCCTGCTGTAAATAGAACTGTGTCATCTGCTTTGACAAGCTTTTTCTTAAACGCAATTCTCGCTCCAATAATAACCTTATCCTTATCCATAAATTTAGGGTAATATACGGGCGTTAATCCAAAAATCATCTCAAGCCTTTTTTTAACTTCAAAGTTAGGCGTAATTGCGATAATATCTTTTGCAATCCTAAATCTTGCCATCATTCTTGCGGTGTAGCCTGAACTGGTAAGCACAATCATCTTATCTATCGGAATTGCTTTTTGAAGAGCATATGATGAGTGGCTGATTGCTTCAGTCACATCCATCATTTTTGGGTCATGAATATTAACAATTATTTTTTCCTCAACTTCTTTTGCTATCTTTGACATTTCCATTACAGCTAAAACAGGATATTTTCCGATTGCTGTCTCAGCTGAAAGCATAACAGCGTCAGTTCCGTCTAGTATTGCGTTTGCAACATCACTTGTTTCAGCTCTTGTCGGGGTTGTTGATTCAACCATAGACTGCAGCATCTGGGTTGCAGTAATTACTATTTTACCATGCGTATAGCATTTTCGTATCATCTCTTTTTGTAAAAGAGGTATTTTTTCAGAAGGAAGCTCTACTCCAAGATCGCCTCTTGCTATCATAATCCCATCTGAGACTTTAAGAATTTCGTCAAAATTGTCAATTCCTTCGCTATTTTCAATTTTAGCGATAACACTTGTTTTTGAGCCTGTTTCCTTTAATTTTTTTTTCAGGTGCAACACATCATTTTTACATGTTGTAAATGATAAGGCAAAAAACTCTATTTTATTCTTGGCTGCAAAATTAATTCCCTCAATGTCTTTAGCGTGAAGGCTTGGAAGCTTTAGTTTTGTGTCAGGTAAATTCAGTCTTTTTCCTGATTTAAGAATGCCATCATTCTGGCATCTAATAATAGCATAATCTGAGTTAATTTCCTCAATTTTTGCATGAATAATTCCATCATCAAAAAAAATTCTGTGGCCAGGTTTTGCCTCATTTGAAAAATTATGGTCTAAATAAGCGCTGAATTTACGGTGAAATCCAAATTTAACTAAATTTCCTCTTTTTAGCTCAAGTGGCTTGTCTGTAATAATTCTTACTTCTCTTCCTTTGGAATCAAGAATAATTGGAATTTCGCTTATGCTTCTTATTATTTTAACAAATCTGCCATAATCTGTAAAATCACCATGAGACAGGTTTATTCTTGCTGAGTTCATTCCTGAACGTATCATCATTTTAAGGACGCTTTTTTTTACAGTTGCAGGACCGAGTGTACAGACTATCTTAGTTTTTTTCATAGAATAATGTAATAAATCAAGGGTTAATAAATTTTTTTGAATAAAAGCATAAAACAGAAAAGAAAAAATAAGAAATTCATATTTATTTTCCGTCGCCGGATTTTTTCTTTTTTTTAGCGCCACAGCAGCAGCATCCCATAAGAATCCACCTCTTCAAATTATATTACATTAGTAAATATTAAATAGTATAAGAAAAAAGTATTTATTTCTTTGCTTTCTTTTTAGATACTGCCTTTTTGGTTTCTTTCTTTTTTGTGATAGCAGGCTTTGCCTTTCTAGGCGCAGACTTTGCTTTTGCCTTTAAAACAGGCTTAGGTTTCTTCTTCTCAAGAGTTTTTTTGTTCTTGCAGTCATTGCAGTATAAAGACCCAGCGTAACTTGGATAGAAAACGTTTTTGCATATAAGGCATTTTTTCCTTACTTTGTATTGTTTTGCCATTATGTCTTTTTAGAAAAAACACCTTACATTTAAAGCTTATGGATAAATTAAGTAGTAGGGGTGCATGTAATTAAAGTAGGTTAAGCCTTAACGGCTGCTTCTAGCAGTGCATTGTGGCGCAACCCAAAATTATCTTCTAAAGTTCCGTTTATGAATTCTGCTCTCAAATGTACCATATAGTTTGCATTCTCAAGGTTC
>JAZDLQ010000047.1:0-23760 GCA_043801855.1 archaeon | reverse complement strand
GAACCTTGAGAATGCAAACTATATGGTACATTTGAGAGCAGAATTCATAAACGGAACTTTAGAAGATAATTTTGGGTTGCGCCACAATGCACTGCTAGAAGCAGCCGTTAAGGCTTAACCTACTTTAATTACATGCACCCGGCTTAATAGCAGTGCAACAAGTATTGCAGGAAGCATATTACTTACCTTTATTTTTTTTATCTCAAGTATATTTATCCCAATCCCTATGATAAGCAATCCTCCAGCAGCGCTCATTTCAGTTATTGCTGCTTCACTTAAGTAATTTTCAGCAACTTTTGAAAGCAAAGTTATCCCTCCTTGATATAGCAAGATAGGGATTGCAGAAAAAATAACACCTATCCCCATTGCAGATGAAAATGCAATAGACGCAAACCCGTCAAGCATTGACTTTGTATAAAGCAATGTCTGATCATTATTTATTCCATCTTCAATTGAGCCAACAATTGCAAGTGCTCCTACACAAAAAACAAGGCTTGAAGTAACAAACCCTTCGACAAATTTTGCTTCTTTTGACTTAACTTTTTTTTTGACAAATGAGCCAAGCTCTTCAAGCTTTTTTTCAATGTCAAACATCTCGCCGATTATTCCACCTATTACTAGACTGAAAATCAATATGAGCGGATTTTGTGTTTTAATCCCAAGCATTATCCCAAGTATTATTGTAGAAAGACCAAGCGCCTGAAATACAATCTGCTTAATTCGGTCAGGAATTATCTTATTGAATATTATTCCAATTAAAGATCCTGCAATTATTGCAGCAACATTAACTATTGTTCCAATCATCTTGATTCATATGACCCAAGAACATTTATATCACTTGCGCTTTTTTTAGCGATATCAAGTGCTTTTTTTACCTTAGGAGTTTCAAAATGCCCAATAAAATCAATATAAAACATATATGCCCCAAGCTTTTTCTTTGTTGGCCTTGACTCAATCCTTGTTAGATTTATCTTAGCCTTTGCAAATGGTGTTATTATTTTATATAACAATCCAGGCATATCTTTTTTGCAATATATAGCAATACTTGTCTTATATTTTTTATCATGGCAAAGTTTAGAATATCCATATCCAACTACAAAAAACCTTGTTTTGTTATTCTTATAATCCTCAATATTTTTATCAATAACAAATAATTTGTTTTCTTTTGCCGCAAAAAGATTCCCAATAGCAGCCGAACCATCTTTACTTTTTGCAATGCTCATTGCTAATGATGTGCTTTGTTCTATTGTAAGTAAAACTCCGCTATATTTTCTTTTAATATATTTTTTTGCCTGTTCAAGTGCGACTGGATGCGATATTATCTCTTTTATTTTTACATTGCTATTTTTTGCTGCAATGCATAAGTGTATCGGAATAATAATTTCTTCTTTTATGTTAAGCCTATTTTCAATTATTAGATCCCATACTTCTGTTACTGTCCCATGAATCATGTTCTCAACAGCAACAATTCCTTCTTTTGCTTTTTTTTTTGTTACAGCAAGAATCACATCTTCATGGGAGCCGTAGAAAATTGGTTCAATATCTCGCTTATATGTTCTAGCAGCAATCTCTCCGTAAGAGCCCTTTGGCCCAAGAACAGCAATAGTTTTTTCTCTCATTTTTTCATTTTTTTTTGCAAGATAACAGATTCTTTTACTAATATTTTAAATATCTTTTCAATTGCAGCAACATTTAAGCCAAGTGCTTTTGCCTTTTTTTTCCTGTTTTCAAAAACAACAGATTGCCTCTTTGAATCAACAATACCTATATTGCCTTTTTTTTTAAATTCTCCTATTATTTTGACTGTCTTCATCCTTTTTGCAACAAGCTCAATTATTTTATTGTCTGTTTCATCTATTTTTTTTCTTAATTTATCAAGTTCCATTTTAATTTTCTCCATCAAAATATTTTTTTAGCCAATATGTCCCTTCAACAATTTTTTCAGGTGTTTTGCCAAATATAAGTGGAGGTGATATTCACTGGCAAGGCAAAACACTCTACTTTCCATTTCAACCACACTGCGCCCTGTTTTTTAATAAGTGGTCTGCAATAACTATTGCACTCATCGCTTCAATTACTGGAATCACTCTTGGGCAGATGCATGGGTCATGCCTGCCGTCAACTTTAATGTATGCTTCCTGCTTTAATGTTGTAAGTGTTTTTTGCTCTTTTGCAATTGATGATGTTGGTTTTATTGCTGCCCTAAAAATAATATCTTGGCCTGTACTTATCCCTCCAAGTATTCCGCCTGCATTATTCGATTTAAAGGCAAATTCATTATTTTTTATCGTCAATATATCATTATTTTTTGAGCCAGTCATTTTTGCTGAATCAAAGCCAGATCCAAACTCTATTCCTTTTATACCACCTATACTCATGATTGCTTTTGCAAGTTCAGCATCTAATTTGTCAAAAACAGGCTCGCCAAGGCCAATAGGTGTTCCTTTAATCAAGCACTCAACAATCCCTCCAATTGAATCCCCTTTTTTTTTGTGCTTTAAAATTAATTCTTCCATTTTTTTAGCAGCTTTAAGGTCAGGGCATCTGACGGAATTTTTCTCAATTGAATCTAAGTCAAAATCAGCTGATTTTATGTTTCCAATCTCTTTAGTGTATGCGATGATTCTGATTTTTTCCTTATCAAGTATCTTTTTAGCAATGGCACCAGCCGCAACCCTTGCAGCGGTTTCTCTTCCAGATGACCTTCCTCCACCACGATAATCCCTTATGCCATATTTCATAAGGTATGTGAAATCAGCATGACCTGGCCTGAAAATATTTTTTATAGGCTCATATTTAACTGGATCAGCGTCTTTGTTCCAGATTAAGACAGCAATAGGAGTTCCTGTAGTAAGCCCATCAAAAACGCCTGATAATATCATTGCCTTATCTTCTTCGCTTCTTTGTGTTGTTATTTCGGATTGTCCCGGCTTTCTTCTGTCAAGTTCAATTTGTATGTCTTCCTCACTAAGCTTTAATTTTGGTGGGCAGCCGTCAATTATGCATCCTATCGCAATCCCATGGGATTCGCCAAAAGTTGTGACCTTAAATAATTCACCTATTGAATTTCCGCTCATTTTATTCACCTATTAAATATTTTTTTAATCTTTAATGCAGAAATATTCACTTTTTTTTTATTCTTCTTATTAGTAAGGTTTGTTTTAGCATATTCAATTATTGTCCTGACAGACTCAATTTTTTTTCCAAACTTATCCATCCATTTATATCTTGGAAAAACCCAGAAGTGAAAGCCATAAACTGAATCTTCATTTTGAAAAAAATATACATTATCTATTTTCAATTCGTTTTTCATCGCAATGCGAAGCTTCTTTACAAGAGTGATAAACTCTGCTGCTTCTTCATTGCTAAATTTTGCTATTGAAACAATTTTTCTTTTTGTAGCAATTACAAAAAATGCAGGGATAGGCACTTCCCAGTCTTGTGCAATAGTAAAATTATTAGTTTCAAATATTATTATATCAAACAATTTTTTCATTTTATCAGCCTTTTTTTTAACTCATGCTGCATAAGTTTTGTGTCTGGATATATCCCTGTCCAATATTCAAACTGTCCAATTGCCTGGAAAAAAAGCATTCTGTCTCCTGTAATAATTGTGCCTTTTTTATTTTTTGCAATCTGTAAAAATAATGTATCGCATGGCTTATACACAACATCCATAACAATTTTTCCTTGCGGCATTTCATTTGCGCTTAGAATAGACTCGTTTGGTTTTGGATTCATTCCAACACTAGTTGAATTTATAATGATATCATTTTCAGCTGCAATTTTTTTTACATCTTTAAATTCAGCGGCACTAACGCAAAACTCATCTGCAAGCTTTTTAGCTTTATCTTGTGTCCTGTTTATTATTGTTACAATTGCTCCTTCTTTTTTTAAGGCGTAAGTAATTGCTCTTGCAGCTCCTCCTGCACCAATTAAAAGTGCTTTTTTTCCATTTAATTTAGTTTTTTCAAGTAGCGCCTCTTTTGCACCATAATAATCAGTATTATGCCCAATTAGTTTTCCGTTTTTATTTACAACAGTGTTGACTGCTCCTATTTTCTTAGCAGTTGCATCAATCTCATCAAGATATTGCATGATATCTTCTTTATGAGGAACAGTTACTGATGCTCCTGCAAAACCATATTTCCTGAAATTCTTAATAAAATCTTCAAGCGCGGTCTTGTCTGTCTTAAATGGGACATATACAAAATTTATTTTTTTATCTAAAAAATTAGGGTTATGCATATATTTTGACATTGAGTTTTCTGCATGCTCTCCTATAACCCCTATTACTCTTGTATCTTTGTTTATTTTTGAATAATTATAAAGTGACGTAAGTTCGTCAACTGAAATCTGCCCTGGTGCTGATTTATTATCAAACGCAGCATAAGTCAGTTTTGACCCAAACTTATTTGCAAGGATTCTTGAAATTACTCCATATTCTCCCATGCAAAAAGAGATCAGATTTTTCTTTCCTTTTAAAAATTCAAAAACAGTAAAATTATCATTGATTGAATTTGCGCTTGTCACAATCTTGATTAATCCAGCATTCTTTTTATTCATTAAATCATATAATCTTTCTAACTCAGGAAGAGGCGGTGTTTTTTCAAAGTCATGTATTGAAATGAATGTTTTTGAATCAAAATCAGAAAACACAGTGCCATATTCGACATCAATGTATCTGGCTCCAAGCTCCTTTGCTTTCATTAGAAGAGATAATCTTTTTCTCTCATCCCCGCAGTACATCCCGCCATATTTTTTTGGCCTGCATGTAATTATTATATTTCTTGACACATCAATAATCTTTTTAAGGTTATTTTCATCGATATCTTCAATATAATCAAGCCTTACTTCTGCGAGCAATGTCTTTATCTTTCTAAGCGTTAGAATTGCCTTTTTAACTCTTTTTTCAACAACAACAGTGCATACTTTAGGAGACATTAATTGCAGAATCATTGCAGCTGTCTCTTTTATAGTATTATTATTTGTATTGATCTTAAAATCAGTGTTTTCATATAAAGGAATTCTCTTTTTTAGAATTTCACTGATTTCATCTATGCTGCTTTTGCCGTTTAATGAAGGCCTCTTGTTTTTATCTTTTAAAAGTCTTGAAACAATTGTATTTTTCGATGCCTCCAAATAGATAACAGTGCCTGTTTTTTTCATAAGGGTAATATTTTTGCTATCTTCAACAATTCCGCCGCCGCAATCAACAATAAGGTCACTTTGCAAAGAATATTTCTTAAGGATTGCAGATTCTTTTTTTCGAAACTCAGCCCATCCTTTCTTTTTTACAAATGATTCAATATTGCCGTTAACCTTACTAAACTCAATATCCAGATGAACTGCTCTTTTTTTGTTTAATTTTGACAATTCTTTTGAAGCACTGCTCTTTCCTGCTCCCCTGTAACCTATAAGATAAATATTATTCACTTGTTTGCCTCTTTTAGTACTTTAAAGAAATCAGGAAAAGATTTATTTACGCATTTCTTATTTTTTATCTTGACATTTGGAAGGACGCAGCCAGCAATTGCAAAGCTCATAGCAATCCTATGGTCATTAAATGTTTCAATAGATGCATTCCCTTTCGGATTTCCGCCGTAAATAACCAGGCAGTCATTTGTCTGAGCTGTTTTTATCCCTATTTTTTCAAGCTGTGATGCAATTGAATTAATCCTGTCGCTTTCTTTTAATCTTAGGTGCCCGATATTTCTAATAACACTTTTCCCTTTTGCAAAAGCACACACTATACTTAAAGTCGGAACTAAATCAGGCATATTTCCCATATCAATATCTATTGGCAGTAATTCTGCTCCTTTTATCTCTATAAAATCAGATTTATTAATAATGCAGCCCATATTCTCTAATATCTCATAGAATCTTGAATCAGGCTGGAGTGAGCTTTTGTGTAGGTTTACAGTTATTTTTTTCTTAGTGATTGCACTATACGCTAAAAAATAGCTTGCTGATGATGCATCAGGCTCTATTTTGTAAATACTTGCCTTATATGTCTGCAGTTTAACAATAAATTCCTTATAGTTCTTGTTTTTGACAATGACGCCAAAAGATTTCATAATGTCAATTGTAATATCAACATAAGGCTTTGACACAATTTTTCCGTCGACAATTATTCTTGTTTCTTTTTTAGCATACGGAGAAATTAAAAGAAGTGAACTTATATATTGGCTGCTTTCTTTTGCTTTTATTTTGCAAATTCCGCCATTAAAATTTCCGCCGATAATTTTAACAGGAGGATATCCTTTATTTGATTCTGATTCTATTCCAAGTTCTCTTAATGCAAGAAGAAGATTTCCTATTGGCCGCTCTTTTAGCCTTTTGTTTCCGCTAAGAGTTATTTTTCCGGTAAAAAGACTGGCAAAAGATGCAAGAAGCCTAATTCCTGTTCCGCTGCCGCCAAGGTTAAGCGCTTTTTTTGGAGCTAAATATTCTTTGACGCTAATTACATCTATCTTATTTTTTTTAACTGAAATTTTAGCCCCAAATTGCCTTAAAGCATTTATTAGATGCAACGTATCATCAGAAATAAGCGCATTATCAAGTATGGTTTTTCCTTTGCATAAGGAAGCGATAATCAATGCTCTATTCGTATAGCTCTTTGAGCCAGGCAGTTCAATCATAAAAGAGCCTCTAAAATAATTTTTTTTGGAACAGAATGGCTATAACAGTTGTTTAAAGTTTTAACTGCACCTATTTCGCTTAACAAGACAAACCTTGGTATTGCATCAACTGATTTTTTATCAAGCGAAAGATACTGCATTATTTTTTTTGGCTCTATTTTCTTTGATGAAATAAGCCCAAACTGTTTTAATAGTTCTTTAATCCTTGTTAGGTCATGCTCTTCTAGATAGCCAAGCTTATTTGATATTTTTGCTTCAATGTATAGCCCTATTGCAACACATTCTCCATGGCTTAACTTATATCCTGATGCCTGTTCTATAGCATGGCCTATTGTGTGGCCAAGATTCAGGATCTGCCTTAAGCTTTTTTCTTTTTCATCTTTTTTTACAATCCTTGCTTTTATCTGGCATGATTTTTTTATTACCTGCATGATAACATCAGGATTTTTTTCTATGATTTCCTTACTGTATTTTTCAATATAATAGAAAAAATCCTTGTTCAATAATCCATATTTTACAAGTTCGCCAAGGCCTGATTTAAATTCTTTAACTGGCAAAGTATCTAAAAATATTGGGTCAATATAAACTGCCTTTGGCTGATAGATTGCTCCTATTAGGTTTTTTCCGTGTCTTGTATTAACACCGGTTTTTCCACCGACACTTGAATCAATCATTGCAAGAAATGTTGTTGGCACCTGAATATATGAAATTCCTCTCATGTAAGTTGCTGCACCAAATCCTGCTAAATCACCAGTTACTCCGCCTCCTAAGGCGACAATTAGAGAGTCTTTTCCATATCTTTCTTTTAAAAGTGAATCTTCAAGCATTGCCTTAGTATTTCTGTTCTTGCTTTTTTCGCCTGCTTCAAATGAAAAAAGATGCGAATTTTTTATTTTCAAAAAATATTTTGCGTAAAGCTTTGCAACGTTTGCATCAGCAATGATTGCTATCTTTGATTTTTCTGCTGAAATACTTTCTGAAATTCTATTTATGATATCTTCCCTTCTGCATCCAATTATTATATCATATGAATTTTTCTTTAGTTGGACTTTTACTAATTCACTCATTTCACATTCCTTCCAAGGACACTGCATATGTTTTTTAGTTCTTTTAACAGTTCTTCAAGCTGCTCTGGATATAATGACTGCTCGCCGTCGCTTAATGCTTCTTCTGGAACTGGATGCATCTCAACTATTATTCCATCAGCGCCAACTGCAGCACTTGCTTTGGATAGCGGAATTACTAAATCACGTTTGCCAGAAGCATGACTTGGGTCAACAATTACAGGCAGATGCGTTAGTTTTTTAAGCATTGGAACAGCAGTTATATCAAGAGTATTTCGATATGCTGTTTCAAATGTTCTTATTCCTCGTTCACAAAGTATAACATTGGGGTTTCCTCTTGAAAGCACATACTCTGCAGCCATTATGAACTCCTCAATTGTTGCATTCATGCCTCTTTTTATGATTACTGGCTTATTTATCTTACCAACTTCTTTTAGCAAATCAAAGTTCTGCATGTTTCTTGCGCCAATTCTCACAATATCAACATATTCAGCGGCAACTTTTACATCTCGCACATCCATAACTTCAGTCTCGACAAAAAGCCCTGTCTTTTCTTTCACTTCCTTAAGCAGCTTAAGTCCCTTTAGCCCAAGTCCCTGGAATGCATAAGGTGATGTCCTTGGCTTATAGGCTGAGGCTCTTAGAATTTTTAACCCTAATTTCTTTAGGATTGCTGCACTTTTCATAATCTGCTCTTCAGATTCAATTGAGCAAGGGCCTGCAATTACTGCAAAATCTTTGCCGCCAATTTCAATTCCATTAAGCTTGATTACAGTATTTTCAGGCTTATAGGTCCTGCTTGCAAGCTTATATGGTTTTAATATTTTTGTAACCTTATCAACCCACTTCATTGCTTTTAATGACTCAAGCTCTTCTTTCCTTGAATCACCAATAACAGCAATCACTGTTCTTTCAACACCATATAGCGGAACAGGCTGTAAGTTTTTTTCCTTGATTTTATTGATGATTTTTTCAATTTCTTCTTTTGGCGCTTTTTGCTTCATCACAATTATCATATTTTTCACCTTTGGTTTTTAGATTATATATATTTTTTTATCCTTCCAAGAATTTTTTAAAATAAGGAAGGAATTATGCAAAAAAATAACTAAAGTAAAAAGATATATCTAGCTTAAAAGAAGATTTTTGCAGCTTTGCTAGATTTAACATGATAAATTTGTAATGCATAACTTATATATAAAACTTATTTCTGTTGTGATTTAAGACATTTAGCCTGATTTTTTTGAAATCGACAGAAAGTTTTATATACACTCATTATATCATTTTTTTCATTAAACAGTGGGAGTTGATTGTTATGGCAAAATTCGGAAATAATACAGAGCCTGTTGAGCAGGAAGAAGATAATAAAAAATTTTCAAAGCAGCTTCTTGGAAAAACAATTGTTTCTAAAACAGGAAAAAGATTTGGAGAAGTCGGAGATATTATTTTTGAGACTAAATCAGGAGAGCTTATCCATATGGTTGTAAATAATCCTACATCTTATACTGAAAAGCTTGAGCTTGAAAAAGATAAGCAAGGAAGAATTCTTATCCCATTCAGCGCAGTTATTGCCATTGGAGATTTCATGGTCATTGCTGAAGAGGATATAATTTAGGAATTTTTATATTTTTTCATGAATCTAAATAAGAACTTAGAACAATATTTTTTTCCGTGTAGCTCTAATCTAGATATTTTAGTTATATTGCTTTTTATATTTATGGATTCTATAACAAGAATCTTACAACCAAATATAAGCTTTTTTGATGGGCATAAAATTCATGATATAGAATTATTCTTTATCATACCGCTAGCCTTATTTTTCATAACAAGGTTAATATATTTAAGTTTAAATAGCAAGACAATAAATTATGATGAAAAAATAGATTTTTCATTATTTTATATTCGATTTACATATACAATTTACTTTTCTTCTTCGCTTTTCTTTTTTTTATTAAATACACAAAAACTATCTCCTGTTATCTTGTTATTTTCTTTTTATTATTTAATTAAATTTTTAGCATTCTTAATTTATTCAATCTTTTTGTATTTTAAGCTTAAAAAACAGTCGCTTTCTCTAGACACTTTATTTGCAGAAAAGTTCACTTTTAAGATGCTTACATTCTACGATATAATTGTAATAATTGTAGCAGCAATTAGTCTTAATATATTCATAAAAGATTTATTTTGGTTGCATAAGTTATCATTAGGAATTTCAATGTCTTTAACATTTTATCATATATTTAAAGGGATAAAATACTTATTTAAACAATATATTATAAGATTATTTTGACAAATAATATTTTTATTCACATAAATATATAAATAAATATCTCTTTTTTTAATTCATGGAAGAAGAATCTGTTATATGGACTGAAAAATATAGGCCAAAACATTTTAGCGATGTAAAAGGGCAGGATCATGTTGTAAAACGAGTAAAAGCATTTGTTACTCAAAAAAACATGCCTCATCTTTTATTTGCAGGGCCAGCTGGAGTTGGCAAAAGCAGCCTTGCGCTTGTTATTGCAAAGCAGCTATTCAAAGATTCATGGAGAGAAAATTTTCTCGAATTAAATGCTTCTGATGAAAGGGGAATTGATGTAGTTAGAGTTAAAGTTAAGGATTTTGCAAGAACAAGAGCAATGGGAGATGTTCCATATAAGATAATATTCCTTGACGAATGCGATGCGTTAACTAAAGAGGCTCAGCAGGCTCTTAGAAGGACAATGGAAAATTACACAAAAACTTGCAGATTCATTCTTTCGTGTAATTATTCATCCAAAATACTTGATCCTATCCAGAGCAGATGCGCAGTTTTTAAGTTTAAGCCTCTTACTAAAGAGCATATTTTTGATATAATCGAAATTATTGCAAAAAAAGAAAACTTGACAGTAACTGAAGCAGCTAAAGAGGCTCTTTTTGACATTAGCGGAGGCGATTGCAGAAAACTTGAAAATATCCTCCAATCAACTGCAGCAACTTCTGACGAGGTAAATGATAAGGCAATCTATTCAATAGCGTCAAGAGCGCTTCCAAAAGAAGTAAATGAAATACTGACTTTGACTGTTAAAGGTGATTTTCTTGGAGCAAGAAAGCTTTTATTGTCAACAATGCTTGAAAACGGCCTTTCTGGCCTTGATATAATCCAGCAGATTCAAAAAGAAGTCTGGAAAATTGAATTAGAAAAAAATAAAAAGCTTGAACTGATAAAATACTGCGGGGAAGTTGAATTTAGATTGGTTGAGGGAAGTGATGAATACCTGCAGCTTGAGGCGCTTCTTGCGCACTTTGTAATGATATGTGAAAAGAGGTAAAAATGCAGGTTTATAAAAGGCTTCCAGGTGTTGAAAAAATTGCACCTGTTACGCTTGCAATAGAAAACCCAGCTGTTTCTGCTATAAATGATAAGCTTAAGGAAACTGAAATTGCGCTTTCTTTTCTTATGCATAAGGTAAAAGAAGCAAGAGAAGAGACCAGAAGCGAGATAGTTAAATCATATGAAAGCAGGCTTGCAGAGCAAAAAACTCTGCTTGAAACATACAAGAAAAATGCAGAAGATTACAAGCAGGCGCTTATTAACGTTGATTCCAAGCTAGTACGAGGGCATCAGGCAACAATTGACAAGCTTAACCAAAGAATTGTCTCATATGAAAATCAAATTAAAACATACAAAAAGAGCTATGAAGAATATTACTCTTTATCAAAAAAACTGGCAATCTTAAATCAAAGCCTTGAATTAGAAAACAATTCATTAAAGGAAGCCATTATAGATTATGGACAGAAATTAAGCGAAGAAGAGATAAAATATAATGAACGGCTGCAAAAGATGAAAATGATGTATGAAAATGAGTTAAAGGGAGCCCTGTCTATACATGTGGAAAAAGAAGTTGAAGCAAATACTTATATTGGCTATTTAAAAAATCAGCTTGATAAAACACACGCTGTACTTAAATCTGAAAGAGCTAAACAAAAAGATGTTGCTGATTCTCTGCAGAAGATTGCTTTTTCTATTGAAGGAAAGGCAGAAAACCAGCCAGATAAATCTAAATAATGAGTGTTAATATAGCAAATTAACAAAAAGTAAATAAAAATAAAACTTAAGAGTTTGTTGACACATCTCTTATCTCAAGTGGCCTTTCTATATAATGGAGATAATTATAATCTAAAGTTATCTCATATGCTTTCTCAAAAATGCTGTCAACATTTGAAAGGTCAACAGTGCAAGTTACAGTTCTTGGTTCGCCGTTATACAGGGTGACATACCCTTGAGATCTGCTTGCTCCTTCCATAAGGCCTGTGCAATCTGCCCTGACTCCGTTAATATCTGTTTTTACATCAACCCATACTTTATTTAAATCAGGGTTATTTACAGAATCATCGCATACACTTGCTCTTTTAAATATAGTTCCCTTCACATCTTTGACATTCTCTATTGTGAATACTATCTGCACTTTATTGTCACCAAGTGGAGATTCACGTAGTGAAGTAATGTGGACAGGCGCTGCTGAATTAGAAGGTGTTTTTTCACCGTTTGGATCGCATATTTTTTGGTTGCCAAGATTTTTCACAATATTTTTCTTAATACAGAGCATTGTTGAAGTATATGTTTTGTAATTATAGCATAGCTCTGCCCTTAATTTTATGCCTGAATTGCCATGAAGATCTCCCCTATAATTAAGGTCGCCAAATTCAATGACATCTCTGTCTCCCTGGATACTTGTTCCATCTGAGTTTTTCTTAGCGCCTCTAAGAATTTTTGTTGTGCTCTTTTTTAGGTCTGCCTGGGTTGATTTTCCAAAATCACCTGGGTTAAGCCCGATTATTTCAACATATGCTTGGCCGCTTTCAACATTTGCTTCACCTACATTATCAAGTTGCATTGCAATTCCAAAGCCATATCCGCCATTGTCAAAGACATAGTCAGGAGGCATTCCCTCAATAAATTTCATGACAATGCCGTCTTTACCGCCGATATATGGCGCAGTTGTGCTTACTTGGTCTGTCTGTTCTCCGCAGCCAGCCAATATGATTACTAATATCAAAGATAATGCAGCAATTATTTTTTTCATTGTTATTCTTGCCTCCTAATAATTTTTCATTAGATTGGTATTTTTATAAATTTTTCTTATTTTAATCTAAGTTTATAATCTTAACAGTTGTTTCAATTGAGTCCCTATATCCATAGCTAAGCTCGATATTAAGTGGTGTTGTGTATGCATCCTGGCCATTTCCAAAGCTGCCTTGCGCTGAGCAAATTGTTGAGCCTTCTCCTTTTTCAAGTCGTATTACATCTGGCTTGCATGTTAATTCAATGTCTGAAAAGCTTACACTGTCAACTGTAACTGTATCTACATCATAATAAGTTAATTCAGAATGGCAGTTTGTAACTCCTCTTGATGATGCAAATGTTGTTCCTTTTCCCATATTCTTTATGTATATCCTAAAAATTACATTTGCTCCTCCTGATCTTGAGCCGCCCATCTCTTCGTCAATTTTTGTTATGGCAACAGGGGCTCCCTGGCCGCCGCTTAAAGTAATCGGCTTTATTTCACATATTTTTTTAGTGACAACTCCTCTGCCATAGCTTGGATCTATGCAAACAACAGGATAGGCACTAGATGCATACAAATAGCATGCAGTTGCCCTGATTATCTGCTGAAAAGAATCAATATTTTCAAGGTTTTCAATATTTACCTGAGTGGCCCTAAACTCAGCCATCTCACGATAAACTCCATCCGGATTGCTGGCGGATTTTCCTTCAAGCCCACTAATTGTTTGCGATGTTACATCAAATGGAATATATCTCTCGTCAAATCCTGTTAAATAAATCACGCCGTTGTTAATATCAGAAGCTCCTGTATTTCTATATTCTACGATAACAGTCAATGGATAAGTATTATATAGCGACACAGGCGGAAGCTCAGGTAAAAAGCTCATTGTTAACCCTGTTGTCCCTTTTTTAAAATCCAAATCTTTTTTGCCAGTTTCACCAGAATTGTCGTTTGTACAGGAAGTGACAAGCAAAGTGACTAAAACAACAGATACAAACAGTAATTGTGTAATATTTTTTCTCATTTTTAATAGTTAAACTCACTTCATTATTTAATTCTTTCTAGGTTGGGACTTTATTTATTGTAACTTGTGTTGATTTTGATAGTGTATATCCATATCTTAGTTCTATATAGAGGGGTGTCTCATAGGTAACAGTTGATTTAGGCAGCAGGTTTTCTCCTAATGTGCACACTATCTTATCTTCTTCATTTTTTAGCTTTGCAACAAATCTTCCGTCTCTTGTTGGCTCGCATGTGAAATCATTAATAGTAAAATCGGAAAATCTTAATTCAACTAAATCTATTGTGTTATAGTCGTCTCTTGTAAGGCTGCTTGAAGAGCATACAGTATTTATTTTATTGTATTCAATCACGCTTCCCTCATCTACATTCTTTATTGTAATTGTGAACTGAGGCCTTATATAATCTCCGTTTGCAAGCATTCTTGGCTCTACACCAGTTACTGCAACCGGAGCACCCTGGCCTCCTGAAAGGCTGACAGGCTTAGCAGAGCATACTTTGTCTATTGGTTTAATATTATATATGTCTGTGTCAATGCACACGTCAGCATATGCTTTTGTTAAGTAATTATAGCATGCGCTTGCAAGTATTAAAGAAGTATGGACTTTACTTTGCTCATCAAGAACTCCTGTTATAAACCGGTATTCTTTTAGCATTATATCATCAACCCTTGTAAACCTTTCTTTTCCTACAAGTGCAAAGCTGTCAGTTACCAGGTGGTCTCCTCCGACAAAAGCAAGGTATCCTCTTTCAAGCGTTATTTTAAGAACAGAATCCGCTGCTGGAATATCATACGCACCTTTATTAGTCAATTTTATTACCATATCAAGGTCTTCATTTTCATATGCATTTTCAGGGATATTTTTTGCAATTATTTCCATTTTTAATCCCTCGTTTCCCTGTAATGTTTTTGTATTTGTAACTGTATTTTGGCCTTGGTTGCAGCCTAGCAAAAAGAAAAGCTGCAAAAAAACAAAAATTATATTTTTTTTAAACATTTTCAATAGGCTCAATTGCAATTCCTGTACTATCTTCAATAGTATACCTGTATCTTGCTGTTGTTTTTACATATCTTATTGTAACAGGTGTGTTGTCAAGATCAGACGCATCAACCACCATTCTACACTTAAAAGACTTATATAAGTCAATATCAACTATTGAGCCTGGATCATTTAGTGTGTAAGAGCGATAGTCATTTTCTGACCCGCCCTCTCCAAAATTACAGGAAGAAGAAGAGGTATCAACACTGAAGGAAGATGGAACCAAAATTGTAACCTCATCAAAACTCTCGATTTTTCCTGTCCATTTGTTATCGATTGTAACTCCAAGCAGAGGCTCAATGTTCTCTGTCGCTGAAATGCCAATTGGAGGCTCATTTGATTCAATGCCAATACCTATTGGCCCTTGCGTATAAATTGCAATTGGCTTTTGCTCAATAACAGGGTACTCTTTGAAGATGTCCTTACTTTCTCTTCTTAATGCCCTAATAGTCTCCTTGTTCATGAAATAAGTTTTTAGGTAAGCCATTGTCTTGAAGTTAAATGTGGCAGCCAGAATTATGTTATATTCTCCAATTGGCAAAGCTCCTGCTGGAAAGTCGCATGATACTGAAGCCTCTTCAAAGGAGTCGACATTAACAGTGCCGGGATAAATAGTCCCTTGTATTTTTAAATCTGTTTCATCGCTTCCATTAGAAGCATAGCATGAAAGAGTAATCACTATAGGCTCTTCAACTGTTTTTGCGCTAAGAGTTGCCCAGACACTTACAGGATCGCCCTCATGGTATTTTGGGTCTGATGCAATAACATCTTCAAAAAAAACACCTAAATCCTTATCATCTTTTCCTTCTTCCACCTGGCCTGTATAATAATCTCCTGTAGCCGCAGCAACTACATCTTCACCGGCGCCTACAATTAATAAAGGAAGATTAATTAGCGCATTCCAAAACGAAAGAACCAATGCAATTATCCAGTCAATTACTGTTTTTGCTGCCTGCCACACTGGCGCTTTATATGAATTTGCGCTGCCTCCGATAGATGAATAATTGAAAAATGAAAGAATAACAACAAGAAGCCATAGGGCAAAATATATTGCAAGAAGAGTGCCAACAACTTTTGACTGCTGAACTCCCTGATGCATATATAAAAACCAAAGCCAGGCAGGGCTAAAAAAAAGAACAGCAGTTATTTTTATTATAGATTCAGCAACAATAGGGAAAAATTGCGCTGCCAGATTAAAAATTATCAAAGGAATATAAACAGCAACAGCAGAAACAGCAAGGCATGCAAGCAGATTTTTTAGCCATTCTTTTGTCATAAACCCAGCTTCTGGCCCGAAAATAATAAATGCAGCTATTAATGCTACAAGCGTATACCATGCGCTTATAAAAATCAAATCTCCCCTGCTTCTTGAAAAACGCATTATTAGGCCGTCATATAAGTGAACAGCTATAATTAGAATGAGAAATACAAAATACTTAGCCTCGCTCGAGGTTGCCCTTTCTAAAACATCCCTTACTGCCATCTTATTTTACCAAGAACTTATTCAGCATAAATTACCTTAAGCTCAACAACTTCCAGCTTATCTTTTTTTGGCCTGATCTCAATAGCATTATTTCCTTTTCTTGCATATTGGTTTAATTTTTTTGTGTAGACCTTTTCCTTTGTATCTATTTCGGTAATAAAGCCGTTAAGCCATATTTCGCCTTTTTTATACTCTTCGCCCTCAGAAAAAGTAAGGGTGATATTAAGGTCACCTTTCTTGTTTTGCGTATTTGTAAACATATCTCCTTCTTCTATTGAAAAATAATAGGTCGGATAAATTGGCTTTTCAAGCTTAAGCTGTATCCTAACATTATAGAGAAGATATACTCCTTTGTCAGCTTTGAATCGCAGTGTATTTGTTCCTTCAAGTATTCTATCTCCAGATATTTTTGGAAGGATCATTTTGCTTCCGCAGTCAGGTATGCCTGAAAACACTTCTTTATTATTAAGATAAACATGAATTGGCATTACATTATTTTCAGTGCAATCTATAACAAATGTTAATACTCCATTTAATAGAAGACTTTTTTCCTGCCCTGAAACTAAGAATTCTTCCCTGTTTTCCTGGCCGGTTAAATCAGTTATATCAGCAGTTATTTTTACATTTTCCAAAATATACTCATTTGATTCCCAGAAATTAGTTCCAGGGCCTGACACTTCAAACTCAAATAAGTTTTCTTTTTTTAAATAATCGACAGGAAGCTGCAGTGGCTCAGGGTTAGCGTTAGACAATTCTTTACTTAGAATAATATTCCCGTTCAGCTTGATTGTGAGAATTCCCTTAAATTTTTTAGCAGCAAAAGATAGCACAAAATTATCTATGTTTTCATTGTCTTTTAGCTGGAAACTGATATTTCTGTATGCATAATTAAAGAGGCTTTTTCTAATATAAATAGAATCAAAGTACACCAGGACTTCAGCACTTGTTTTAGTCATAAGGTTAAATGAAGGAATATCAATATCAACTGTATCTTTTGCAAGGTAATCAAGTGTTCCTGGCTCTTTTACAACAAGGACAGTAATATTTTCTTTATGGATGCCGTCACTTACATAGGATTTGTTTTCTCCTAGAAGATCTGCCCTATCTTCAGGTGGAAGCATTAGGATATACATAATAATTGCAAAGCCGATTACTAATATTAAAAGCGCTGCCTGGCTGGCAGGACCTGGCGCCTGACCTCTTTTACCAATTTTCATTCGATAACAAAACAGTTAATTATATATATAAATCTTACTCTTTTTGCAGTCATGAAAATATTGTCGCAAAACCTCCAAAAAGGGTACGTAAAATTATCCGTTGAAAACCTTGATGATTTATGGAGCTTAAGCTATATTATAGAGGAAGAAGATATTATTAAAGCAAGGACTTTTAGGAAAATAAAGCTTGGAAAAGAGTCAGGCGCAGACACTGAAATCATCAAAAAGCCGGTTTTTTTGTCTGTTAAAATAGAACGGGTAGAATTTCATAAATACGCAAGCATCTTAAGGGCATCAGGAATAATTATTGAAGGCCCTGATGATATACCTAATGGAAGCCACCACACGATAAATATTGAAGAAGGAACTGTTTTTGAACTTATAAAGGAGAAATTTTTGAAATACCAGATAGATAAGCTTAATGACGCAAAAGAAGAGAATAATTCAAAAATTCTAATAGTAGTACATGATAGGGAAGATGCATTTTTTGCACTTCTAAAAAAATACGGATTTGTTACTCTTACTAATATTCATGGCAATGTAGCTAAAAAAGAAGAATCCGGCATAAAAGCAGATGATTTTTATTCCGAAATTAAGGCAGCAATTGAAGATTATGATAAGAAATACAATTTTAGTTCAATAATAATTGCATCGCCTGGTTTTTTTAAAGAGTATCTGCTGAAAAAATTAACTGACAGTATCAGATCAAAAGTAATCATTGCTTCCTGCTCTGATGTGGGTGAAAGCGGCATAAATGAGCTTATAAAAAGGCCGGAAGTGCATGATGCGCTAAAAAAAGAGCATATTGCAAAAGAAATGGTTCTTATTGAAAAATTATTATCTGAAATATCTAAAGAAGGGGCAGTTGCATACGGCTTTAATGAGGTTTATGAAGCAGTTGCTGCCGGAGCAGTATCAGACATTCTTGTAACTGATGGCCTTATTCTTAAAAAAAGGCAGGATAATGACTTTTCAGCACTTGACACACTCATGAAAAAAACAGATAACATGAATGGCTTTGTCCATATAATAAGTTCTGACCATGACGGCGGCAAAAAACTGGATGGTTTGGGAGGAGTTGCTGCATTACTTAGGTATAAATTAAGCTACTAAAAATAAATTTGGTGTAAGTAATATGGTTAAAGGCTAAAAAGGTGAAAAAAAATGGCTACAAAATATGTTCATACGCATCTATTGCAGCAAACAAACAAGGATACGGGCACATTGCATTTCAAGTTGATGATATGAAAGCGATGTTAGATAAAATGATTTCATATGGGGGAAATAAGTTTGGAGAAGTTGTGAGCAAGGAATTTAAAAGTGGAACTTTGACTTTCACATATGCAACTGATCCTGGCGGGAATATAATAGAATTGACAAATTGGACTCAAAAATAAAAGAAAAAAAATTAATGTTTTTTAGCTTCTGCTAAAACACTCATGTCTTTCCATGCAAGATCAAACAATTCTTCTAGTGTGTTTGCAAAGAAAGGTGCGTTAATCCAGATACCTATGTCATAAGTTGGATGCACTTCAGCATCATCCAGCACCATAAAGACAACTTCTTTACCGTCAACAACACAGAATCTAGCTTTTGTCTTGCAGTTTTTTACTTCAGCATGTTTTGATATCTCTTTAACTGCTGGAAGGGCTTCTTTTGTAATTGGAGCAGCAATTCTTATTTTAACTCCTCTTTTTGCAATCTGCTCAAATGTTGGGCCTAGGCCTTCAATTTTTCTCATTAATCCTTGAGCTGTAGTCATAATTATTACGCTTTTCTCAGCGCCTTTAATTGTTAGTTCAAGGTGATTATATAAATTATGTCTTCCCCTTATGCTTCCTGATAAGTCAGATGGCTCAATCATCTCAACGCCCTGTGTATGCAAAGAATTAAGTTCTTGCAATACATCGGTTGTTTTTAAAGTATCAAGCTTTTTAATTGATTCATCAGCTTCTTGCTTTACATTCTTTTTTACCCTGTCAACAACTTCAGTTGGAGGAACAGCGATATATTTGATTGGCTTTCCAAGCTTCATTATAACAAAACCTTTCTTCTCAAGTGACTCCAAAACATCATAGCTTCTTGACCTTGGAACATTAGCTATGTCAGATAATTCTCCTGCTGTTGAGACTCCTCTTGATAAAAGAGCAGTCCAGATTTTCACTTCATATAAATTAAGATTAAAATATCTTCTAAGTTTGCTTAAAAACTCGTCTTTAACTATCATTTTGACACCTCGCCTCACCCCTTTTTTTTAAATTTTTGTTATTACAATAGGATACAATGTGGATACTACTATTAATATGTTACGGTTTTTTGTTCTGCGCTAGTAGGTTCACTTTTTAATATACAAACTTTTATTATTTTTATTCATCTATTTAGCATGGTTAAAAGTTATAGTTATATTAAATTTCACATGCAAAATATTGATTTTTTTAAGAACAAAAAACCCATTTGATTAATACTAAAAACCAATGAAAGCGCTTATAGATTTTGCTTTACTAGCTCTAAATCCTTCTCATCCTGAACAAGCTCTTTTTCATTAATCTGATCATTTTTTAGTATAGCTCTATCTGCCTCACTAAGCTGGGAACTAGGAATTTGTTTTAGAATTTCTTCTCGCTTCATTATAATATTCTTCGTAATCTTCAGCATTACTCCAACAATGATGACCGCTACAGAGAGAAGCCAATGAACATTGATATCATCAAAGGAAGAGGCTTTGATTGTTAAATATGAGCCATAGCCAATAGAGGCGATCGCTAGTAAAAATAATGTCAATTGACTATACAATAAAATCCTATATTTTGTCTTATTTTCTTCTGATGCAAGAGATAGGATACGCCTTTGTTCCTCAAATACATTAAAATGAGATTGTTCCATACTCAGATTAATATCGAAAAGAAATATAAATATTTGCATGCCTTTATGTAAAGTCATATGCTTCATTGGTCTCATATAAGTGCTAATGAATATTGTGTATAAATAAACAGTAGAGAATAAACAAAAGGTAAATAAATTATTAATGCTCTATACGAGAATTAGTCATATTCGGTCAGAAGCCTTGGTATAAAACTAAATCTTTTTAAATCAGATGCTTATTACCTAGTAAATATAGATTATTAGTCTATAGGGAGGTTGAATAAAATGTTATGGTTAATAATTTTGGGTGCTGTTGTGGCTGTAGTTGTACTTTGGCTTGTCTTTACCTACAATGGCTTGGTAACGATTAAAAATGAGGTTGACAATGCATGGGCACAGATTGATGTCCAGTTAAAAAGAAGATTTGACTTAATTCCAAATCTAATTGAATCAGTAAAAGGCTATATGAAGCACGAAAAAGAAGTGCTTGAGAATATAACAAAGGCAAGAGCAGCTGTTATGGAAGCTAAAACAGTTGACAAAAAAGCAGAAGCAAGCAACATGCTAAGTTCAACATTAAAGAGCTTATTTGCTGTTGCTGAAAACTATCCAAAACTTCAGGCAAATGAAAATTTCATGCAATTACAGGAAGAATTGGCAGGAACAGAAAATAAGATTGCTTACTCAAGACAGCACTATAATGATTCAGTTATGAGATATAATACAACAATCCAGCTTTTTCCAACAAATATTATTGCAGGAATGCTTACTTTTGTTAAAAAAGATTTTTTTACAGCACCTGATGAGGAGAAGCAGAACGTTAAGGTAAAATTTTAATTTTTTCTATTTTTTTATTGTTAACTAGGTGAAAATATATGCAGAAGCTATCTATGTTTGAAGAAGTAAGAAATAACAATTTATTTTCTGGGCTTCTGACTGTATTTTTTATAGTTTTCATCGGTATTTTAGGGGCAATTATAGGCTTAGTCTATGATAATGTTGTATTTGGTGTTGTAGCATCAGTTATTGTCGCTGTAATCTATATCGCAATAATGTATTCAGCAGGCGACCAGATGGTTCTTTCCATGTCTGGTGCAAGGCCTGTCACCAAAAAAGAATACCCTTATCTTTTTCATACAATTGAAGGATTAGCTGTTGCAGCAGGAATACCAACACCAAAAGCATATGTTATTGATGATTCAGCCCTTAATGCGTTCGCTACAGGAATATCACCTGATAAAGCGTCAATCACTGTGACAACAGGCCTTCTTGAAAAAATGAACAGGCAAGAGCTTGAAGGTGTTGTTGCCCACGAGATGAGCCATATAAAAAATTATGATGTAAAATACATGCTTTTAGTAGCTGTTCTTGTAGGAGTAATTACTCTTCTAAGTGACTTTTTACTTCGAAGTTTTCTATGGGGAGGAAAAGGCGGAAGAAGGTCTGAAAAAGGCGGTCAATTGCAACTAATCCTTATACTTGTTGGACTAGCAACAGCAATTCTTGCACCAATATTTATTCAGCTAATAAGGCTTGCAATATCCAGAAAAAAGGAGTATGCTGCCGATGCTGGCGCTGCAATTCTGACAAGATATCCTCCTGGCCTTGCTAGCGCGCTTAAAAAAATCGCAAAAGACCCAGATCCATTAGTTGATAATGCCAACAAGGCAACAGCGCACCTTTTTATATCGACTCCATTTAGGAAAGATTCGATTGCTAACCTTTTTTCGACTCATCCTCCAATTGAAGAAAGGGTTAAGAAATTAGAGGCAATGTGATTATTTATTAAAATTCTAATTTATCTAAGAAAAAAATTAAGGGGTACAGGCTTCTAATGTATTAATATTGAATGTAAGGGTGTATGTGTCTGGATTAACATTATTCCTGTTTTTTTGTGTCTGTTTTTCAAAAACAGTATAGAACTTTTCACGATCGCTAAAATATTTTTTAAGTTCAGCATTTGAATTATATATTGAAAATAAAGTGTTACCACTATTCACTGTTATTCTTATTGTTCTGCAAATCTCACTAGCTAATCCAGGAGCAGGCGTATTTTGTGTTTGAGGAGGAGAAGGCGGCACGTCATGCAATTTAGGGCTTTCAGGAGAATAGTCTTTTTTTAGATCTTTTAAGTGTTGAATCTTATTACCAGAAATAAGAGATGGAAAAAAAGTTGAAAATATCTCATAGTCATAGTAAGCATTCTTTTCTAATATAAAATTTAAATTTTCCTGATGTTCTGTGGTTTGAGATCTTGTCTGTAGGATATTTAAAAACGCTCTGCTGGCTTCATTTTTTGCTTCTTGACTTATACCTGGTGTTCTTATTTTTTTCTCGATTTCAGAATATTTTCTTCTTATAAAAAAAGCCATTGGATCTTGACTAAACTTAGTTATTTCATCATATTCTACTTTTCTGTTTTTATCAATTATTTCTACTAGTGGATCTGTTATATATGTGACTTTCCAGCGCGCTCCGTCTTCTTTATATATATGATGAATCCCTTTTTTAAGTTTAAAGAGCCACTTTAAATTTTCAATGCTTAATGAGGTGCAGCCTGCAGTTCCTGGTGCATTATACCTTGGATGAATGGTTGAACCTAGTGTACAGCCATTCGGAGAAGCAAGTATATAAGTAATCGGATCTTTCCAGTCTGTATCAGAGGTATCATAATCATCTATTGGGAAACTATTATCTTCTTTGAGTCTTTCATCTTTATATTTTTGAGATAGCTCAATATTAACAATATATGCTTCAGTAATAATTTCTGGCTGTAACTTATTTTTATCATTTTCACATGTCCAGTATGGCATGGTGTAAGGTGGCGTTGGATTATCAAATTTTATTCCTACTTCTTCTAGTTGAAAAATCTTTACAATGCGTTCTGCTTTATCAACAACATAAAGCTTTTTTAAAATAGGATTTATAATAATTGATTCTATATCAATTCCTGAATCATCTAAGCCAAGATTAAGCTCGTACACTTTTGGATTTGTTTGGTCTTCAGGAGTCATTGTTAATATGATATATTCCTTTTTTTCTATAGTTGCGGGCGATGGTGTAGTCGATGGGTTTGACGTGCCACATCCTTGTAAGAAAGTTAGGAGAAAAAAATAGAGTGTTACTGTTGTATATACTTTTTTAACGAAATATTTGCTCATAGTAATTAAGTGAGTTAATCACTTCAAGGTTTAAATATATTTTGTTTGTTGAAATACTTGCTCTAATTGTTTTCTTTTCTGTCTTTTCCGATGATGGGTACTTACGCTGGTAAAATAAACTGAGTCTTATAAATCAGTGCTGAGATAAGAAGTTCTGTGGCATCCTGTATATCTTTAGATATGTTTAGACTCTCTTTCCAGAGTGCATCTGTTTTTTTGACAGCTAG